>DATNHI010000001.1:0-23178 GCA_035605035.1 Verrucomicrobiia bacterium
ATTTTTTTGTCGGGCAGCGGCGCTTTGGGGGCATAAACACTGGATGGGCCGCCGGACAGGATGATGCCCCTGGGTTTCAGCGCGGCGATTTCCTTCGCGGGTGTGTCGAAGCGCAGGATTTGCGAATACACGTTGCATTCGCGAATGCGGCGCGCAATGACCTGCGTGTATTGCGAGCCAAAATCAAGAATGACAATCTGTTCGTTCATGAAATCAAAAACCGAAACGCACTCTTTGCCTGCGCCAGGCGGTTTTGGCGAGCGAAAAATGTTTTCACCCGGACTGGATTTCGTTAGAAGAGATTGACATGGCGGCTTCGACATGGCGTTTCAGCCGGGACCGGTTGAATGAAATCCGGCAATGGTTTGTACGGCGTCCCTATTGGACGCTCACCCTGGTTGTGCTGGCGGCGCTGGTTCCGTTCCTGGCCAAACCATTTAACATGGATGAGCCGCTTTTTCTCTGGACGGCGCGCCAGATCCAGGCGCACCCGGGCAATCCCTACGGGTTCAACGTCAATTGGTATGGGACCGCGATGCCGATGGCGGTCGTAACGAAAAATCCGCCTTTGGCCTGCTATTATCTGGCGCTGGCGGCAAAAATTTTCGGTTGGAGCGAAGCGGGCTTGCACGCCGCGTTTTTGTTGCCCGCCCTGGCCGCGATCTGGGGCACGTATCGGCTGGCGCGACGGCTGTGCCGCTGGCCGCTGCTGGCGGCGCTCGCCACGCTGTTCACGCCGGTCTTTTTGATTTCTGCCACAACCGTCATGTGCGACGTGATGATGCTGGCCTTCTGGGTGTGGGCGGTCGTGTTGTGGTTGGAAGGGATGGAGGAAAACCATTGTTGGAAATTGACCGCCGCCGGACTTTTAATCGGGCTGGCGGCACTCACGAAATATTATGGTGCGTGCCTGGTTCCGTTGCTGGCGGTGAGTACGTTGATTGATAAACGCCGGCCGGGCTGGTGGATCCTCCGCCTGCTCATCCCGCTGGCGATGCTCATCGTCTATCAATTGGCCACCGTGCTGCTTTACGGTCATCCCTTGTTCGCCAGCGCAACCGGTTACGCCTTGTCAGTAAAAGCACAATATGGATTTTCACGAATAGCTACCGTTTTGACCGGGCTGACCTTCACGGGCGGCTGTTTGGCGGTGGCATCTTTTTTCGTGCCGCTGTTTTGGCGGACACGCCTGCTGGCGGTGTTTGCGGCAGTGGTTGGATTGGGGGCTTTCGCCGCGCTCATCTGCAGGTCGGCGACGCAGAAAATTGATTGGCTGCCGGACGTGACCGGGCCGTTCATGGAAGCGCAAATCATTTTCTGGGCAATTGGCGGCGCATGGGTGCTGGCACTGACGTTGGCGGAAGTTTGGACACGGCGCGACGCGCTCTCGTGCCTGCTGGGGCTGTGGGTGTTTGGGACGGTTCTGTTCGCGGTGTTATTTAATTGGATTGCCAACGGACGCTCACTCCTGCCCGTGGCGCCAGCGCTGGGGATATTGCTCGTCCGGCAACTGGAACGAAAAGTTTTGGCGGACCGTGAAACCTGGGCGCGCGGTGTGAGCATTTGTCTCGCCGCCGCCGGGCCGCTTGCCCTGCTGGCGGCGCGCGCCGATTTCCAGCTCGCCAGCGCAGTCCGCCAAAGCGCCCGGCAGGTCTGGGCCGAATATGGGCACACGACAAGAACGTTGTGGTTTGAGGGGCATTGGGGATTTCAGTATTACCTGGACGCCGCGGGCGCCTCGGCGCTGGATTCGGAACATGCCGTTGCCCAACCGGGTGATCATCTCGCCATCCCGCACAATAACTCCAATCTTTTCGACCCTGATCGCTTTTCCACAAATCCGCAAAAGCTTACGCTGCGCGAAAGCCTGACGTTTCCCGGTCCCAGCCTGCTGGCGACCTGGAATGAAACGATGGGTGCCGGTTTTTACGCGTCGGTCTGGGGGCCGCTGCCGTTTGTCTTTGGCCGTGTGCCGCCGGAGAGCGTGTCCGTGTATGACTTTGGGCCGCAGACACAAGCACCTTCGCAGGAAAGCCATTGACGCAGCCCGGCCGATCACATTCACGCGGAGTCTCAGCATTGGCGAGGGGGATTTGGCCTTTAAGTGAGCAACTTTGCATTGCCCCAGGTCCAAGATTAAGTTATAAGACAACTATGACGGCGTTTGGGCAAAGCAAGGGAATTCAGGCGGACGGCTTTCGAAAAGTTTGCTGCGTTATATATCCGGCCCGGGCGGGATTTTCGCTCATCGAGTTACTGGTCGTGCTGGCGCTGATGCTCATCATGGCCACGATGATGTACGGCTTTGGTTCGCCCAGCCGGCAGCGCGCCGAAAAGAAGGCCTGCCAACAAAACCTGTCGAAAATTTACCTGGCCATGCAAATTTACGCCACTGACTATGCCGGGAAATTGCCGGTCAACACCAACGCGCAAACCGCGGAAGAAGCGTTGTACGTCCTGGTGCCGCGTTACACGACGGAGACGTCCATTTTCATCTGTCCGGGCGGCCGGGACTCGGCCTTGCCGGAAAGCCAGTCTTTCCGCAAACGAAAGATCAGCTATGCCTATTTCATGGGCGCGCCTTTTAACGACGCGCAACAGGTATTGATGTCCGACCGGCTGGTGAACACCCTGCCCAAGAATGCCGGCGATGACGCGTTTTCCACCACCGGCAAACCGCCGGGCAACAACCATCACAAATACGGCGGAAATTTTCTTTTCGGCGACGGAAGTATGCAAATGACCCCGCCGCTCATTCCGTTTCCGCTCGCAACCAATGCGGGCGTTGTGATATTGAATCCCCGGCCCTAGCGTCCTATGAAAATCCAGTGTGCATGTGGTGCGAAATATGCCTTCGACGTCACGCCGGACATGGCGGAGCACCCGATAACGTTTATCTGCCAAAGCTGCGGATTGGACGCCTCCGATTTCGTCAATGGCTTGATCCGGCAGGAGCTGGGTTTGGCTGCGCCGGCGGTTGCGCCGCTGCCGGACACTTCGGTCCCGGTCGCGGCGCCTCCTCCGCCAGTACCCGTTGCGGGGTCGCGGCTGCGTATCTCGACCGCGGCTGCACCGGCCGGTCCAACTGCGGAAGTCGCGGCCGGCTCCACTGCGGCCCAGGCTTGTCTCAGGCATCCGGGTGAGATTTGCACGGAACGCTGCGTGGTTTGCCAGAAGCCGATTTGCCCGAAGTGCATGGAACATTTCGGCTTCGTTTGCTCGCCGCTATGCAAAGCCAAGGCGGACGCGCGGAAAATCAGGGTTCCGGTTTATGAGGGCCAAAAATGGGTGGTCGAGGCCCAATACTGGCAGAAGATCGGCCGGATTTCCGCCGCCATTGGCGCCGGCGTGGCTGTATTGCTGGGTTTTTGGTTCTGGTACGCATGGTTCGGTTCGGTTCCCCATCCGGTTTTCTCCGTTCGCTTCACCGATGCCGCTCATTCCGGCCAGTCCAAACTGTGCGGGAACAGCCAACTGGTGTTCCTGCATGGCGGCACCCTGGCGCGCTACGACATCAAGTCCAAAAAAGAAATCTGGTCAAAACAGTTGGTTGACCCGCAATTGATCAAAGACGCGGTCGCCAAAGCCAGCGCCGACGCGGACGCGGTGGCTTCCCTGGGAAAAGGCATGGATATGACTGAATTAATTACCCAGGAGATGACGGCGGGACTGCAATTGCAGGTCAGCGGCTCGAATGTCTGGGTCAGTGCGTTGGACAAACTGACGCACTATGATTGGAACACCGGCAAGGTGTTGCAGGAAATCGCGCTCACGGGCGGGTTTGGCGAGACGCGTTTGCAGGGCAACGAAATGTTGCTGATGAGTGAGAACGCAGGCGGTCAGGAAGTCATCCAGCATATCAATCTGGCCACCGGCGAATCGCGCTCGGAGGAAATCAACCTGCCGGGTACAGCCGGGGTGGCGACAGCGCGAGCCGTACCCGACCGGACGATGCTGGCTTTGGCCCGGGCCGCCGCCGGTTCGCCGACCGCCGGTCTGCCGCTGAAACCCGGAGCCGATCTCGGCAAACCGCTGGACCCGGGAAAGGTTGCGGCCCAGGCGCAAAATCTGCCGTTGCCCGCGCGGATTGCCTTGCCCGCGTTGCTGGCCAACAGCATGCACCAGGAACAGATTTTGCGGGAAGCCGGTGAGGGTTCGGACGAAGCCAGTGCACAGGCGCTGCGGAATCTTCTGGGGAACGGGTCGTTTGATGAGCCTTGGAGGACGGGCGCCTTTTCACTCATCCCGAGCGAATACGGCAACCTGCAATTTGCCGTGCGCATCGTGCAAACGAACATCGTCGAGCGCGAAGCCATGAAAGCCCCGCCGGCAAAATCCGTGCTGGACAGCGGCAATTTGAACGTCACCAAGACGGCCGATGTCGCCAACGAAATCCTCAATGAGATGCAACGGAGCCACGGCGGCAGCACCGTGCAGGAGGATGACAGCCGTTATCAAGTCACGATTCACCGCCCGGATTCCGCCGACACGGCGGATTGGACCGGCGAGGTGGTGGGACCGCCAGCCTTGTTTCCGTTGAAGACCGTGAATGTGCTGACGGCCGGCAAGAACGTCATTGTTGTGGACAAATCGAACAAGAAACTGTGGCAGGCCACGCTCGCTTACAGTGTTCCGGCCGGCGCCGGCATCCTGGGTGAGGGAGCGAACACGTTCAGCAGCGAAAAGTCGCCGTATGGCGATGGCCCGTGCGTCGAACACGGCGATACGCTCTACATTTTTGACCAGGCGGTGCTGACGGCGTTTGATCTGGCCACCGGCAATCCGCGCTGGCGTCTGCCTTCCGTGGGCATTGCCGGTTTGTTTTTTGATGACAAGGGAATGCTTTATGTGAACAGCACCACCGCCAGCCCGGAGAACATCAAATATGCGAAGCAGATTGACATCAGCCAGACAACCGATGCTGTCTTTCTGAAGTTGGACCCCAAAACCGGCCGGATATTGTGGAAAATGCAACCAGGCAACTTCATATCGTACCTGTCGGGAAAATTCATCTACACTTACTACGTGAATCATGCAGGGGGCGATTCTGGCCTGGCGGACCTGGCCGGGATAACGCCCACCCCGTCGTTTGTGCGCATCCGGCGCATCAACCCCAGAAATGGGGAAATCATGTGGGATTACCAGCAAAAGCGCGCGCCGCTCGACGTCCAGTTCGACCGCAACATCATCCAATTCGTCTTCAAGCGCGAAGTACAGGTGCTGAAATTCATTTCGCTTTGACGAATAACTGCGCTTTTCTACTGCGTGACCACGCGATAAAAACGGGTCGTGTACTGGTCCGCGTTCAGATCCTCAAAATCATAATCGCCGACGCCCCCTTCCTGCACGGGCGCTCCAATGGCCGTCCAGTTCACCAGGTCGGTTGAAGCCTGGATCAGATAGCTGTGGGTCGGGTCTGCGGAAAACTCCATGAGCGGTATTCCGCTGTCATCGTTGATCGTCAAGTCAGCCACCGGCTCAACGGGATGGGGATAGAGATCGGGAACGCGCTCTGCGCGGTAAATTAAATATCCGGCATAGGTCGCGCTGGTGTTGGTGTAGTCAAAAAAGGACAGATCAAACACCACCTGCGGCACCGGATCATGCGTGTACTCGATGATTCGCACCATGGTCGCACCGGGCGAGTAAGCGCTGGGGTGAGCGCCGTTGACATAGGTGACATAGCCGTAGGTGACCAGGATATCCCGGGTTTGGGGGAGCCACTGAGTCTTTCCCACAACCGTTGTAAAAAGCCGGTCCTCGTCCGCCAGGCTGGAATCCCAGACCTGGGAAACCTGCATGTTGGTTTCGTTGATACTGAACTCCACCCCACGGCTGTAATTGGTCTGATCAGGTACGGGCGGGTCGAAAGGACTGGCGCGGTCATTGCCGTCGTCATAAACCAGCAACGTGCCTTGGGGCGTAAGCTCCGGCGCATGCTGGCCATAATTCCACTCGAATGGTGTGCCCACCGGCGTGAGCAGGTATGGCTGAAAGTTCGTGCTCCAGCCCGCGGGGGGGCCGAGGATCCATTTCAATTGGCCGGATCGGGAGAAATCGAAAACCGCATTCTGGTCGCGCAGGGAAACGATGATGGAATTATCATTGGTATCCTCGAGGATTGCGTTGGCGTGCTCATTATCCACGCCATAGCCATTTTTGAATTCGTAGGTCAGGTAGGTCACCCGCGTCGGACCCAACAAGTCCAGCGGGGACCATACATTGACCAAGGCCCCGTTGGTGGCGGAAATTTCGACCGCCGGATTATCATCAATATTGGTCTTCACCAACGGAGCATTTGAGATGGTATCGCTGCTCGGGAAGTTGGACACCATCCGGCTGACATCGCTTAAATACAGGATGGTGCCATGATCGGTCGGGATGCCGTCATGGGGATTTATGGGGTAGGCCGCGGGGGGAGACAAGGTGTGGACCGTTTCCCCGAGCATGTTCATCTCCAGGAAACAGTTGGTTGGCGGCTCAAATTCGGTAAATAAATCGCCGTTGTTAAGTTGCCGCACATCGAGTTGAGCCGTTGGATTCGGGGCCGGGCTGTACCAGACCACCTCTCCGGAATTATCTATGATGGTATAGTAACCGGGAGGACCGTTCCCGCCCCGAACGAGGAACAACGTATAACCCGGCTCCATCTGGCTCGGTTCACTTTTCAAGACGACACTGGTGGGAAAATTAGTCGGCAGGGGAGCGGTGACAAAAGTCAACGGCTGTGCGGCGGTGTAGGCATTCCGGTTCTTGTCGTAAGCGGTAACCAGAATCTGATTCGTTCGATCAGGCTTGAATCCCAGCAACGGCACCGAATGTGCCGTGGCGTAATCGTAGAAATCCCGTTCCCAAACATCGGTCCCGTCGCTGACCAGGACGCTGATCCGGGTATCCACAGGGGTGGTCAAGGACAGAAGCCCGGCCAGCGGAGCGTTGGTCGCCGGAATAAAGGACAGACCCGACAGAAAAGTGGCCCCGCGGGAGCAGGGGGAAAGGGCGAAGGCCAAGGCCATCGCGGAAAACGCTACAATCAAACGCATTGTTGAACTATACATCATTTGGGTGACGAATAAATGACACGTTAGGTTACAACATTTAACACTGAAGCTGATATTATGTCGCAGCCGAAGCAACCCGGACCGGTTTGGGCTCGCGCAGTCGAGAAGGAAAAGTCGTCAATCCCCCAGAATGATGGATTACTGTGTCACCACTCTCACCGTTCCGTTGTTGGCGTTGTAGTCCAGTTTGTAACCGTAAGGCGGGGTGGGAAGTTTCGCGACGTAATTCGGCACGAGATCCTGAAGGTCTTTGGGATAATGCCCTTCCTGCACGTTGAATTGTGAAAGCGCTTCATTCAGATACGATACGTCAATTGTCCTGGTCATGTTTTTCTGCGCCTTCACCGCCGTGTTTAAATAATCCACCGGCGCAGTGACAAAGCTGCCGCCATTGGTACCGCCGGCGGTTGAATTGGTGGACGGCGTGGATGCGCCGGAATTTTTGCCGCCGCAACCGGCCAGCAAAACTGCGGTTACCGTCAAGACTATCAAATACGTTTTCATACCGTTGGCTGGCCGCGTTTGAGCATAATCCGGGCCGAAGTTAAACTCGAAGCCGGAGACAAAGCGATAAGCCGGTTCCTAACCAAGCGGTGGGGCGAGCGTCCTCGCGAGCGGGCTCGGCGCGCCGAAGCAAGGCGATACGGCTCGTCAATAGCCTCGCCCCATCGAACAAACAGACCCACCACCAGAGTTAGCCATTCTGCGCCACCCATTCCCGCGCCTGCCGGATTAAATCGAGATCGTCCGCCAGATTGCCGAAGCGGAATTTGGGCAAACCGCTCTGTTGCCGGCCAAGTAGCTCGCCCGGCCCGCGTAATTTCAGGTCCACCTCGGCGATGCGGAATCCGTCCGCCGTTTCCTCCAGGACTTTCAATCGTTGCCGCGCCTCCTCGTTTTTTGCGCTGGAAATCAGGATGCACTGCGATTCGTGCGCGCCCCGTCCGATGCGTCCGCGCAACTGGTGCAACTGCGCCAATCCAAACCGCTCCGCATTTTCGACGAGCATGATGCTCGCATTCGGCACATCCAACCCCACCTCGATCAAGGCCGTGGCGACCAGCGCTTGAATCCGGTTCGCGCGAAAGGCCGCCATCACTTCCTCCTTTTCCCGGCTTTTCAACCGTCCGTGCAGCAGTCCGACGCGGAACGGTGCGAAGACACGCTGCACGTTTTCGAATTCCTTCGTCACAGCTTTCAGGTCATTCGCCGTGTCCTGTTCTTCCACGCGCGGATAAATGACATACGCCTGACGGCCGGCGGCGAGTTTCGCGCGGATGAATTCCCAGACCTTCGGCAATTTATCCGCCGTTCGCACAAATGTTTTCACCCGGCCGCGCCCCGCCGGCATCTCGTCAATCACCGAAACGTCGAGGTCGCCGTAAAGTGTCAGGCCGAGCGTGCGCGGAATGGGCGTCGCCGTCATCACCAGCAGATGCGGATAATCGCCCTTGCGCACGAGTTGTTCGCGCTGGGCCACGCCGAACTTGTGCTGCTCGTCAATAATCACCAGGCCGAGGCGTGGCAACTCGAAGCCGGACGTGAGCAGGGCGTGTGTTCCAACAATCAAAGTCGAGGGACGAGGGACGAGAGACGAGGACGAGCGACACCGCTGGCTCTCGACTCTCGGCTCTCGACCTTCGACCGTCTTGCGGCTTCCCGTTTGCAATTCCACTTTCACGCCCAGCGGCTCAAACCATTTTTGAAAATTCCGGAAATGCTGTTCCGCCAGGATTTCCGTCGGCACCATCAGCGCAACGTTGAATCCGCTCTCCAAGGCCATCAACGCCGTGCAGGCCGCCACCACGGTTTTGCCGGAACCAACGTCGCCTTGCAGCAATCGCCGCATGGGAGTCGCCGTCGTATTGGCAAGGGCGTCCCGCCCGCGAGTTGCTGATTCGGACCGAGCGGGCGAGACACCCGCGCCACTCATGTCTGCGCGGATTTCGCGGAGCACCTTCGTTTGCGCGTCAGTGAGTTTGAAGCCGAGTTGCGCCAGGAATGGTTTCATCAGGCGATTATCGCCGCCGCAGCGCAGGGCGCGCGACCGGGCCTCAAAATTCTTCCGGCGAAGGCGCATCGCGCTTTGCAGCGCGATGAATTCGTCCAGCGCCAGCCGCCGCCGCGCGATTTCCACATCGGTCAATTCCTCGGGAAAATGAATCATGCGGACGGCATTCGCGTAGGACAGGCTTCCAGCCTGTCTCAAATTTTCCTGATGTAAAGATGGAGACAGGCGCGACGCCTGTCCTACGAGTTGGTTCTCAAACCTTTCCAGCGCCCGCCAGATCAGTCCGCGCAGCCATCGTTGCGGCAGGCCCTCGGTGAGCGGATAGACCGGCGCAATGCGGTTGATGTGGATGAAACTTTCCTCGCCGCCTTCGATGACTTCGGACTCCGGATGGTCCATTGTGCGCGGCTTGGTTTCAACAAGTTTGCCAAAGACGAAAACCTCGTCGCCGACCGCGAAATATTTTTCCATGAACGGCAGGTTCCACCAGCGGCAATGCAGCCGGCCGGTATCGTCTTCGAGGATGAATTCAAAAACGGATTTTGTTCCCTTGCGAAAGCGTTTGAGTCCCTGCGCGACGATGGTGCCGCGCGCGGTGGCCGGTTCGTCTTTGTTCAGCTCGGAAATGTTTTTGAAATGCCGGCGGTCTTCGTAACGCCGCGGCCGGTGCAACAGCAAATCCTCGATGGTGTGAATGTCGAGGCGCGCCAGTTGTGCCGCGCGTTCCGCGCCAACGCCCCAGAGTGAGGTGACGGGCGCTTGTAATGCTGATGTTGCTCCCGGCCTGGTTAGTTTGGGTGGGCGCGCCACTGCCGCGGCGCGCGGCGGTGCAGCAGCACCTCCGCCACCGGCAGGGGGAACGAGCCTGTTTTTTGTTTCCGGCGGCAACATTGCCCGCACGATACAAACCGTTCGTTGCGGCTTCAACGGGAAATGACACGCAGCTCAAATTTCGACGAGCACGATTTCCGGCCGGCAATTGAATCGCACCGGGATGGGATACCAGCCGATGCCGGAACTGACATTCAACGGGCCGGCTGAAGTTTGAAACAGGCCGAGGTCGTATTCATCCACGCTGAAAGGAAGTATGATCGGCCCGTAAAACGGGATGCGGACCTGTCCGCCATGCGAATGCCCGGCCAGCAGCAGGTCGAATTTCTGGTTGGTGAACAATTTCGCCCAAGCCGGATAGTGCATCAGCAGGATGTTCTTCATTCCTGAACCGGTGGCAGGCAAAGAGTGTCTGGGACCAACGTGCGCCATCCCGATGAGGTTGATTTTTCCACCGGCAATTACTCGCTGTTCGTCAACCAGCCAGGCGCCGCCGGTTGAAGCAAAGCTCCGGATCATTTGGTCAAAGGGCGCGCGGCTCCAGTAGTCATGATTTCCCGGCACGCCAAACAACGGCGATTTGATGCCGGAAAGAATTTCCAGCGCTTCGGGCAGGAATTTTACGTCTTCCATGATGTCGCCGGTAAAACAGACAAAATCCGGTGACAACGAGTTGATCGTATCCACCACCGATTCGGTATGTGCGCGATCGCCTTTGTGATGCAAATCGGTGAAGTGAACAAAGCGATGCGTTGGCTTGCCGTCCGTCAAACGCAGGCGGCGAACCTTGACCCATTCCAGTTCCACCCATCTTGCGTCGGCGGCAACAACCCAAGGCGTCAACAACAACCCACCGAGAAAGATAAACCGGCGTCGGCTGATTTTACTGAATTTCATGGTTGGCCCCAGGCGACCTGAAGTCAGACATTCCGCATGGGAAGGTTTGCACATCGCATTCCCCGGCCTTAGCTTTGAGCCGTGCCCGGGAATTCCGTTCAAACAAACTCCGCACCCGCGCCGTTGTGGTTGTTACTGCGGGTAAACGTGCTCCAGGGCTGGCGGCGGCTGTTGTCAGTGCGCGAGCAGTCGCGGTTGCTCACGGCCATCATCGCGCTCTTCATCGGCGGCTATCTTGGTTTGTCCTTCTGGCTGTTTTATCACGGGCTGAAATTCATCGCGAAGTTTACCGGACTGGGCGTGTTGTTGACGGAGCGGCTGATGTACGTGATGTTCGCGTTTCTGTTCGCGTTGCTGCTGTTGAGCAACCTGATCATCAGTTACACGAACCTGTTCCGCAATCGCGAGACGGCGTTTCTGACCGCCTTGCCGCTTTCCACCCGGACGATTTTCCGGTGGAAATTCATCGAATCCACGCTGCTGGCGTCCTGGGCGTTTTTATTTCTGATCGCGCCGTTGCTCGCGGCGTTCGGCCTGGTGCGCGACGTTCCCTGGCATTTCTATCCATTTGCCGTCCTGCTCATCGGATTGTTCATCGTGCTGCCGGGCGTGCTGGGCGCCGGCCTGGCCATCGCCATCGGCAGGTTTTTGGACCGGCGCAGTTTTCAAATCACGGTGGTGATGACGGCCGTCGTTTTGCTGGCGCTGGCGGCGTTCTGGTGGAAGGCGCAACCGGCCACGGACGAACTGCTCGATGCGCGCACACTGCAGGCGCTCGACCAACTCCTCGTCAAAACGCGGTTCACGATGTTTCCCTTTCTGCCGAGTTACTGGTTGTCGGCGGCGGTGCTGCAATGGGCGGAAGGCATCCTGCGTGGCGCGGCTTTTTTCGCGCTGGTGCTGTTGAGCCACGCGCTGTTTTTCGGCAGCCTCGCGTTCACGCGCTGCGGCGACTGGTTTTATGGGACGGCCTCGGCGGTGCAAAGCCGCGCGGGCGCCGGAAGCCGCTGGCTTTGGCTTGGCGCCCGCCGTGAAAACCGGAACTCCGCCGGCCTGCTCGAAAAGATTTTTGCGAAATTTTTCTGGCTCGCCCGCGACAGCCGCGCGCTGGCGGTCAAGGACCTGCGCATGTTCTGGCGCGACACCACGCAATGGGGACAATCCGTGATGCTGTTCGGCCTGCTTGGCGCCTACATCATCAACCTGCGGAACTTCACGCACCAGTTGAACAGCGAGTTCTGGGTCAACCTCATCGCGTTTCTGAACCTCTTCGCGTGCTCGTTGAACCTGGCGACGGTGACGACGCGGTTTGTGTTCCCGCAATTTTCCCTCGAAGGCCGGCGGCTCTGGATCGTGGGCATGGCGCCGATGGGCCTGGCGCGCGTCGTCAAAACCAAATACTGGCTCGCCAGCATGATGTCATTGGTGGTGACCTCCGGCCTCATCATGCTGTCGTGTCATTTGCTGAAGATGCCGTGGACCCGCGTGGCATTTTTCGGCGCCGTCATCGGTATCATGACGTTTGCGCTCAACGGCCTCGCCGTCGGTTTGGGGGTGCTGTACCCGAACTTCAAGGACGCGAACCCGGCCAAAATCGTCAGCGGCTTCGGCGGCACCTTGTGTCTCGTGTTAAGCTCGGTTTACATCATTGCGTCCATCGCCTTGCTGGCCTTCGGCGCGGGCGGTTTGCATGTGCATGCCGTCTGGGCACTGGAAAGCGCCGGTGCTTTTGTGCTGCTGTCGTTTTTGATCGGCTGGCTGCCATTTCGCTATGCGCTGCAACGCCTGGAAAATATCGAAGTGTAAAATCCCCGGCATACCGCGGCCCGAAACGCGTGTTTATGCCGGAAAATCACGACGGGCAATTTTTTCCAGTGTCACAAACAACGCCGGCGCGTGCGGCAGGTGCGCGGCCTTGTCGTTGCTCAACAGCACGCCAAATCCTTCGCCGTAAGCCGGGCCATTGACGACGCAGGCGTCGGTGCGGCTGTCGGTGATTTGTTGTTTGGCGGCGTTGAGGGCGTCGGCCCGCGCACCGTCCGCCTCGAATTTCCAGCCCACGATGCGCGCCGCTGGAAACCACGTCCGTAATTCCGGCAGGATTTTGGGCGTGGGCGCCAGTTCAACCAGCAATTTGCCCTCCCGCGTCGGAATTTTCCTGGGAGATTTGAATTCGGCCAGGTCGCCGGCGGGCGAACGCAGCCAGAATTTGCCGAAGACAAAGTCGCCGACGGCCGCGGCATGATAGATAGCGTCCACACGCCGGGATGCCAACGTCTTCAACCGGGTGCGCAAATCGGCGGTGGTGGTGAAAATCTCCACGCGATGGGCACGCCGTTCGCCGGAATAGGTGGCCTGTTCGCCGATGAGCAAGGTCACCTTGTGCCCGCGCGCGGCGAGAAAATTGGCGAGTTCCGTGCCGAGCCGGCCGGTGGAAAAGTTCGTCAGCCGGCGCACTTCATCCAGCGGCTCGTAAGTCGGTCCGGCGGTAACGATGCAATTCATGCTGGGGTTCAAGCTTCGGCCGGTTTTACCCGCGGGGCAAGCTAAAGCTTGGACTCCAACCCCGGCCCGTGGCAGCCTGTGCGCATGAGCCGAATCGTCGGCATTGATTTGGGCACCACGAATTCACTCGTCGCCACGGTGGATTCGGGCATCCCGCTCGTCATCGCCGACTCCGCGGGCCGCCGCCTCACGCCATCCGTCGTCCACTTCCCGGCGCCGGACGCCGAACCGATTATCGGCCACGAAGCGAACCGCGTGCGCGCCATCAAACCGGCGGAAACGGTTTATTCGGTCAAACGCTTCATCGGCCGGCGTGGCGTGGAAATTTCGGACGAAGAAAAACAAATCACGTATCCGCTCAAAACGGATGGCGCCGGCGCAGTCACCATCCCGATTGGCGGGAAAAATGTTTCGCCGGAGGACATCTCCGCCGCGATTTTGAAAAAATTAAAGCGCGACGCGGAGGATTATTTCGGCGAACCGGTCACGCGCGCGGTCATTACCGTGCCGGCGTATTTCAACGACGCGCAGCGCAGCGCGACCCGGCGCGCGGGCGCGCTGGCCGGGTTCACCGTCGAGCGCATCGTCAACGAGCCGACGGCGGCGGCGCTCGCTTATGGGTTGGACAAGCTCAGGGAAAAATCGAAAATCGCCGTTTACGATCTGGGCGGCGGCACGTTTGACCTTTCGATTCTCGAACTCAACGACGGGGTTTTCCAGGTGCTCGCGACCAACGGCAACACGCGCCTCGGCGGCGATGATCTGGACCGGCGCATTGTGGATTTCCTCGTCGAAAAGATCGCCGGGGCGGACGGGCCAAATTTGAAAATGACGGATGACGAATGTCAAATGGCGCCGGCGAAGCCATCCGTCATGCGTCATTCGTCATTGCCTCTCGCATTGCGCTCGCGTTTGCGTGAAGCCGCCGAGCAGGCGAAAATCAAACTCTCAACGGAGATGGAAGTTGAAATCGCCTTGCCGTTTCTCACGCCGGATTTCAATTTCAACCGCAAGCTCACCCGCGCCGAACTGGAAAACCTGACACGCGACATCATCGCCCGCACGCGGCCGCACTGCCTGCGGGCGCTCGCCGATGCGAAAGTCGGGCCGAAAGACCTGAATCAGGTTATTCTCGTCGGCGGCCAGACACGGATGCCGCTGGTCCGCAAATTCGTGGGCGAGCTTTTCGGCTGCGCCGAGTTTGAGGAAACGCGTGGCGGCATCCGCCTGGGCGCCGAATACCACAAAACCGCCGGACCACAGCTCAATACGTCGCAGAATCCGGATGAAGCAGTCGCGCTCGGCGCGGCGATTCAGGCGGAAATCCTTTCCGGCGGCTTCAAGAATGTTTTGCTGCTCGACGTGACGCCGCTCTCACTCGGCATCGAGACGTTCGGCGGCCTGATGAACGTGCTGATTCCACGCAACACCACCATCCCGGTCAAGGCCGGCGAGATGTTCACGACGGCGATGGACCGCCAGCGTTCGATGCTGATTCACGTCTTGCAAGGCGAGCGCGAGCGCGCGAAGGACAACTGGAGCCTGGGCAAATTCACGCTGGAGTTCGAGTCCGCGCCGCGGGGGGCGGCGCGCGTGGGCGTGCAATTTGAAATTGACGCCGACGGGATTCTCCACGTGCTGGCGCGCGACACCGGGACCGGCCGGGAGAAAATGGTGGAAATGAAATCCGCCGTGGACGTGGACGACGCGGCGGTGCAGCAGATGGTCGAGGAATCCGTCGAGCACGCCTTCACCGATCTGGCGGCGCGCCGGTGGATTGAAACGAAGTTGCGCGCGAATGAAACGCTGGCCGCCACGCGCAAGGCGCTCGCGGATTCCGCTGGTGAGATGGACGCCGGTTACCGCGAAAAAATTGAAACCGCGGCGCGTGAGGTAGAAGGCGCCATGAACACGGAAAGTTCCGCAAACGGCGCCGGCGACCTGCAAAAATTGCAGGCGACGCTGGCCGCATTGGACGAAGCCACGAAGCCGCTGGCGGACACGCTCATGGACAAGGCGATGGAATCGCTGCTGCGCAAACGCGGCTTGATTCAGTGACCCGGGTAGCTGGGCCTGTTGACCAGCCACATCAGCAGACCAAATATCGCCAGCACAATCAGAAGGAAAAATACGGTGAAAAACCGCATTTGTTTCTGGTGCAAGGATGGATTCCCTTTGCGCTGATTGGGTGCCTTGAAAAACACACCACATCCTACTGCAAACCAGCATAATCTGCAAACGGTTTTGAAGTTTACCTGAGCAACCACGCGAGCAGCGGCGCCACCGCGAGGCACGGCAGAAAATTTGCGAGTTCGACCTTGCGGACTTCAAAAATGACCAGGACCACGGCGCAGGCGATGAATCCGGCGGCCGCATTGACCGAATTGATCAGGTTATGCCCGGGCAGGCTGTGCGCATCCAAAAATGGCGCGGCATAAAGCCGGCAGACGAGCGTGATGCCACCCAGGAGAACCAGGACCGGAAAAGCTGACAACGCCGCCGGCCAGCGGAAAATTTTTACGAAACTGGCCATCGCCATGGCGTCCATGACGGCCTTCACCGCGAGCAGCCAGAAATAATCGGACAATCCGTCCGCCACCGCGCCGAGCCAACCGAGTGGCGCGGCGCAAAACAGCACGGTGCACGCGGCCAGGCCGTCGCCGGCGTTGCGCGGCGTGTTCGGCTGCGCCGGTGCGAGCGCGTTGCCTGCAAGTCGGCCGAGGCGATTCGACCATTTTTGCAGGCGCAGCAGCTTGCCAATCCAAAAACCCACCGTGACTGCGAGCAAGGCAATGAGAATTTGTTCGAGCACCGATAAAAACGTCCCGCCCAGGCTCAACCACACCAGCCGCAATCCGAAGAAAACGGTGGACAAACCGAGCAGGGACCGGAAGAGAACCTGTGCGCGGAGGGACAATGGTTTGCGCAGGGCCAGCCCCAAAAGCCCGCCGAGCAGGATGCCGATGGCGTTCAGAAATGCGCCGGTCACAAGCAAACTCAACGCTGCGCGCGCCTGAAGCGCAAGCCGGAAAATTGTAAAATAAAACTTGTTAATTCCGCATTTGCGTCGCTCAATCTGCCATCGCAATAAAAAGAACATCAAAAACAGGCGGTTTTACTCTCATCGAACTGCTCACCGTCATCGCCATCATCGGCGTGCTGGCGGCGTTCACGCTGGCCGTGGTGGGGGGCATCAAACAACGGCAGTATATCAGCAATGTGCGGGCGGAAATGGAACAGTTGGAGTCGGCGATGGAACGCTACAAGGCCGCCTACGGCTTCTACCCGCCGGACAGCAGCAAGGTTGTTCAGAACGTTCCCATCAACCAGCTTTACTTTGAGTTGTTGGGAACAACCAACATCGGCACTCCGGCTTCTCCAATTTACCAATCGCTCGACGATCCCACCATCCAACTGCCCCAATCCGCCGTGAACAACATTTTCGGCATGAGCGGTATTATGAATTGCAGCAAGCCCGGTTCGGGCGAGGACACGCCCAAAGCCCAAAACTTCCTGCCCAATTTGAGGCCCAACCAGATATGTCCTGCCTTCACTAACAGCACCGATATCCATTCGTTCAAAATGCTCATAACTTCTGTCGGCGGGCCGGACATCACGTATCAACCACTGGGCGTGGGCATCATTGGCGTCAATCCCTGGCGCTACAACTCCTCGAACCCGACGAACAATCCCGGCGGGTATGACCTGTGGATCCAACTTTCCATCAAAGGGAAGACGAATCTCATTTGCAACTGGAACAAACAGGTTCAGATTCAATAACACTCGACCTCTTTGAAAAATGTTCTTTGGGTTGGTTGATTTGAAATCAGACTCATTGGTCAGTTGCGGAAAAAATTTTGAACGTCCGGCGCGGAATTTTTTCAAACGAACACGGCCTCCCATTGGATTTCAACATGTTTTGCCGGGCGGAGGCGCGCAGCAGGCATGATTCAGGTTGATCATTTAACAAAACTTTTCGGGACTAAACGGGCCGTGGACGGGATTTCCTTTTCCGTCGAACGCGGCGAAGTCCTCGGCTTTCTCGGCCCCAATGGCGCGGGCAAATCCACTACCATGCGCATGATCACCGGCTTCATTCCGCCGTCCGCCGGGCGCGTGAGCGTCGGCGGATTCGACGTCGTGGAAAATCCGATTCCTGCCCGGCGCCTCATCGGTTATCTGCCGGAAAACGCCCCGGCGTACACCGACATGACGGTCAGCGGTTTTCTGAATTTTGCCGCCGAAATCCGCGGTCTGCGCGGCGAAAATAGAAAGCAGGCCGTCGCGCGCGCCGTGGAAATGTGCTTTCTGGAATCGGTCCTGCACCAGAGCGTGGACACGCTGTCCAAGGGCTACCGCCATCGCACCTGTTTCGCCCAATCCATCCTGCACGACCCGGACGTGCTGGTGCTCGACGAGCCGACCGATGGCCTCGACCCGAACCAGAAGCACGAGGTCCGCGGCTTGATCCGGCGGATGGGCGCGACCAAGGCGATTATTTTTTCCACGCACATTCTGGAGGAAGTGGACGCGGTCTGCTCGCGCGCCATCATCATTGACCGCGGCAAAATCGTCGCCAACGGCACACCGGCGGATTTGCGCGGGAAATCGGAAATGGCCGGGGCGGTGACGTTGCGCGTCAGCGGTGTTGCGTCAGCGGCGGTCTCGGCCAGGCTTTACCGGCTCCCCCAGACGAAGCGCGTTACTGTGCTTGAGGAAAAAAACGGCGTCGTGGTGGTGTGCGTGTATCCAAAGCCGAATGCCGCCGATGGCGAATTGCCGCGCGCGGTGGGCGAAGCGGCGCAAGGCTGGCGGATCGAACAGATGCAAACCGAGGAAGGCCGGCTCGACGAAGTGTTCCGCAGCCTGACGATGCCCGACACGCAGAAATGAAAACCGAAAGCCGAATGTCGAAATCCGAACTAAATCCGAGATCCGAGGCCCGGACTTGCCGGTGCGCGAAAATCCGTATGATGCCTGATTCGGATTTCGAGCTTCGGACTTCTTTCGGAATTCGGAATTCGGTTTTCGGATTTTTCCACGCATGAACGCCTGGGCCAACATCAAAACCGTTGCCAAGCGCGAATTGGGCGCGTATTTCGCGTCGCCGCTGGCCTACGTGTTCATCGTGATTTTCCTGCTGTTGAGCGGAGGTTTCACGTTCCTGCTTGGCGGATTTTTCCTGCGTGGTCAGGCGTCGCTGGCCATGCCATTTTTCGTCTGGCACCCGTGGTTTTATCTGTTCCTGGTGCCGGCGGTGGGGATGCGGCTGTGGGCGGAGGAACGGCGCGTCGGCACGCTCGAACTCCTGCTGACCATGCCCATCACCACGTGGCAGGCCATTGTGGGAAAGTTTCTGGCATCGTGGTTGTTCCTCGCGCTGGCGCTGGTGCTGACGTTTCCGCTGGTCATTACGGTGAACTACCTTGGTCATCCCGACAATGGCGTGATTTTCTGCGGCTACGTCGGAAGCTGGCTGATGGCCGGGGCGTATCTCGCGATCAGTTGCATGACATCAGCGATGACGCGGGCGCAGGTGGTCAGCTTCATCATTGCGGTGGTATTATGCCTGGGTTTGCTTCTGGCCGGGATCGGGCCGGTAATCCAGTTTCTGTCCGACTGGTTCAGTCCGGCCATCGTCAGCGCCGCGGCGTCGTGCAGCTTTATCACGCATTTTGAAAATTTCCAGAAGGGCGTGCTGGATTCGCGCGACGTCATTTTCTTCCTGTCAATCATCCTGTTTGCGTTGTTCACCACCGCCGTGATTCTGCGCGGGCATCGCCGGGGATGAGGAATGCCATGAAACCAAGATCGTTCGAGACATTTCTTTATTCGGCTGCGGCCGTAGTGGCACGGGCGTCTCGCCCGTGTGTCTCAACCTGTCCCGAATTTTTAGGAACTCACGGGCGGGACGCCCGTGCCACTATTTGTTGACCGCCATGAAAAGTAAGAACCTCGAAACACTTCTTTACTCGACGGCGGGTGTCGTGGCCATGGCAGTCATTATCGTGGCGGTGAACTTGATCGGCTCGACGTTCAAGTTGCGGGCCGACCTCACGCAGGACCGGCTTTATACGCTGTCGGCCGGCACGAAGACGATTCTGGCCAAACTCGACACCCCGGTAACCGTCCGGTTTTATTGTTCGCGAGGCGTGACGCCGACGGAGGACAGTGTTTTGCTCCTGACCTATGCCACGCGTGCACAGGATTTACTGGATGAATATCAGGAAGCCGCCCACGGTAAAATCACAGTGCAGAAACTCGATCCGGAACCGGATTCGGACGCCGAGGATTCGGCGCGGCTGGATGGGATTGATCCCCTCACGCTTTCGACCGGGGACAAATTCTATCTCGGTCTCGCGGTGAGCCAGCTCGACGCCAAACAAGCCGTGCCGCTGAACCCCGACCGCGAGCGGTTGCTGGAATACGACATTTCGCGGGCGATTTCGCGCGTGATTACGCCCGAAAAAACCGTGGTGGGCGTGATGAGCGCGTTGCCCGTGTTCGGCTCGCCGGCCAATCCGATGATGGAGCAGATGGGGCAGCGAGGCGCGCCACCGTGGGAACTCATCAATGAATTGAACGGCGATTACACGCTCCGGCAGGTGCCGCTCGATACGGATAAGATAGACGATGACATCAAGGTGCTGTTGGTGATTCATCCGCGCGGCATCACCGACGGCGCGGAATACGCGATTGACCAGTTCATTTTGCGCGGCGGGAAATTGATTGCATTTCTCGACCCGCTCAACCTGGTGGACGCGCGCAGCCAGAATCAGATGAACCAGATGATGCCGGAGACCGGCGTGGGCGCGTCCACGCTCGACAAATTGCTGCCGGCCTGGGGCTTCCAGTTTGGCACCACCGGCGTGGTCGCGGACTTGAATTTCAAAATGCAGATCGGCAGCCGCACCGGCCAACCCCAGGACGCGCCGGCATTTCTGGATGTGACCGGCGACGGAATCAACACCAACAGCATCATCACCGGTTCGTTGAGCGACGTGTGGCTGCCGTTTGCCGGCGCCTTCACCGGCGCGCCGGTGCCGGGTATGAAGGAAACGGTGCTGTTGAAAAGCACGCCGGATTCGGAACTGGTTGATGCCTTCATGGCGAACCTCTCTGCCGATTCGGTCATGAAAAATTTCAAATCGTCCGGCGTCGAGTATCCGCTGGCGATTGAATTGACCGGCAAATTCAAGACGGCATTTCCCAACGGCCCGCCCGAAACCGGGACGAACGCAGCGCCCAAGGCTCCCGCCGGCTTGAAGGAAAGCAACGCGACCAACACCGTGGTGCTGGTCGGCGACGCGGATATGTTGGCGGACGATTTTTCGTTGCACCAGGAAGGTATTTACCTGGAGCCGATGAACGGCAATCTGGGCTTTGCCCAAAACGCCATCGAACAAATGGCCGGCGGCGAGGACCTCATCGCCATCCGCAGTCGCGCGGTGGAAGACCGGCCGTTCACGGTCATCAAACGCCTGGAGGCCGCGGCGGAGCTGTCGTATCAGAGCAAGATCAACGATTTGCAGAACAGCCTGCAGGACACCGAGCAGCGGCTCAGTGAATTACAGCAGACCAAAAATCAGAACCAGCGCTTCATCCTGTCGCCGGAACAGCAGGCCGAGCTGGACAATTTCCGCAAGAAAGAGGCGCAGGTGAAAGCCGACTTGAAGACGCTGCAAAAAGACCTGCGCCGCGACGTGGTGTCGCTCCAGACGCGCATCGAATGGCTGAATATCGCCGCCGTGCCGGTGCTGGTGAGCGCATTCGGCCTCGGTTTGGCGGCGTGGAAACGCAAACAGACTTCGGCAAGATGAACCGCGAAACTTTTTTGGAGTGCGCGGACATGTCCGCGCTTTGGTTCGACGCGACACGTCGCGTCGAGGAAAGCGGCGACGTGTTGCCGCAATCCACAGGCGTATGAACCGCAAGCAACTCATCATTTTGCTGGTGCTGGTCGTGGTCATCGGCGGGGCGGCGTGGTTGCATTCCCGTAAACAGGCGGCGTCGTGGTCGAAGCCCAATTCTGCCGTCGGCCAGAAATTGCTCGGTGATTTTCAAGTCAACGACGTGGCGCAAATCCGGATGCAACATGGCGCGGACGCGGTGGACCTGATGCAAACGAATGGATTGTGGTGCGTGCAGGAACGTGGCGGTTATCCGGCGGATTTTTCGCAAATCAGCCAGCTTTTACTGAAGCTGCGCGATCTGAAGATTGTCCAGACTGAACAGGTCGGCCCGTCGCAGTGGGCGCGACTGAATCTCGCCGTGTCGGGAACCGGAACCAATTCCGCGACGCTGTTGACGTTCTATAACGCCGGCGGGAAGCCGTTGCGCACGCTCTGGCTCGGCAAATCACATCAGCATCAGAGCACGCAGCCATCGGCGTCGCCGGACATGGGCGACCAGGGTTGGCCGGACGGCCGTTACGTGTTGGCCGCCACCAATGTCGGCACAGCTGCTGTCGTAGCCGACCCGCTGAGTGAAGTGAATCCGGACGCCGGCCAGTGGCTCGACAAAACGTTTATCAAGGTGGAGAAGCCGCAGACGGTTTCCGTGACTTATCCGAACGCGACCAATTCCTGGGAACTGGTCAATGAAACCAACGGCTGGAAACTGGCCGCGGCCAAACCGGGTGAGAAACTGGACGACACGCAAGCCTCGGAAACGGCAGAGTCGATTTCCTCGCCGAGTTTCAACGATGTCGCGGTGGGGTTGACGCCGCAACAGACCGGGTTGGACCATCCGACTCGAATCGGGATTAAAACCTCCGAAGGATTCGAGTACGCCATCAACGTGGGCGGCAAAACCAATGAAAATTATTTCATGACTGTCACCGTGTCGGCGAAGCTGGCGAAGACCAATGCGCCGGATGAAAGCAAGAAGTTGGCGGATAAACTTGCGCAGGAAGGCAAGTTCAGCCAGTGGACCTATCTGGTGCCGAACTGGACACTGGAGCCGATGCTCAAAATGCGCGGGCAACTTTTAGTGGCCAAGCCGGCAGAGACTGAAACCAATTCGCCCGCCACCAACGCGCCAGCGTCTCCGGCTTTACAGTAAGTGTCGCAATGGTGGACCACGCTGAGTGCCCTAAAAATTTTGCGTGAATGGCCGGAGCCTGTTTTACTCGGTGACAGATGACCGACGTAAAAACCACTTCCCGCAGCCCGTGGTTCTGGGTGCCGACCCTGTATTTTTCGCAGGGCATTCCCTACGTCATCGTGATGACAATGTCGGTGGTGATGTACAAGCGCCTCGGCATCTCGAACACGGACATCGCGCTTTACACGAGCTGGCTGTATTTGCCGTGGGTCATCAAGCCGCTGTGGAGCCCGTTCGTTGACATCACCCGCACGAAACGCTTCTGGGTGGTTGCCATGCAGTTCCTCGTTTCGCTGGCTTTGGCGTCGGTGGCGTTTTCCGTGCGCGGCCCGGCGTTTTTCCGATGGACGCTGTTTTTGTTTTGGATCATGGCGTTCGCGTCGGCCACGCATGACATTGCGGCGGACGGGTTTTACATGTTGAGCCTGTCGAAACACGAGCAGGCGTGGTGGGTCGGTCTGCGCAGCACATTTTATCGCACGGCCATGATTGTCGGCAGCGGACTGCTCGTCGTGTTGGCCGGCGTTCTGGAAAGTAAAAACGGTTTGCCGCCGGTGACAGTTCCCGTGTCGGCCAAAGCACAGGCTACGATGGTTTCAGACCGGTCTCCAGCCCCGGTAGAAATTTCAGAACAACCCGGCAAACTGCACCTGGTTGTGCAACCGGACTCGCTTGATATTCCGCTGGCCGGGCGCGGCGCGTCCGAAGTGAAGGCGGTCATCGAGCAGGCAAAGTCATGGAACGGGCAACACGGTTTTGTGGCGGGTG
>DATNHI010000002.1:0-1235 GCA_035605035.1 Verrucomicrobiia bacterium
GATCGCCGATGCGAACGCTTTTGCGCACCTGGTCTTCAAGCCGCAACGCGACTTTGCTCAACCGTTCCGCCGTGAGTTCCGCCAGTGTGCCGTGATGCACCGCATCGTCATCGTGGAAACCGGGAAACAAAAGTTGTAACAAGTCCTCGCAAATCTGCCCGACCGCGCGCGTGGACGGCATATTGTGTGCGTCGCGATTGTTCAATCCACCGACCGCCGCATAGGAGGCGAGCAGTGCTGGCACGAACTGGTCATAAGGTTTTTCGACAAGAGAGGCTGTTTCAATTCCAATGTCTGGCACGGCAGAAACATTTGAACCCGGCTTCGCAATGGTTGGAGAATGATTCATATTTTCATCAGATTTTGATTATCCTATTCCGTCGCCATGCCCATCTTCGTGATGTCAAGCTGGCGGAGGGTGTCGAGCACCGAAACCATGATTTGATAATCCGTGTCGTCCGCGCCTTTGACCACGACACCAAAATCGGGGTCGGCGGCCTTCAGCGCAGCTAGTTTGACTTTGAGTTGCGCCGGCGAGACGGGCGCATTGTTCAAAGTGATTTGTCCCTGCGCGCTGACTTCGATGCGCGTCGGCTGGACTTTCGGTTTTTGCACCGGCGGTTTGCCAGACGGCAGATTGATTTCCAGATTGTTCATCATCTGTGGCGTGGTGATGATGAAAATGACCAGCAACACGAACACAAGGTCGAGCAACGGTGTGATGTTCAATTCGTTCAGCGAACTGTGCTGCGAACGCGATGTCTTTTTCAGGCTCATTGCAAAACGGGCTCGGTTTGCTCCTGCACATCGAAACGGATGGTCACGCGCGGCGGAA
Source organism: Verrucomicrobiia bacterium (assembly GCA_035605035.1). Classification (GTDB taxonomy): domain Bacteria; phylum Verrucomicrobiota; class Verrucomicrobiia; order Limisphaerales; family UBA11358; genus UBA11358. The sequence continues at coordinate 836 of DATNHI010000002.1, forward strand.
AATTGGTGGGCGGTGGGCGGTCAATGGTTTTGACCACATTAAAAACCTGTTTGACCGTCGCGTCCCACCGGTCGTCGCCGGAGCCTTTGAGCCAGGTGGAATTCTCGATGTTGCCCTGCCGATTCACGCTCACGGCAACTTCCGCGACAAAATCATCATCCGCCTCGTCATCCGGGCGATTCCATTTCTGGCGCAAAACATATTCCATATAACCTTTGTAAAGTTGAACGGGATCGGAGCTGGTCTCGACGGCCTTGCCGCCGCCGAATTCAAACGACGGCACCTCGCTGTTCGGCGGCGCAACCACCGGCGGTGCGACAACAGGCGGCGCTTGCACTTTTGGCGCTTCGACAATTTTGGGCGTTTCAATTTTCGGCGGCTCGGCCTTCGGCGGTTCGAT
>DATNHI010000003.1:0-9621 GCA_035605035.1 Verrucomicrobiia bacterium
TGCCGCTTCAAGCGCTCCGGACAGTTCTGGAGCCGATCTGGGGACGAAGCCCTCATGTGCCTGGAAACCTTCTGGCGCAATGGACGCTGGCATTTGCTCTTCCCTCACTCAATTGACCCCTCTAAAAATTGAGATGCGCCCATGACTCTGGCAGAATTTGGAAGACGAACTGCGCGGTCACGCCGGATTTCCCATTAGTATAACACTTGGGATTCCGTGTTTCTCGACGTGATTTTGAATTTCTTGAATTTCAGGATGCGTCGCCTCCTTGTCTTTGGGTTGAATCCAAAAACTGTTGTCCCACGGGTCAGTTTCAATTTTGAACGCATTTCCCTTGAAAAGGAATTCGGCACGAATATCTGAATACCACCAGAAGAAACGGTGTTTACGCGTAAAGACAACACCCGGAAATTGTGAGATGCAACGACACAAATGAGCGTATGAAATGCCGTCCGCTAAAAAGCCGAACGGTCTGCCATCGTTTCGGTTTAGTGGTTTTACGTTCATTTTTCAAATCAGCGGCTCGATTTTTCCAATCGGCTGGTCGGTACGGGCGGCTTCCCAGCAGCGTGCCAACTCGTCTTCATGCAGCGCCGCCCATTCTATCACATAGCCGAGCACGCGTGGCGGCAACTTGCCAGTGATGATGGCTGGATTCCGGATGGAAATCTGCGCGGCGAACTCGTTGTAAATTGCGTGGAAATGCGGTGGCAGATGTTCGTCCCGATACATCCGAATCGAAATGCCGAGAAAACGGCTGATTTCAGGCATGGACGGGCCGAGGTTTCTGATCCAACAATGCATCCGGTTTCTTGCCGGTTACTTGCAGCCAGAGCGAATCGGGGCAAAAATCAAGCTGATCGTTCCAGAGCAATTCGCCGCAATCACCAATGCGCGCCTGACGAAAATTTTCATAGCTGTTCCAGAATGCAAAAACGCCTGTGCGCGGCTTTTTTGAAAAATCCACCTCGCCTTCAACGCCGTCGGTAAAGCGCAGCCAGACGCGGTAATTATCCAGAACCTTCAATGCCGTGATTTTTTTCATCACCATTTCATCCTACAGCAATGCGGAGACGCATTCAACCCGAAATCCGCAACCAAAAGGCACGAATTGAAAAGGTGGGCCGTGCGCTTTTTCTTCCACGAATGTAACCAACAGGCCGTGGTTGAGCGGCAGGGATGGCTTCGTTTGAGGGAAACCGATTAAAAATACGCGTCCACCGCCCGGGTCAGGCGCTCGTTCACAAAGACCGTGCCGTGGTGGCCGAACAGCGGTTTGCGCCGTTTCTCAATCCGCACGTCCGATTTCTCCGCCCCGTCAATCACGAAATGGTAAACTTCGCGGACCGGTTCGTTGAAAATGCGTTTGGATTGGAAAACGGGCCGGTCGTCCACGCGGATGACCAGGGTGCCGTAGAGCTGGTTGAAGTTGAATTCGACGAGGTGTTTGTCTGTGTTGCCGACTTCGAGGCTGAATCTCATAAATTACGTCTCTATGTTCAATTTTTGCGAGGTGCATTCCGCGTGCCACCGGCACCGAGAATCTCAGGATTAAACCAATCTGGAAAACGAGGAGTTGCCATCACCGCAAATCCAAAATCTGTATCATTAAAAACTTCGCGTTCGGTCTGGCTGGTTCCCTCGAAGACTGCGGGATGTGTCCCAATGATCACTTGGCATGTCCAATTTTTATTTTGCCGGTCGAGCCATCGGCCGATCAAAAGAATGGATTGTGCTCCTTTTCCTCCGCCACCGTCGTCAACGGACCGTGGCCGGGGCAAATCAACGTCCCCGGCGGCAACGATAAAATCTGTTCCCGCACTTGTTGCCGCGCCACATCCCACGACTGGTTGCCGCGCCCGATGGACCCGGCAAAAATCGCGTCGCCCACGATGGCCACGTGCGGCGCGTCCTCCTGCCAGTTGCCGACGAGGTAAGTCACGCCGTCGTCCGCGTGGCCGGGCGTTTCCCGATGGGTGATGCGCAACCCGCCCAGGTGGACGATTTCGTTCGGCTTGTTGCGCTGATCCACCGGCGCGTTTTTCGATCCGCTGTGCAGCCGCGCCTTCGGCCATGCTGCGCGGATTTTGGGCAGTGCCTCGACGTGGTCGTAGTGTGAGTGCGTGATGAAGATGTGCCGGAGTTGAAGCTGGTTTTCGGCCAGGCAGTCCAGAACCGGTTTGGCGTCGAAACCGGTATCGAACAGCGCCGCGTCGCGGGTGACTTCGTCCCAAACCAGATAGCAATTCACCGTCATGCCGTCGCCGGCGGTGGTGAACACGCGCAATTCGCGCCAGACGCTCAAATCCGGTTCCGCCGGCCGCCAGCCGTTGGCAATGCCTGCGAGTTTGGCCGGATGCAGGCCGACCAGCCGGGCCAGCGCGGCAAAGTCCGGCCGTTGGCCCGTTTGTCTGCTTTCTTCGAGCGCGGAAAGTTCGGCTTCAGAAATGCCCGCGGCCTTGGCCGCGGCATCCGTCGAAACATTGCTCATCGCGCGCGCCTTGCGGATGATGTCGCCGGGATGGTCTTCGAGATTCACCCCGGAAAGTTAAAGTGCACGGGGCGCCCCCGCAAGCTTCGGACTTGAGCGCCGGCGGATGGTGTGCTAAAAAGTGGCGACCACGGAAGCATATGTTCTTTTCAAACAAGAAAAAGGAGCGGGAACGTTATTATCTGCTGCCGGGCCAGGGCGGTCCGGCGGCGCGCCGCAAACATCAAAGATTTTTGAAATGGTCGATCGTGGCGGGCCTGGTCTTTGCCGCGCTCATGGCGCTCGTCATGTATTTGTTGAACCGGCCGCGGCCGTTTTGAAACCGGAGTGGCGCTTGACCCGCCGGGCGCAATTGTTAGTATTCCCGCCGAATTCGATGAATTGGTCCCGATTGATTTCAGTTTGGGCGGCGGCAGCGTGGCTGGGCCTGCCCGTGCGCGCGGAGCTGGCCGACGGTGTCAAGGCCATCGTGAACGACACCGTCATCACCTATGCGCAAATGGAAGAGTTCACCGCGCCAGCGGTGGAGGCACTGCGCCGGCAATACGCCCTGCAGCCGGAGGTCTTTCAACAGAAACTCGCCGAGGCGCTCGACAACAGTCTGGAGATATTGGTGGAGCGTCAGTTGATCCTGCACGAGTTCGAGACCAAATACACCAAGTTGCCGGACAGTGTGGTGGACGAACTGGTGCAGGACCAGATCCGCGAACAGTTTGGAGACCGCGTGACGGCGATGAAATCATTGCAGGCGCAGGGCATGACGTATGAACAATACCGCGAAGACATCCGCGACCGATGGATCGAGTCGCAACTGCGCAACCAGAACGTTTCGCGCGAAATTGTCATCTCACCCTACAAGGTGGAGACCTACTACCTGGCCCACCAGGACGATTTCAAGCTTGAGGACGAAATCAAGCTGCGCATGATTGTGCTCAATAAAACCTCCGACGACGATACCAATACGCCGGCCATGGCCCGCGAAATCCTGTCCCAAATCAAGGACGGCGCGAATTTCCAGGATATGGCTTCCACGTATTCGCAAGGCTCGCAGCAAAAACAGGGCGGTGATTGGGGTTGGGTCGGGCGCTCCGTGCTTCGCAAGGAGCTTGCCGATGTCGCCTTCACGCTCAAAACCGGCCAGGTCAGCGGCGTGGTGGATACGCCGGAAGCCTGTTACCTCATGCGCGTCGAGCAAACCCGCCCCGCCCACGTCCGGCCGCTCAGCGAAATCCGCGATGACATTGACAAAACCCTGCGCACCCGGGAACAGGCCCGGCTTCAAAAACAGTGGATTGACTCGCTGAAGAAGAAAACGTTCATCCAGATCTTCCCATGACGCGCTGGTTCGGCATCACACTCGGTGATGTCACCGGCATCGGCCCCGAAGTCGTGCTCAAAGCCCTCGCCGCTGAGGCCGCCAGGGATGACGCGCGCTATTTGTTGATTGGCGACGAAGGTTGCGTCCGGCGGCTGAACGAGAAACTGGGGACCGGGCTGGCACTGGAAAAGTTTTCCGGCTATGGCAGCGCGGGGAGATTCTTCATCGCCAGGCCGTTCATCGAACCGCTGCCGGAAAACCTGCCCGCCGGTTCGCCTCCCGCCGCGAACGCCGCGTTTGCCTCATTGCGTGACGGCGCAAGGCGTTGCCTCCGCCGGGAATTGGACGCTGTGATTACTGCGCCCGTCAACAAAGAGGCCATCGTCCGCGCCGGACACAAGTTCGTCGGCCAGACGGAACTGTTTGCGAAAGCCGCCAAAACGAAACGTTACGCGATGATGCTGCTCGGCCACGACGAACAGGACCGCTGGCTGCGCGTGGCGCTCGTGACCATTCATACCTCGATCAAGTCGGTCCCCCGGAAAATCACGCCGGAAAAAACCATGCTGGCCATCGAACTGGCTGCGCAAGCGTGCCGCGATCTGCAATTGGCCCGCGCGCGTGTCGCCGTTTGCGGCCTGAACCCGCATGCAGGCGAAGGCGGCGAATTCGGCGATGAAGAAATTAAAACCATCGCGCCAACGGTTCTGGCCGCGCAAAAGAATGGACTGGACGTCGTCGGCCCGTTGAGCGGCGATACGGTTTTTCATTACGCCTTGCGCGGGGATTTTGATGCGGTCGTGGCGATGTATCACGACCAGGGCCTGGCGCCGCTGAAAGCTGTTGCCTTTGACACCGGCGTGAACTGGACGCTGGGTCTGCCGTTCATCCGTACCTCGCCCGACCATGGCACGGCCTACGATATTGCCGGAAAAGGGATCGCAAATCCTTCAAGCATGATTGCCGCGATCCGGCTGGCCAAACAATTGGCGAAAAATATAAAAATGTAGCGTCGGCGCTGTGCGCCGATTCGGTCGAGCCACAGGCTCGACACTACAATCCAATCAATTCGCGGATTTTTGCCTGAATATTCCCGCCGCGCATCAGCGATTCGCCGACCAGGATCGCATTCGCCCCGCTTCTCTTCAACCGTTCCACATCGGCACGTGCGTGGATGCCACTCTCGGCGACCAACAGGGGCGAGGATGGAGGATGGAGAATGGATGATGGAGGCGAAGTTTTTGCCAGCTTCAATCCTCTATCTTCCATCTTCGCGGCAATTTTTTCGGTCGTAGCCAAGTCCACCTTGAAAGTTGTTAAATCGCGGTTGTTCACGCCAATCAAACTGGCGCCAGTTTTCAGCGCGCGCTCCAGTTCGGTTCCGTCATGGACCTCCACCAGCACCGCCAGACCGGCCTCGGTCGCGAGCGAATGGAATTTTTTCAATCGGTCGTCGCTCAAAACGGCAACGATGAGCAGGATGGCGTCCGCGCCCCATTCGACGGATTCGAGGATCTGCCGCTCATCAATGATGAAATCCTTGCGAAGCAGGGGGAGCTTCACCGCCGCCCGAATTTGCCGCAGGTGCTCCAGCGAGCCTTGGAAGAATTTTTCGTCGGTCAAAACAGAAAGACAGCTTGCACCCGCTGCCTCGTATTCTTTGGCAATGTGGACCGGGTCGAAGTCCCGGCAAATCACGCCCGCTGACGGCGACGCCTTTTTGACTTCGGCGATCAGGGCCATGTCGCCGCGGCGCGGCTTGCGCAACGCCGCGATAAAATCGCGCCGCTCGCCGTGTTCGAGCAGCGCATCGCGCAAATCACCCGCCGCGATGAGGCGCCCGGGCAGCTGCGCCACTTCGCGGATTTTTTCTTCAACGATGGAATCGAGAATAGTCACGGCTTTAAATCCGAATAACGAAATCCGAAGCCCGAAGGAAGTCCGAAATCCGAAAACCGAAACTTTGGCCATCGAATAATTCGGATTTCGGATTTCGGATTTCTTTCGGCATTCGGCATTCGGATTTCGTCATTCTTCCTCGTCTTTCACTCCTTGCATCCGCTTGGTCGGGCAACCGGCGCGGAGCCAGCCGTTCACGAATTGATCCAAATCGCCGTCCATCACCGCTTGAACGTTGCTGGTTTCGACGCCGGTGCGGAGATCCTTCACCATGCGATACGGCTGGAAGACATAGCTGCGAATCTGGTTGCCCCACGAAATGCTGCCTTTCTCGCCGTAAAACCGCTCCATCTCGGCCTTCGCCGCGTCCTGCCGCTGGGCGTAAATCCGCGACAGCAACAGCCGCATCGCCGTGGCGCGGTTCTGGTGCTGCGACCGCTGGGTTTGCGACGCGACCACCAGCCCGGTCGGGATGTGCGTGATGCGCACGGCGGTTTCCACCTTGTTCACGTTCTGGCCGCCTTTGCCCCCGGAACGGAAGGTGTCAACCTGGAATTCATTCGGCGGAATGACGAGTTCGGAATCATTTTCCTCAATTTCCGCAATCACATCCACACTGGCGAAACTGGTGTGGCGGCGTTTGTTCGCATCGAACGGCGAGATGCGCACGAGCCGGTGCACGCCGCGCTCGGCCTTGGCAAAGCCGTAGGCGTTTTCCCCTTCAATCAACATCGTGATGCTTTTCAGCCCGGCGCCTTCACCGGGCAGTGCGTCAGTCACTTCGACCTCCCAATCGCGCGCTTCGGCCCAGCGTTGGTACATGCGCGACAGCATTTCCGCCCAATCCTGCGCCTCGGTGCCGCCCGCGCCGGCGTTGATGCTCAGGATGCAATTCTTCCGGTCGTGCGGGCCGCTGAGAAAAACCTTCAGCTCCAGCGCATCGAGGTCCTGGAAGAATTTCGTCAGGTCGCGTTCCAGTTCCTGCTGCACTTTCGGCTGGGCGTCGGGCGGCTCGGCCTCGCCGAGTTCGAGCATCACGCGAAAATCCTCCAGATGTTTCTCGGCCTGAAGCAACGGCTCGATTTTGTTGCGGAGGGAATTGGCCTCGTCAATCAGGGATTGCGCCTTCTCGCGGTTGTTCCAGAAATTATCGGCGGCCATGAGCGAGTTGAGTTCGCCGAGGCGCTTCTGGGCGGCGGGCACGTCAAAGAAACCTCCGCAGGTGCGCAAGTTTCTCCGTGGCCGTCGTGATTTCCGTTTTGACCGTTTCGAACATGGGGCGAAAACATAACGGAAGCCGACACGAATTACACTAATTTTCACGAATCAAAAACCAACGGAGACAGCTCACCGAACCGTCCATAAAGCTTGGAGTTCCGCCTTCAGGCAGTCCGGATCGCGTAAACGCGGGACTCCAAACGCGTGTTGGCTACGGAATGGCCAGTCGGTTCGTGGCGAGGCCGGTCGCCTGCAAAAAAACAGGAAGCTGGAGGTTGTTCAACATTTGAACGCTGCCGTCGTCGAGGAGAACGTTGCCCACTTTGACGTGTCTTGTCACTGCCCATGCGATGGGAGTGTTCATTGTAAGTTGCAGCAATCCAGATTTCAACGGTTCACCACTAATGGCAAAATTGTCGTCGCCGGAAAGAAAAGCCCGCTGGAAACTTGGGTCCGCGTCCAAGCTGACGAAATAGCTGATGTTCGCGTTGTTAAAGCCAGAGGCAAAACTCGTTGCGCAAGTACGACTGGTGTCTTTGGGGCAGATTAAAATCTTAGGTGTGTAAAGCTCATTGGACATTGCCCGAAAAGCGCCGGCGACTTCTCCACTGAAGGCCATCTCCCTTGCGCCACCATTCGTCACTGAAACTTCCATTGGATATTTGTCGTTGTTGTTGCCGGCCCAAACGCGGCAGGCAGCGCCAATTCCTTGGAGGTTATTGACGCAGAGAGTATGAGAATTTATCGAACGTCCTGCTCGAAGTGCCGGCAGGATCATGGCCGCCAGAATTGCCAAAATGGCAATGATGACGAACACTTCCACCCGCGTGAGCGCCTGGTTTCTTTGATTTGAACGGCGCGGTTTCATGGTGCGAAACCGGACTTTTATTATTTGTGGCCGTTGCCGGTGAGCGAGAACGCGTAGAAGATGAGAATGATGATGAGCAAAGCGGCAATAATACCAACGATGAGGAAGATATGATTGACCTGGTTGGTCTTTTTGGAAAATTCCTTGCTGGTATCGAAACCCGGGGGGCGTCCGCCGCCCGATTCCAGTTCGCCCAGACTGACCCCGCGCGGAATGACCATCGTGCTGTCCTGGGCTTTTTTGGCTGGCGCACCCGCCGTCGCGGCAGCCGGGGCGCCTGCCGGAGTTCCCGCAGCCGAGGGTGCGCCGGTGTCCAGGCGCAGTTCCACGTTGCCGAGCTTCAAAGTCTGGCCGGGTTTCAAAACGCTCTCGTCAATCTTCTGGTTGTTGATGAACGTGCCGTTGGTGGAGCCGAGGTCCTTGATGACGATGTCGTTGCCGCGCAAAAACACTTCGCAGTGATGGCTGGAAACGGACGGCTCGGCGATTTGAAACATGTTATCCTCCACCCGGCCGATGGTGGTGCGATCCGCTTTCAACTCATGCGACCGGTCGGTCATGCCTTGAGTCAGGATAACAAGTTTGGCCATAGTTACGGTGAAACCATTATGACGGCTGCCCACATCAAGTCAAACGCAAATCTTGTTTGCAATCTCATTTTCAGCCCCGCCGCTCAATCAGGGCGCGGAACTCGGCGAACAACGGCGTCGAATCATGCGGCCCCGGCGAAGCTTCGGGATGATATTGCACGCAGAAAACCGGCTTGGTCTTGTGCCGCAAACCCTCGACCGTCTGGTCGTTAAGGTTGACACGATTCACGGCCACGTCGGACGGCAGGCTCCCGGGGTCCACGGCGAAACCATGGTTTTGCGCCGTGATTTCCACCCGCCCGGTCTCGAAATCCTTGACCGGCTGGTTCGCGCCGCGATGGCCGAACTTCAATTTAAACGTCTTCCCGCCAAACGCCATGCCGAGAATCTGGTGCCCCAGGCAAATCCCAAAAATCGGGATACCGGTGTCCACGAGCGCTTTCACTTCACGCACGATATAATCCAACGCCGCCGGGTCGCCGGGGCCGTTGGACAGAAAAATGCCCGCCGGTTTGTGCTTGAGCACGTCGTCGGCGGACGCCGTCGCCGGCAAAACTTGCGTTGCGAAACCATGCTGCCGCAACCGGCGCAGGATGTTGTATTTCAGCCCGTAATCAAGGGCGACGATGGGGATGTCGGCCAGTGGCAGCGGCTGGCGATTCTGCCGGGCGTCGCCGATCGTATTGCCGCGCGCCAAATCAAACGCGGCGCTTTGCTCGTCCTTTTCGTCCCAGCGAAATGCTTTCTTGTGCGTGACTTCCTTGACGTAATCCACGCCCACGAAGACGAATTCTTTTGCGCGTTTGACGGCTTCGGCATCGGAGATTTCTTCCGTGGAAATGAACCCGTTCATCGCGCCGCGCACGCGGAGTTTTTTGGTCAATGCCCGCGTGTCCAGGCCTTGAATGCCCGGGATGCCGTTTTTCTCCAGGTATTCCGCCAGCGAAAAATCCGCGCGCCAGTTGCTGACGACCGGCGAAAGTTCGCGGACGACGAAGCCGGCCACGTGCGGCTGCCACGATTCCACGTCCACGCTGTTGACGCCGTAATTGCCGATGTGCGGATAGGTCATGGTGACGATCTGGCCTTTGTAGGAAGGGTCGGTGAGGATTTCCTGGTAGCCGGTCATGCTGGTGTTGAAGACGACCTCGCCGGCGGTCTCGCCGGGAGCGCCAAAAGCCCGGCCGACGTAGACTGTTCCGTTTTCGAGGGCCAGCTTGGCAGGAAGGACAGGGCG
>DATNHI010000004.1:0-33516 GCA_035605035.1 Verrucomicrobiia bacterium
GGCTGGCGGGTCGGGTTCGCTGGACGGTGATACGTCGGGCGGTTCCGTCACCGTCGAGACCTTCAAAGGACCGGTCTCCGTGGGCACCAGCGGGGGCGGCATCACCATTGAAAACGTCGCCGGCAGGGTCAGAGGCGACACGTCCGGCGGCTCGATCCACGCCGCGTTGCTTTCGCCGGTGCCGGGTGAAGTGAGCCTTTCCACGTCCGGCGGCGGTGTGACGGTGAGAGTTCCCGCCGATGCCGCTTTCAACCTGGACGCCCAAACTTCAGGCGGCGGTGTCCATTGCGATTTGCCGGTAACGGTGCAAGGGAAGCTGGAGCACAACCGGATCACAGGCACGGTGAACGGCGGCGGGCCGATCGTCCGGCTGCAAACCAGCGGCGGCGGCATTCACGTGCAGAAACAATAATTGCGACAGCGGTTTCTTTGGAGTGCGCAGACACGTCTGCGCTTTGGTTCGACGCGACATGTCGCGTCGAGGAAAGCGATGTTCTGCCATCGCACTCCATATTGGAATGGGGAGCACAGCCGCCCCGGCTGTCGTGTTCGACGCCCTCGTCGAACACCTTCCCCGTTGTTTCCAGCGAGGGCGCTGGAAACGGCACGCGAGGCGCGTGCGCTCCCCCCAATCGTCCATCCCAAACTGAATTCAGGAAAAGAGTTCCCGTCCGTCCCGCCTCGGGGGACGCGACAAGTTGCCCCTGCGGAATTCGGAAGGCGAATTTGGAGTGCGCGGACATGTCCGCTCTTCGGTTCGACGCGACATGTCGCGTCGAGGAAAGCGGCGACATGTCGCCGCACTCCAAAGTTCAATCCTCCGCGAACAGGTACTCCAGATCCGTCGTGGTGAGGCTGCGGGCGAAACCTTCCTCGCCGAGCACGTCGGCGATCGTCTGCGCCTTGCTCTGCTGCAGTTCCCAGATTTTTTCCTCGACGGTGCCGGGAGCGATAAGCCGGTAGGCGTTCACCGTTTGCGTCTGGCCGATGCGATGCGAGCGGTCAATGGCCTGCGCTTCCACCGCCGGGTTCCACCACGGATCGTACAGCACCACGTAACTGGCATTCGTCAAATTCAAACCTGTGCCTGCCGCGCGCAGGCTCAACAAAAATACGCCGGGGCTGGTGTCGCCCTGGAACGCGCTGACGACCTGTTGCCGGTCTTTCGTCTGGCCGGTGAGGATATGCGTGGTGATTTGCCGCTCGTGACATTCCTTTTGCAGCAGGTTCAACATCTGCACGAACTGGCTGAAGACCAGGACCTTCTGGCCTTCGGCAATCAGCGGGTCGAGCAACTCGAAGAGCGTTTCGGTTTTGCCCGATGCAGTGTCGCTGCCGACGAGGCGCGGATGACAACAAACCTGACGCAACCGCGTGAGCGCCGCCAGCACGTGCATCTTGCTCTTGTTAAGACCCTGCTCCTTGACGGCGTTCATGATCTGGTCGCGGCTGCGGCGCAGTTCGGCCAGGTAAAGTTTCCGTTGCTCGTCGCCGAGCGGGCAATCGCGCCGTTGTTCGATGCGGTCGGGCAAATCCTTGGCGACGTGTTTCTTCAAGCGGCGCAGCAGCAACGGGCGCAACCGGGCCGAAAGCCGTTTGCGCGCGATGCGCTGGACGGATTCGGTTTTCTCGCCGCGCGCCGGCGGTTCCACCGGCGCGGTTTCGTCCACCACCTGGGCGCGCGGTTCATAGGTCTCGGCAAATTGCTCCTGATTGCCAAGGTAGTTTGGCTGGATGAAATCCACGATGCTCCACAAATCCAGCAGCCGGTTTTCGAGCGGCGTGCCCGTCAGCGCGAGGCGATGCTCGGACTTGAGCTGCTTGACCGATTGCGTGACCTGCGCGCCGGGATTTTTGATGAACTGCGCCTCATCCAGAATCGCCGCGCGGAACGCGAACTTTTGCAGCTCCTCCAGATCGCGCCGCAGGAGCGCGTAGTTCGTTACAATCAAATCGTGCTGCGGAATCTGTTTGCGCAAATTATGCCGGGCCGCGCCGCTTTCGAGCACCAACACCTTCAAATTGGGCGTGAACCGGTTCGCCTCCCGCCGCCAGTTGTGCAGCACCGACGCCGGGCAGATGACCAGCGACGGTTTGGGATTTTTCGTGTGGCGCTCTTTGAGCCACGCCAGCCACGCCAGCGCCTGCAACGTTTTGCCGAGGCCCATGTCGTCGGCGAGGATACCGCCCAGCTTGATTTGCGTGAGGTGGCAGAGGAAATCAAAACCGTCCTTTTGATACGGCCGCAACTCGGCCTGCAAGCCTTTGGGCAAGGCCACGCACGGAACCCCTTTGAAATCGCGGACGCGTTCGCGCAATGCCTTGGCTTCCGGCGAATCGGTGAACCGTTTCAACTCGTTTTCATCCAGGTGCGCCACGTGCTCCATGCCGACCTTTTGCGGCACGGCGATCAGTCCGTCCACGCCCATCTCCGCCATCGCTTCGTGCGCGCCCTGCACCGCCGTGGTGTCCAGTTCCACCCAGCCGGAATTCGGCAGTTTGACGAAACGGCCGGTGGCGGCGGCGAGCCGTTCGAGGTCGGCCTTGGAAAGTTTGAGGCCTTCGGCCTCCCATTCGGCGGAAACGGCCAGCCAGTCAATGCCGCTGCCTTTGACGATGAGCCGCGGCTTGAGCTGGCGCGGGTGCAGGAACAGGCGGTGAAACGCCGGGTTGCCGAGAAATTCCGCCGCATTGGGGCGTTCGGCCCAGACGCCAGCGAGCGCGCCGAGAAAATTTTCGTTCGCGTCGCCGACCCACAATCCCTGTTCCTGCATGAACCAGTCCAGTTTTTGCAGCCATTGTGTCGCCGGTTCCAGGCGCGGGTCGTCCAGAATCTCCGGTTTGTCCCCCGGACGCCGCCTCGGTTCATTGGGGACCCATTCGCGGCCGTTCCAGAACCAGACGCTTTGGTCGCGCTGGCTCCGGGCGAGCAACCGCAAACGCACCGTGTCGTCGAGCAATTCAAAAACGAACTGCGGTTTGGCCGGATGCGCCACACACAGCCGTTCCCAGTCCACGCCGTGCGCCGATTGCGTTTTGCGCAGGTGCAGCAGCAGACGATGACTGAGCTTGCGCACGGACACCGACGGCATCCGGGCCAGGTATTTCAGCACATTCGGCGGCGGCGCGTTGCGCACCAGATAAAACACGTTGTCCAGAAGCGCGAGCGGCGATTGGCGGTTGAAAAATTTCGCGTCGGCGATGGAATGATTTTTACCATCGGGCGATTCGATCTGGTGCGTGAAGGCAAGTTCCTTGTCGCCGTTGTCGAGGTGCGGCGTGAGCACGGCGATTTGTCCCTGAAACCGGAGCGGCTTGCCGTCGCATTCGAGGCGCGGCGTGTGGCCCCAGCGCGTGAGCCATTGCAGCAACTCGGCGTCGGACAACACCAGCGTGTCCGCGCCGTCGGCGTGGTGCCGGTAGGTGTCGGCAATCCATTGGATGAATTCCCAGTCGGCGGGCGGGAAAAGTTCCTGCTCGTGCGTGGCGCGGACGACCAGGTCAATCAGGTCGCGCAACGGGCGCGCCTTTTCGCCGGTGCGCGGGCGCAGCAGGAGAAATTGCACGGCGAGGCGGTGACGCGACGGCTCCTCTTCATCCGGTTGCGGGCGGCAGACGACGCGGAGGGTGGCGCGCGGTGTTTCGAGCAGCGGCAAGGCGGGCGGCGACAGCCAGTTTTCGAGTTCCCGGACGAGGTTTTGTTCCTGCTCGGCCTCCTCGGCCCGGGCGAAACGGTCGGGGCTGGCGTGCGGCTGCAATTCCGGCGGCACGGGCCGTTTGGCGCGGAGAAAGAGAAACGCGAGTTCCTCCAGGCGGGCCTTGCCCTGCGTGTTCAGCAGGCGCGGCCACCAGTTGGTGTCGGGAAAATCGCGGCGCGAGAGCGACAGTTTCTCAAAATAATCCTCCAGCAACAGCCACGCGCGCTGCGAATCCGGGCACACCGCAAAGCTTTTCAAAATGTCCTCGCGCCCGCCGACGGTCTCCTTCGAGTCGGAGAGTTCGCGGCGCAGATCCGCGAACGCGCCGTAGGTTTCCGACAGCACCTTGTGGTGCGCGTCGTACTTCGTCGTCCCCGCCCGCGAGCCGTTCCCGTTTCTGACTGCAATTTTAGGCATTAAAACAACTATGGCCTATCATCTCGTCAGAACAGCCGGCTGCGGTCAATCAGAAATCGAAAATAATTATGCACAGCCGGTGACGTGTTATTGACGCCGGCGCAATTTCCGGTAAAATTCGCGCCTTTTCGTCAAATACCAACAGAGGGAAGAACTGCCAACGTTGACCCGTGCTGCAAGCTTGTGTCCATCACCGGCAGAGCGTGAGCCGGCGATAATCGTTTCCCGAGTGGCTTCCGGCTTGCACCTTCTGCAATTTTGGCGGATGTTTTCGGCCGTGAAACCGAGTTTTTGCCTGCGGACATTGTTTTGCTTTCTACTCCTGGGCGCGCTGACGACGGCACGTGCGGATTTGATATTGACCAATTACAACATCAGCAACCAGCTCAAGATCATGCCGATTGGCGACTCGATCACCGATGATTGCGAAGTTAACGGCGCCTGGCGGCGTTATTTGCAGCCGCTGCTCCAAACCAACGGCTATACCTGGTCTCTCTTTGCCGGACGGCAGTCCTCCAGCGCGGTGCTGCCGACCTTCACTCAAGTCCATCACGAAGGTTATTGCGGGGCGGTAATCGCGCCGCCCGGCGTTTACGCCGCGCATCAATACTCCGCGACAGACAATTACCTGGAAAAAATCGTTCCTGACGCCATGGCCATCACCAGTAACCGCCCGGTGCTCGTGTTGATTCTGATTGGCGCCAATGATATCGGGCGCGGACGCGACCCCCATTACGTGGCCACCAATGACATGGCCAATTTGCTGAACCTGACTTTTTCGAATGTTCCCAATGCCTACATCCTTCTCGCCAAGATAACGTCGTTGCAAAACGCGAATATTTCCGGACTTAACTATGCCGCTTACGCCACGAACGTTCCGATCTACAACGCGACGCTGCAATCCCTGGTCAATCAGCAGCAGGCCTTGGGACAAAACGTGTTCCTCGCGGACATGTTTTCGGTGGTGGATTACAACACCATGTTCATGTCCGACCATGTGCATCCCAACGCCACGGGCTTGAGCGCAATAGCCAAAGAATGGTTCACCCGCATCCTCGCCGTCACGCAGATGACGAACCTGATCGTGTCCACCCTCATTCATGGCGGAGACGTGTGGAAATATTCTGACGCGGGGCAGGACCTGGGGACGAACTGGGCACAGCCCAATTACGACGACAGCGGATGGAGCAGCGGCATCGCCCGGCTGGGCTATGGCGATCCGACGGTCGCCACGACCGTGAACTATGGGCCTGATCCGAACAATAAATTCATTACCACCTATTTTCGTCATTGGTTTGCAACTCCGGCCAATGCGGTGACAACCAATCTCAACTTTCGTCTGGCGGGCGCCGACGGCGCGGCGGTCTGGCTCAACGGACAGGAAATTTTCTGCACCAATCTGCCAAGCGGCCCGCTCAGTTACACCAACCTGGCCTTGAACGCCGTGACGGGGTATTCGGCTCAGATTTTTCATCCAACCAATATAGCGGTAAGTTTGCCGCCGGGCACAAATCTGGTTGCGGTGGAGATGCACCTGAGTTCCGTGACCAACGCCGCCATGGGGTTTGACATGGAATTGATCGGGTTCGGTTACCCGGTTCCGCCGCCACCGCTCGCGATCATGCCGAACGGCGGCAACTTTCTGTTGAGTTGGCCCGCCGCGAATCCGGTCGGCTTCTCACTTTACTCGACGACCAATCTGGCTGCGACCGGGAATTGGATGCCGGCGACGGCATTGGTGCAGACGAATGGCGGACAGGTCATCGTCACCCAATTTCCGGACTCAAGCACAAAATTCTTCCGTCTCCAATGGCCTTGAACGGAAAAGGCTCCCCGCGCTGTTGACAATTTTTCTCCGACAGACACACGGAGGAATTGACGCAAGTGCGTTTTCTGGTATGGTTCATCCCCTTTATGAACCGAAATCCGCATGTGGCCGTGGTCGGCGCGACGGGCGCCGTCGGCATTGAAATGATCCAGACGCTGGAAAAACGTAATTTTCCGGTGGGCAAACTGACCCTGCTCGCTTCCGCGCGCTCGGTCGGCAAAAAACTCAAATTTCGCGGACAGGACATCACCGTCCAGGAACTGAAGCAGGATTCGTTCAACGGCATTGACATCGCGCTGTTCAGCGCGGGCGGCAGCATCTCGAAAGAATTCGCGCCCGTCGCCGCCGCCGCCGGTTGCGTGGTCGTGGACAACTCGAGCGCGTTCCGCCAGGACCCCGCCGTGCCGCTGGTGATTCCCGAAATCAACGCCGCTGACGTAACATGGCACAATGGCATCATTGCCAATCCAAATTGCACGACGGCCATCACGCTCATGGCGTTGTATCCGCTGCACGCCGCGTTCGGCTGCAAACGCATTTTTGCCTCCAGCTACCAGGCCGTCAGCGGCGCGGGCGCCAAGGCCATGGAAGAATTAAAACGGCAGGTGAATGAAATCGTTTCCGGCAAACCGGTGACGAAGCAGGCCTTTCCGCATCAAATCGCCTTCAACGTGTTGCCGCAGGTGGATGTTTTTCTGCCGGGCGGCTACACGAAGGAGGAAATGAAAATGGAAAACGAAGGCCGGAAAATCATGCATCATCCGGCGTTCAAGGCGAGCGTCACCTGCGTGCGTGTGCCGGTCTATCGCTCGCACTCGATTGCCGTGAGCGCGGAATTTGAAAAACCGGTGAGCGTGGAGGCCGCGCGCGCGGTTCTGAAGAAGGCGCCCGGTCTTGACCTCGTGGACGAGCCGGAGAATAAAAAATATCCAATGCCGCTGTTCACCTCGGAGAAATACAACTGCGAAGTCGGACGCATCCGCAAGGATTGCGCGCTGGACAACGGGCTATGTTTCTGGGTGAGCGGCGATCAATTGCTGCGAGGCGCCGCGCTCAATGCCGTGCTGATCGCGGAAGAGTTGTTGAAATAAAAGCACCAAATTCCAAGCACCAGGCTCCAGAGAAACTTCAAGCTCCAAACTTCAAGTCGTGTCCGGCTGGTGTTTGGAGCTTTTGAATTTGGAATTTCTCTGGAGCTTGGAGGTTGGTGCTTGGAGCTTTTTTTGGCTTGGGTTGGAAATCCGTTAACGCATAGTGTTGCGGATGCCGTTTTTCAGCATGCCGGCGGCCAACGGAACAGGCGCGGACCGCGACGATTGGTTGACGCCCCGCCGTTTCATCTTGTTCCTGGCCGTGCTGACCCTGGCGGCGTTTCCCCAGGTTTTCCTCGGGTTTCAAACGTTTGTCTATCGGGATTACGGCATTTTTTCCTATCCCATCGCGTTTCATAACCGCGAAAGTTTCTGGCACGGTGAAATTCCGTTGTGGAACCCGCTGAACAATTGCGGCATGCCATTCCTGGCGCAATGGAACACACAGGTCCTCTACCCGCCGGGGTTGTTTTATCTGCTGCTGCCGCTCCCCTGGTCGCTGGGCGCGTTCTGCCTGCTGCATTTGTTTTGGGGCGGCCTGGGAATGTTCGTCCTCGCGCAGCGCTGGACGCGCCACCGGTTTGCCGCCGCCTTCGCCGGCGTCGTTTTTGCCTTCAACGGCCTCACGCTCACCAGCCTCGTCTGGCCGGCGACCATTGCGGGTCTGAGCTGGATGCCGTGGGTGGTGTGGCTCGCCGAACGCGCCTGGCGCGAGGGCGGAAGAACGATTGTGCCGGCCGCCTGCGCCGGCGCGCTACAAATGCTTTCCGGCGGGACGGAAGTCGTATTGCTGACGTGGGTGTTGCTCGGGGCGTTGTTTCTGGCGGAATTTATTCCCGGCGAATTTCCGCGCGGAAAAATCCTTGTGCGGGTCTGCCTGGTCGTGCTGTTGATCAGCGGCCTTTCCGCCGCGCAATTGCTGCCGTTCTTCGACCTGCTGGATTATTCGCGCCGCCAGCAGGACATTTCCGCCGCAATGTGGCCGATGCCGGCAACCGGCTGGGCCAATTTCATCGTGCCGCTTTTCCATTGTCGTTCCTACCAGGGCGTTTTCATGCAGCCGAACCAGTTCTGGACCAATTCCTACTACACCGGTGTGATTACCGTGGTGCTGGCCCTGGTCGGGTTGTGGCGGGTGCGGTCCGGACGGGTCTGGCTGCTGGCGGCGGTCGCGTTACTGGGCCTGGTGCTGGCGCTGGGTGGAGCAACGCCGGTTTACGGTTGGTTGTCGAAGCACGTCAGCGCCATCGGCCTGATGCGTTTCCCGATCAAATTTGTCATCCTGCCGGTATTTGTCCTGCCCTTGCTGGCGGCCGGCGCCCTGTCGGATAAATCGTCCGCAGTCGGCAGCCAACCTGCGGGGCGGGCTTGGGTCTGGATCTGGCTTGCCACCGTTGCATTGGTCCTCGGCCTTACCGCCTGGCATTGGCGGTCCGCGCCTCCGGACGACGAGCGAAAGATTGTGTTGCTCAACGGCGCGATGCGCGCGGTCTTTTTCACGGCCATCGCGGTTGTCTGGTTTCTGGCGGGCAAAACCCCTGCCATTAAACTACGCCGGTTGTGCCAGATGCTGTTTCTGTTGCTGGTCTGGCTCGATTTGTTCCGGCAAATGCCGCTGCCCCAGACGGTCGGCGGCGCGATTTACCGGCCCGGCCTTCCGCGCCGTTGGTCCGCGCCGACATTGGGCGCGGCACGTGCAGAAGTCCCCTCCGCTGCGCAGGAAACGCTTCACCAGTCGTATCTTCCTGACCTCACGGCAGACTATCTGGTGCGGCGGTTCACGCTCATGGATAATTGCAATCTGCTCGACAATATTCCCAAATGCGACGGCTTTTACCCGCTTTACCTGAGCGATTACGCGCTGCTGTTCTACAAATTTTACAATGACAACCAGCCTGCGGGGCCGCTGCTTGATTTTCTGGGCGTGTCGCAGACCCTCGCGTTGCAAACCAACCGTTACGACTGGGTGGCGCGCGCGACCTTCCTGCCGCTGCTCACGGCCGGACAACAGCCGCGGTTTGCCGACGACCTGACCACTTTGCGAATGCTCACCAACGCGGATTTCCACCCGCGCCAGGAAGTCTATCTGCCGCCGGAGGCAAAGGGGCTCGTCACCGCGAGCAACGTGGCCGCCGTCAAACTGTCGCCGGTCCATTATTCTGCGCAGCGAATTGAAGCTGGCGTCGAGACAGCGGCGCCAACCATGGTGGTGGTGGCGCAAACGTATTATCATCCCTGGCGGGCATACGTGGACGGCCAGCCCACCCGGCTCTGGCGGGCAGATGCCGCGTTCCAGGCGCTGGAAGTTCCGGCCGGCTCGCACGAGGTAAAACTGATTTACGAAGACCGGCGGTTTTATCTCGGCGTAGTTGTTTCACTGACCACGCTGGCGGGTTGTGTGATTTTCCATCTTTTCGGACGGCGACGACGGGCTTCAAGTATGGAAAAGTTGGTGGAGTGATTTTCACGAAGAATGCCGTGGCGGCGCCCCTGAATCGTGTTTGCAGAATTCAGGACGGCGACACGCCGTCCCTCCCGATTTTTATTTCACGGCTTGGCCGGTTCTTTGGTATAGGCGACGAGGGTTTTGATTTTCGCGTCGGCGGCGGCGTCACGCACCTTCACGACCTTGCCCCACGGCGCCTCTTCATCGGCGTTGATGGCCAGCACGAGATCCGGATGCATGGATGCCTGCATAATCAGTTCGTTCTTCAACTGTTCGAAGGTCTTCGGCAGTTTCTCCACGTAATACATCCCGTTGGTGTCTATGCTCACCACAAACGGCGGGTTTTCGTTCGCGCCGGCTTTTTTTGCCTGCGACGATTCGGGCAATTGCAGCTTCAGCGCCGATTGCTGCTTGAACGTGGTCGTCACCAGCAGAAAAATCACCAGCACAATCAGCACGTCAATCAGCGCGACGATGATGACGGCGGGCGAGCTGCGGCGTTTGCGGATCAGGAAGCGCATGTCAATCCGGGGCTGGGGTCTGGCGTCTGGGGGCTGGGACAGACGGTTTCTCTAAATCCGGGATGCCCGAGGTTGTTCCCGAATACTGCCGCCGGATGAAGTCGTCGCAGAGCGCCTCCATTTCCACGGCGAACACCTCGACTTTTTTGCTGAAATAACTCCAGAAAATCAGCGACGGGATGCAGATGAGCAGGCCGATGAGCGTGGCCCGCAGGATCAACGCAATGCCGTGGGCCAGCTTGGCCGCGTCGTTCAGCCCGGCCTGTCCGATGTCGCCGAACACCGCCATCATGCCGATGATGGTGCCGACCAGGCCGAGCAGCGGCGCGATGCCGACGATGATTTCGAGCACGACGAGGCCGCGCTCGAGCCGGACGATTTCGTGGCGGGCGGCGGTTTGCAGCGCGTCCACGTTATCATTCTTCGGCCAGTCGAGCTGGGCCGCCGCGAGCAGGAGCAGGCGGCTGAGCGGCGACGGTTTTTGTTCGCAGACGCGGCAGAGGGTTTGCACGTCCTCGCGCGACAGGCAGGCCGCGAGCGCCGTGGTGATTTCCGCCGGCACGACTTTCTGCCAGCGCAACGTCAAGGCGCGCTCCACGATGAACGCCAACCCGACCACCGAGGTCAGTCCCAGCAAAACATAAACCAGTGTATCCATAAAACTTCCAACCGTGTCACGGTCCCGTTCAATAATAATAGAAGGTGAACTGGACGTCAGCGTAATTGCCGAGCTTGGCCCGCATATCGCTCGGAAAGCGCTCAAACGGCTCGCTGTCCATGACGGCTTTCTGGCAGACATACCCCAGCAAATCACCCACGGTGTTCTCCTCAAATCTCATTTCGGAGATGCTGCCGTCGTAATTCAAGTGAAATCGCAGGGTCACTTTGCCGGTGCGGTCCAGCGCGAATTGCTGGCTGTCGAGCAAATCATACCAGTGCTGGGACACCGCTTCGATGAAACGCTGGTCATATTCGGCAAATCCCGTCACTTTCACGTTCAGCGACGGCACCCTCGCATGATTTCGCACCCCGCCTTCCTGCTGCATTTGCAGCCCGGGGATTTGGTGTGCCAACAGCGCGCGCGCCTCATTGAGCGTGCGCGGGCGATCCGGCGTTGGCACCGGCGGCTGCACCGGCGGTTTGCCCAGGGTCAAATCGCCCGTGTTCATCGCCGGTTGCGTTTGTGCCGCCGGCTGCGCCGTTGGTGTCGGCTGAGGTTTGTTAAAATCCGGGCGCGGCACATCCTGCGTCTTGGGCACCTCGGTTTGTTTCCCGGTCAATTTGGGAATGTCGGTGTCCTTGTCCGCGTCCGGGTTCGCCGCGCGGGAATTTTGGGTGGAAAAATACTTGGTGTCTTCCAGCGGCGGTTCGGTTGACGGTTGTTCCACCGTCACAAATTCCAGCGGCGGCTCGTCGTGCACGTCCCGCACGGGAACGGCGTTGATTTTTTGGGTCAAACGCTGCAGCCACACCGGCCAATGCCAGACCCGCCACCAGCCGAAATCCTTTCCGGCTTCGTAACCGCCCCAGGTCAACAAATGCGCCGCCAGCGACAGGGCGAGCAACAGCCCCAGCCGCCGGCTGTCCGGGCCGCGCCATCGCAGTGAATTCAGTTGTGTTCCGGCAACGGTCATACCGGTAAAGTTTGCCGCACGAACAGACAGTGAGCAACTTCTTTGCCGTGGTTGAAATTCCGCCATGTCTTGACTTGAACCGGAGCGTGGATTGTCCCCAATCCACCGCAGTTCGCCGTTTGAACGTCAAATCAGGACACTATCCGAAATTGGCCTTGCTTTGAAAACCCTTTGGGAGTAGGTTCCGCCCGTTCCAACGGCATTTCACATCAAACCAAACCAAAGGCATTTACATGAAGAAAAGTATTTTGTTCGGCGCAATGGCCTTGCTGGCGGGTCCGCTGCTCGCGGCGGACTCCAGTCCCAAGGATGACGTCACTAACGCAGCCAAGAAACTCGGCGACAGCGCCAGTTACACCTGGCACACCACCGTGGTGGTTCCCGAAGACGCCCAATTCAAGCCCGGCCCGACGGATGGCAAGACCGAAAAGGGCGGCCTGACGTATGTCAAGCTCTCATTCGGCGACAACACCACCGAATTCGTGAAGAAGGGCGAAAACGCGGCGATGACCAGCCCGGACGGCGGCTGGCAATCGCTCACCAATATGGACAGCAGTGAAGGTCCGGGCCGGTTCATGGTCGGCATGGTCCGGAACTTCAAGGCCCCGGACGCACAAGCCGTAGAGTTGGCCACGGCTGCCAAGGAACTCAAAAAGGACGGCGACGTTTATTCCAGCGACCTGACCGAAGACGGCGCCAAGGCGATGATGAGCTTTGGCGGTCGTCGCGGCGGCAACGGCCCTTCTATCACCAATCCTTCCGGTTCCGTGAAATTCTGGGTCAAGGACGGCGTCCTGACCAAATTCGAATTCAAGGTGAAGGGCACCATGAGCTTCAACGGCAATGACATGGACGTTGACCGGGACACCACCGTGGAAATCAAGGACGTCGGAACGACAAAAATGGACGCACCCGACGAAGCCAAAAAACTGCTTTAAATCAATTCGTCTCAACGACGCGCCCATCGGGAAACCGGCGGGCGCGTTCTGTTTGGATGCCCGCATTCACCTCAATGCGCATCCCTGGTACCGTAACAGCCGTTTCGGCCGATCGGTTACTTCTACAGACGGAAAAGTTTCTGACTTCCGGCTGCCAGCACCAAAATCGTCCCGCCATTGGTGGCTGTGGTTGGTGGAGAAATTCCGGGTGACGGGCCCGGATGTTCGTTGACCCAAACCTGGACCGGATTCCAAGGTGAAGGGAAACCGAACGCGGCAGCTCTCGCCGGCAGGCCATCTCCCGGAACGCCCTGGCACCCGGCCGGGTTCCCGCTAATAACCAACCAATCATCTCGGCCCTGGCCCTGTTGTCTGAATTGTTCTCACCGGAAGTCAATTTGCGGTTGAACGCCCCTGGAGTGTCTGTTAGCTTACGATGATGGAGCGAAGCCTTTTTGTACGGCCAGGCAGGTTGCGATTGTTGTCGGGGACCTTTCCGCCGGGCGTTGCCAGAAATGGGGCGTCAGGCAGACTTGCAGGTCGCCACTTCCAACGATGGGCGCTGATTGCGGCGTGCTGGATGGTGTCTTTTTTGCCAGCCTCGGCGGCGCAACAGGTTCTCAAACGCCATGTGCCCGCGATAACCAAACGGCTCACCCCCATCCGCCGGCTTGATAGTGGCACGCGTCTGGACTTGGCCATCGGTTTGCCGTTGCGCAACCGCGAAGAACTCACAAACCTGCTTCAAGAGCTTTATCAGCCGGGTAATGCCAACTTTCGCCACTATTTGACGCCCGACCAGTTCGCCTCGTCGTTTGGCCCCACCCCTGAAGACTACCAGAAGGTGATTGATTTCGCGAAATCGCGCGGATTGATTGTCCAACGGACCCACCAGAACCGCACATTGCTGGATGTCTCCGGGTCGGTCGCCGATATTGAGAAGGCTTTTCACATCCACATGCGTGTCTATCAACACCCGGTTGAAGCACGCACTTTTTTCGCTCCTGATGTTGAACCGTCCCTGGACCTCAATACGCCTGTGCTGGCGATCAGTGGCCTGGATAATTATGTGAGGCCGCGTCCGCTCATACACCCGCCGAGCGTGTCTCCGAGAGTCCGGCCATTGGGTGGTGGCGGTGGCGGCGGCGGTGGCGGCGGCGGTGGCGGCGGCCCTTTCGACGGTTATGATTTCCTCAACGCTTACGCCCCCGGCGTTTCGCAGGATGGCACCGGACAGTCGCTCGGGCTTTTTGAACTTTTCGGTTTCAATGGCCAGGACATCATGGATTATGAAGACGAGGTCGGCATCTATCCCTACGTCACCGTGACACCTGTTCTAATTGATGGCGCCAGCGGCAGTGATGACGTTGATTACCTTGATGATTGTGGTTACCTTGCATATGCTTTCGAGGCGACGGGGGACATTGAAATGGCTATTTCCATGGCGCCGGGGTTGAACAGCGTGCTGGTTTATGAAGGTCCTACACCGCTGGATGAGCCGCCCCTGGGGACAAATTATATCCAGGATGCAACCACAACCGCCCAGATCAACGATGTGTTCAATCGCATGGCCACGGACGACCAGGCCAAGCAACTGAGCTGCTCCTACGGGATGGATATCAACCTTTCGACGGTGCAAATATTCCAACAATTCGCCGCCCAAGGTCAGAGCCTTTTTATAGCCAGTGGCGATTTCGGAGCGTTTTCGTCGGCCATTGACGAACCGGCAGACGATCCCTATGCCACGATAGTGGGCGGAACAACGTTAACGACAAACTCGGCTGCAGAATGGGAGTCGGAAACCACCTGGGTCGGGCCGGCTGGGACTGATGAATGTGGTAACCCTGTTCCTTCGCAAGCCTCCGCTGGTGGGATCAGCACCGTTTACTCGATTCCATCCTGGCAACAGGGCATCAGCATGACAGCCAACCGGGGCTCCACCACCATGCGCAACTCGCCGGACGTCTCCCTCGTGGCCAATAACATAAACGTCGTCTGGGGCAACACGCTTATTGGAAGCTCGTTTGACTGGACGGTGACCGGCACCAGCCTGGCCACCCCGCTCTGGGCCGGTTTCATTGCGCTCGTAAACCAGCAGGCCTCCGCCAATAGCCAGCCCCCAATCGGCTTTGCCAATCCGGCTCTTTACGCCATTGGAAAAAGCACCAACTACCTGTCCTGCTTTCACGACATCACCACCGGCAGCAACACCAACAGCTCCAGTCCAACCAAATATTACGCGGCTGCCGGTTATGACCTCTGCACTGGCTGGGGCACGATGATTGGCGGCAATCTCATGCAGGCGCTTTTGGCTCCGCCTTCCGAAACCCTGCTCGTCACGCCGCCGCTGGGTTTCACGTCTTTCGGGCCCGGTGGCGGGCCGTTCACGGTGGCTTCCCGGACTTACACGCTGAAGAATACCGGCATGACGCCCTTGAACTGGAGCCTGGTCAACACCTCCAGTTGGCTCACGGTTTCTTCCACCTCCGGCAATTTGAGTGCCGGCGGCAGCACCACGCTCACGATGAGCCTCAACCCGGCGGCAAATAACTTTTTGATCGCGCATGCCAGTGGCAACGTCGTCTTGAACAATCTCACCGCCGGCACGACCCAAAACCGCCAGTTTGACCTGCATGCCGGCAACGGCGGTTTCGAAACCGGCGGCCTCGATGACTGGACCCTGGTCGGCAGCACTGAACTTAATTTTGCCCTGTCAGCCGACGACGCGGACGTGGCTGGAACCGAAGCCCTGCCCGGCCAGCCCGATGCGCAGTTTGTGCGTTCGGGGCTTTATGGCGGATACCTCGGGGAGTGGGCCAGTCCGGATTTGTCGCCTGTTCCACCTGCGGTCGGTTCACTCTCGCAGGCCGTGGCCACCACGACCGGTCAACAATACCTGGTATCTTTCTGGTTGACCTGCGTTCCCGACAGCTCGGGCGTGACCACGAACAACCAGTTTATCGCCAAATGGAACAACGCGACGCTCTACGCCCAAACCAACCTGAATGCCTTCGGTTGGACCAACCTGCAATTCGTCGCTCCAGCCACCGCTGCTCGGACAACGCTTGAATTTGATTTCAACAACGACCCCGGCGCCTTCGGGTTGGACGACGTCACCGTGGAACCCGTTCCCGCGCCGGTTTTTCAGCCCGGCGCGCTGACGGGCGGCACCATCAATCTCACGTGGAGCAGCGTTCCCAACGTTTCTTATCAGGTTCAGTCGGCCAGCAGTTTGAGCAATCCCGCCTGGACGAACCTCGTCAAGGTAACCGCCGCCGGAAACCTGACGAGTACATTGCAACCGGTCGGTTCGGCCCGGCAGCAATTCTATCGAGTAATACTGCTGCCCGCGCCCTGACGGGAGCCCGGAATAATATTCCCGGTCCGGTCTTTTCTTTTACCTTCGGTGAAAATTCACCAAGGTTCATCGCCCTAAACCCGCTCCAATCCTGCATTATGAAAATCGGAAATCGCTGAAAACAATTGCAATCATTGGCCAAAATGATTGGTGGTGGCAGGTGATGGATTCGAACCAGCGAATCGCGATGCGGCCGCCCGCTGCGCAACGGGGGAGTTCCAGAACGAATAAAGTTCATCGGCGCGCCGCAGATAGCGCGCCATGAGCCGGGCGTGGTCGAGTTTGACCGCCGCGCGGAATTTGTGGAGCCGGCGGGTTTCGGACTTCTCCTGGCGCATGAACTTGTCCAGCGCCGCCAGCAGGGTCTCGCAATCCTGGATGTCACCCATCAACTTCTGATAGCCGCGCAGTTTGCCGGGCGAGCCGCCGGCGGCACGAGGCATCAACGGCCGCAGTTGCTCAACCAGGTAACGGAATTTCTTGAAGGCAACGCGCGTCTGATGCACCGCGCGCGGTTTCGACGGGGCAATGCTCCGCCGGCGTGCCACCGCGTTCGCAAACGCCCGGTCCACGCCTTTCAACAAACGGACCCAGGCGCGATGACGTCCCTCCGCTTGCCTGACGCCAGCGCGCAATTCCTTGCGCAGCGCGTCCATCCGGTCCTTCAACGGCTTCAGCCGGGTGCGCCGGAGCTTCCGTTCCAGTTGCCGGCTGAACCGCTTTTCCCGGCGAACCAGTTCCTTCTTGAAACGCTTCGTTTCCGGGAACCGGCCCAGCCGCTGTTCCACGTTGCCCAGCATCACCTGCGTATCGCGCAACCGGCCGGAGGTTTTGAACGGCGGTTTGAAGGACAGGGAAATTTTGACCGGCGCCTCGCCGGCCCGCGACGGGTCAAATAAATCCACGAGCGCCAGCAGCCGCCGCGTCTCCACGCGCAACCGGTGGACGGTCGTCCGCGACACTTTTTTCTGGCACCGTTTGAATGCCCGCCGGTAGGAACGCCAGGCCGACTTGAACGCCCGCTCAAGCCGCGCCGCCAGTTGCCTTTCGCCCGGCAACTTCATTTTATTCACCGACGCTTTGGTCATGGTTCCCCGCCGGGCATCAAATAGAACGTCAGCCCGCCAGCGTCAATCCCGGATGCGCCGGGAAAAAACGCTGCCCCGGAAATTTCCGGGGCAGACGTTGCACCTGAATTTGCGCCCGCGCAGGGCGAAGAAAGCCCGACCGTTCAGGATGCGGGCAGAATTTCGATTCCGTTAATCTGGGGATTTTCCACCTTGGGCGTGAACGTGATGTCAACTTTGCCGTTGGTGACGTCCACAGGGACGGTTTCGATGTAAGCGCGATTGGCACCGCCGGCCTTGACCCAGACATCGAAATCGTTGAATTGGTGTCCCTGGACATTGAACGAAAATACGCGATCGCCGGGACCGCTGATGCCGTCATAGGTTTCGGCAAAATGCAGTTTGACGATGTATTTGCCATTGGGGACCGGATAGGAAAACGAAGTCATGCTGTAGTGTTCACAGCGATACAATGCCGGGTCCTTGGTATTGGCGACTTGCAGATCGGCATCGCGCTCCGTGGTCTCGCCGTCGGCAAACCCCTGGTCCGGCAGCCACACGTTGCCCTCGGAATCCGTGAACTGGGTGGTCAAGCCGGCCTTGATGCGGATCGGTGGTTTCATGGGATTGGGGACGTTCGCCGCGGCCGCCTCGACGGCGGGGGCAGCGGTCGCCACCGCCGCGCCTGTCCCGGTGGACGTCGTTGTGCCGGAAGAAGACTGCTCGGTTTTGCAGCCGGCGAACAAGCCGAGGCCCAGCAGGACAACAAAACAGCCAGCCAAACGGTGCATCAGACATTTTGTATTTTCCATAAATTTCTATCGGGTTGTATGGTACGCGTTCTTGGTTCCGCCTGAAAATGCTGATTCGCCGCCGATAACGCAAACCAAAAATGCAGCAAATTTTAGTGACAATCCCCGGCGGCGCACCGGTGTCCGCGTCGAAACTCGAGCTGTCCCTTGCAGCGGCCCGTCCGCGACCGCCGCCTGTTTGGAGTCCCGTCCTGCCCGCTGCGGGACGGTTTGGCCCGGCTAAAGCCAGAACTCCAAACTTCAGTAAACAAGGACCAGGACAGCCGCATCCTGCGCCGACTTTACCACATCCACAAATTTTCCCTCCTTCGTGTTTGGCGCTTTGAGCTTGGCTGAAACGGCGGGCACGGATTCGAGGAAGCTCAAAAGAAAACTGCTCTTGACCGCGTAATTGACATTCTCCGGCAACGCTCCGCTCGCCGCCAGCGCCGCCGACGCATTCAGCTTGGCCGACACGATGCCGATCACGTTGCCCCGTTCATCCACCAGCGCCCCGCCCGAATTGCCAGGCTGCACCGGCACGCTGATTTGAAAATAGCGCGGGTCATCCCCCGCGCCGGACAGCGACGCGATTTCCCCTTTGGCCAGCTTGGGCGCGAACCCCTGCAAACCGATGTCGGGAAAACCGACGGTCACCACCGTGCCCCCCAGATTCACCGTGCGACTGGTGGCAATGGGCAGCGGTGCAAACCGCCCGTCCGCCTTCAACAAAGCCAGATCATTGGCTGCATCCTCCTGAACCACGTTCGCGTCAATCAAACCCGCGCTTGTGAGCAAACGAACCTTCGCCGCATCCTTGACCACATGATAATTTGAAATCAAATACCCCTTGTCTAGCAAGCGACGGGACCCTGCGTTCGTTGCTGAAGTTTGAGGCAAACCATCTCATTCGCGTGATTTTTGGATTGCGGATTTGCTCAACTATTGAAGCGAAATTGCGCGAAATGCTTGAACGCCCAGAATTCAGGAATGTCCGCAAGGAAAGGGTGGATATAAATCCCGTTACGGATGAGTTGATTTCCTGCGAACTGCGCTAGCGCAGAACAATTTCCTTTAACCGTCAATTGCCCCAATCGTCCATCCCAAAATGAAAACCGGAAAAGAGTTCCCGTCCGCCTGCATCTGATTTCCGTCATCGCCAAGCTTCGTGCGCCGAGCCAGCGCGACCCGTTGCCCCTGCGGAATGCGGAATGCGGCTTTGGAGTGCGCGGACACGTTCGTCCCGTTCCAAAGCGCCAGAGGGCTGGCGCACTCCAAGACGCTTCGCGCCATCTGGGAGGCATCGGCATTCGCGCCAGCGTTTTGGACTGCGGTGGCCCTCCACCGCTTTTCCCCGGCTTCATCGTGCAATCCGTGTCCATCCGTGGTTAACTCCGCTTGCCCCCAATCGTCCATCCCAAACTGAATTCAGGAAAAGAGTTCCCGCCCGCCTTCATCAGATTTCGGCGCGACAAGTTGCCGATGCGGAATTCGGAAAGCGGAGTTCCACGCACCACTTCACCCAAGCTGAATTCATTCCCTCAGCTAGCCTGCCCGTCGAAGGTCATTCTTCCAATATCGCGTCCATCGTTACTTTGGCATTCAGCAGGCGCGAAATCGGGCAACCGAGCTTGGCCACATTTGCCACCCCGAGCACCTTCGTCCGGTCCGCGCCGGGAATTTTTGCCATCACGTCCAGATGCGATTCCGTGACCGTCCAGCCCGCGTCGGTCTTGTCGAGCGTGACGGTGGCCGTGGCGTGGATGGATTCGGGCGTGATGCCCGCCTTGCCGAGTTCGGCCGAGAACGCCATCGCAAAGCAGCCGGCATGGGCGGCGGCGATGAGCTCCTCGGGATTCGTGCCGACGCCGCCTTCGAAGCGCGTGCTGAATGAGTATTGCGTTTGCGCGAGCACCCCGCTTTCCGTGGAGATATTGCCCTTGCCGCCTTTCAAACCGCCGTGCCAGATGGCCGTTGCTTTGCGTTTCATAAATTGTCCTTTCAACCGGGAACGTAAATCCTCGCCAACGCCGGAGAGACTAACGCCTCCTGGCCTCACTCTCAAGCAAAGACGCAAACTTTGGCGGCCCAGCGATAAAGAATTCCTTCCGCTCACTCGAATTTGCTCGGAGCAGCATTGATAATCGGGTTGGGCGCGGTTGGTTCCGCTTTTTCCGCGCGGGCGGTTTTTACTTCATCCGGAGTCACTTCCTTTCCGGAATTACCGAATGAGTTATAGACGTAAGTGAGGACATTGGCGACTTGTTCGTCGCTCAACGGGAACCTCGGCATGCTGTTGGTGAAACCCAGCCCATTGACCAGGATGGCGCCTTGCCGCCCGTTAATCAGCACTTTGATCGCCTGGTCCTTGCCCGCGTTCAAGAA
This sequence comes from Verrucomicrobiia bacterium, assembly GCA_035605035.1. Lineage (GTDB taxonomy): Bacteria > Verrucomicrobiota > Verrucomicrobiia > Limisphaerales > UBA11358 > UBA11358. The sequence continues at coordinate 20,175 of DATNHI010000004.1, forward strand.
ATCAGACTCCGCCAGGGGAGGATACCGATAAGGAATGCCCTGGGCATTGGCCTGATGACAGGGCACGCAGGTGATGGTGTAAAGACGTTTCCCGATCTCAATCCGTTCGTCTTTGTTCCGGGCAACGCTGGTGGGCGGCGGGACGCCATAAGCCGCGCCGGCATCCACCCAGTCCCGGATGAGCGCGCGGTCGTCCTCGGTGATGGTCCGGCATTCCGGACAATTCGCCACGGGCATGGACTCCTTGAAATACTTGTCCTTCCAACTGTCCCACACACGACGTCTGATTTCGGCGCGATGGGCATACGCCGTTTTGTAGTCCAGCCAGTTGGGCAGGAACGTCGTTTGATCGTTATGACAGCGGGAGCATCTGCCCAGAAAGAGGGGCAGGATGTCGTGCAAGTAGGTTGGATTGGTGGCAACATTGGAAATCATGCTGCTGGTTTCGGCCGGGGTGGCAACGGCGCTGGTGGAAGAAGTGGACTGGGTATGGACCGTTGCGGCGCTCAACCCCAGGAAGCCCAGCATCAGTGCCCAACGCCATGCTTTGAATTGTGGTGGCATCTGCATAAATAGTGTCTTGGTTAAAATCCGTAGGAAAGCTGCAATATAAAATCGTTGGGCGGCAAGCCGGCCGGGCCGTGGCTGGACAGGTATTCATAATCACCCTCAAACCACAATGTGTTGTTGAGGTAATAAACGAAGCCTCCCGTGTACCGGTCAGTCTTGGTACCCAAACCGTCGTTCAAGTTGTCATAACGCCCGACCAGTTCAACATCGTTGACCAGAGGAAGATTGAGGTTCAAACCGGCCAGTTTGTAGCCCGCCTGCACCCACACCCCGTGTGGATGAATCGTGCCGGAGTCATCCGTGCCATACCAAGTGTTGGCATATTCGCCCTTGATTTCCACGTAAGGACCCAGATGCACGGCAGCGTCCAGCACGGCCGCCGACCAGAGGTGATTGCCCGCGTCGTCCCATTCGCCGGACTGGCCCGAAATCCCCAACTCGATGTCGTGATGCAGCTTCCACGGATAGAACCACCCGATGCGGCCGCCACCACTGGGATTGCTGTGAAGATTTTGCTGCGTGCCATCGCCCAGGATGCCGACGTTGCCGCCAAGATCAAGATTAGGAGCGCCGGAAGCTTGAAGCGCGTTTCCGGTCCCGTCAACGGATCCCGGCCCGTTCGCGCCATAAACGGCGTAGGTGAGCGACTGACCACCTTCGCCGACCGGCACCGCGCCGCGTAATTGAGCGCCGATGCCGCTGCCCGGTATAAGCTGATCATCCAGCAGCGGCGCGTCCGGTATTTTATTGAGCCAGCCCGCACCCCGCTCGTTATAGGTTCCGAGCGGCAACAGCATGTCGCCGGCAATGACCGTCACGTAGTCGTTGAGGAGATAATCCAACTGGCCGAAGCTCATGCTGAAAGAGGTGTTCGCGCCCCCGCCGGTGCCCGGAGGACCGCCGGCGTTCTGCAACGTGGTGTCGAAACCCGCCTCAAACAGGACGTTGTCGTTCGCCCGAAAGAGGAAAATTGGCGCGAAATCGGCCAGGGCGAATCCACTGTGTTGTCCCGCCGTTTTGCCGAATTGCACTTCGGCGTCTCCCACGACCATGAAATTATGCGTCGCGCCGGCAGTCGGATTGGGCAAGGGATAAGTCGGCTGGATCTGGCTCAAGGTTTCAACCTTTTGCGCCGCGTTCGTCGCGACGGTCTGGGTCTGTCCCAATTGTTGCTGTAATTGCTGGATTTGCTGCTGGTCCAGTGCGTTGGTCTTTTCCAGTTGGTCAATCTTCTGGCCTTGCTCGGTAACCAGTTTTTTCAACGCGTTGAAATCCTCGTCGCTGACTGCGGCTGAAGCCGGCGGTGAAAAGGCAATGGTCAGGGTGCAGCCGGCGGCGACGATTCCCCAAATCACGGATCGAATTTTCATGATGGTAGTCCTTGGTGGTTTAGTAATGGCCGCTCTCGTCCTGCAGATAGTCCAGAATCAACCTTGCCTGTTTGGCGGGCAGGTTGGCCCGCACGCGCATGTGCGTCATGAGGGTTTTCCATTGGCCATCCGTGAATTCGGCGGGGTAACGCTCGGCATGGCATCGGTTGCAATGGATGGCATAAAGCTCCGCGCCGGAAAGTTCCCTTTTCGGTTGGGCCTCAACTTTTTTATCCGGCTTGGCCGTGGTTTTGGGGTCGGTCGCTTTTGGGATTGAAGCGGCGGCGACCGGCGCATTGGTGTCTCCCGCCGCGGAAGTGTGGCAGGATGCCATGTAAACCACCCCGGCAATCGTGGTTACACCGGCGCCCGCCGTCAGGAAACGGCGAACCACGGAGAATAATTTTTCCGTGTGATTCCTATTAGCTTTCATCGCGCAACGATTGTTTTTTCCGGCAAAAGTGTCAAACCGTTTTTTGCCCTTTTCTTTTCGCGTATTGGCGACCGAAACGGAGATTCCGGGGACTAATTGTCTGAATCGCTTTTCGTTCTTGTTGGACCGGACGGTGGCATGAACCGGAACGCGCGCACATGCTTTTGCCACTCTCACTTCGAATTTCTTTAATCGCAGCAATATCCGGGACGTTTGATCTTCATTTTTGTTCCAACCAATTTTCCCGTCCGGGCCGCGAGTTCAGCGCCGGTATCAGCCCGTCACCCGGCCTGCGCGCTGGAGACGCTTGCCTCGCAAGCCTGGAGCCGTTTGGCCAGGAATGACTGCTCGGATTTGATTTCCACCAGTTGCAGTGATTTGCGGAAGTGGCCGGCGGCGGCCTGCGCGTGGTTCAGCCGCGACTCGAAATCGCCAAGCACGGCGTGGAGCAGATAATAGGATTCCAGGGATGGCAGACTTTGAATTGCGTTGACGGCTGCAATTCCCGCCTGCGGCCCGCGCACCTCGGCAAGCGCCACCGCCCGGTTCAGCGCGACGACCGGTGAATCATCGAACTCCACCAGCCGATCATAGAGCGACAGGATTTGCCGCCAGTCCGTGGATGCATAATCCTTCGCTGCGCAATGGCAGGCGGCAATGCCGGCCTGAAGATGATAGGCCGTAATTTCGTCGCCCGCTGCCGACTGCGCCAGATGAAACATGCCCCGGGCGATCATTGGTTGATTCCATCGAAACCGGTCCTGGTCCTTCAGCAGAAGCAGGTTCCCCTCCCCGTCCACGCGCGCCGGGATGCGTGCGGCGTTCAACAGCATCAGCGCCAGCAGCGCGTGCGTCCGGGGCTGATTGCCCGCAGTATGTTCGGCCAACAAGCCGGCAAGGCGGATTGCCTCGTGACAAAGTTCCTCGCGAACCAGCTTCTCACCGATGGAGGCCTTGTAACCTTCGTTGAAAAGCAAATAGAGCGATTGCAGCACGCCGTCCAGTCGTTGGCCCAGCTCCGTGTCGGCGGGGATTTCAAAAGGGATTCGTGCTTCCCGAATTTTCTGCTTCGCTCGCGTCAACCGCTTGGCGATGGCCGCGTCGGTGGTCAGAAAGGCGCGGGCAATTTCCGTCACACTGAAACCGCAAAGCGCTTTCAAAGCCAGTGCGACCTGGGCCTCCGCCGGAATGCTCGGATGACAGCAAACGAACATCATCCGCAACGTGTCGTCAGCGATGACCTGTTCGGAAAACATCGCCTCATCCGGCCGGGACCCTTCCCGGTCCATCAAGCGGACGACCTCGGCCTCCTTGTCGCGAAAAACTTTTTGGCGGCGGACGGCATCGAGCGCGAGATTACGGGAAGCCCGCATGATCCACGCCGCCGGATTTTCCGGCACGCCGTAAAACGGCCAGGTTTGCAACGCCCGGGCCAACGCCTCCTGCACCACATCTTCAGCCAGGCCGAGATGTTCAACGCCGAAAATCCCCGTCAGGGTGGCCACCATTTTCCCCGCTTCATGGCGGAAAAGGTGTTCCACCACCTCGGAGACTCCTGGTGGTTTGCCGGTAGCGGCTTGGAGTTCTGTTTCCATTCAGCCTCCCGCCATCGCACCGACAATCAGGAACGGTTCCTCGCCGCTGACGACCGCGTCGGGCAACGCCGTCTCCGGCGGCTCACCGGACAAGTCTTCTTTGCAGGCAAAAAATCTCACGAACGGGCGGCGCTTCAGGGTGACGTGGTCGCGCATGGTTCCGCGCAACACCGGAAACCGGGTTTCGAGCGCCTCGAGCACCGCACCCAGCGTGGCCGGCCCGGCGACCTCCAGTTCCACCTCGCCGTCCACGCGCGCCAGGTTGCGCAGATGAAATGGGAGCACCACGCGAATCATCATAAAATCCGAATCCCGAATTCCCGAAGTCCGAAAGAAGCACGAAATCCGAAATCCGAATCGCCAAACCAACGGCGAGCGATGCCGGCTCGGCCTTCGAGCCTCGGATTTCCCTCGGATTTCGCCATTCGGATTTCGAATTTCATTTGAGCGTTTGCACCTCGACGGAATAAACCGCCGGCAGATCGCGCACGATGGGGTTCCATGAACTGCCGCCGTTGGCCGAGGCATAAACCTGTCCGCCGGTCGTGCCGAAATACACGCCGCACGGTTCGAGCGAGTCCACGGCCATCGCGTCGCGCAGAACGTTCACGTAACAATCCTTTTGCGGCAAGCCTTTGGTGAGCGGTTCCCATTCGTTGCCGCCCGTCTTGCTGCGATACACGCGTAATTTGCCTTCCGGCGGGTAATGCTCGGAATCGCTCTTGATGGGCACGACGAAAACCGTTTCCGGCTCGTGCGCGTGAACGTCAATCGGGAAACCGAAGTCGGAGGGCAAGTTTCCACTTACCTCCTTCCATTGTTCGCCGGCGTTGTCGGTGCGCAACACGTCCCAGTGCTTTTGCATGAACAAAACATCGGGACGTGACGGGTGCAGGGCGATGCGATGAACGCAGTGGCCGACTTCGGCATCCGGATCGGGCAGTTCGTATTTCGACTTCAGCCCGCGATTGATGGGTTTCCAGGTTTTCCCGCCGTCATCGGAACGAAACGCGCCGGCGGCGGAAATGGCGATGTAAATCCGGTCCGCATTTTTCCGGTCCAGGATGATGGTGTGCACCGCCATGCCGCCGGCGCCCGGCTGCCAGAGATGACCTTTGGCAGCGCGCAATCCGGGCAGTTCCTTCCAAGTTTTGCCGCCGTCGGTGGTTTTGAAAATCGCCGCGTCCTCCACGCCGGCGTAGGCCGTGTCCGGATCGGTGGGCGATGGTTCAATGTGCCACACGCGCTTGAACTCCCACGGATGCTGCGTCCCGTCATACCACTTGTGCGTGCCAACCTTGCCGTCGTAAACGAACTTGTTGCTCTCGCCCTTGGGCATGCCTTCCGGACTTTTCAACTCTTCCGGGCTGCTGCCAGGCGTGTGCCACGTTTTGCCGCCGTCATCGGAGCGCTGGATGATCTGGCCAAACCAGCCGCTCGTTTGCGACGCGTAAATCCGCTTCGGGTTCGCGGGCGAACCTTTGAGGTGATAGATTTCCCATCCCGCAAAATGCGGGCCGCTGACTTTCCATTCCTTGCGTTTGCCATCCGAAGTAAGAATGAACGCGCCTTTCTTTGTGCCGACCAGGACCCGTATTTTGCTCATGGTTTCCTCCAGTTGAGTTGTTATTTTTGTAAGAGCGCAAAGGCGAAGTCGCCTTTGATCTTTCCGGTCAGAGCGAGATGAATCCACAGCATGGCGTAAGGTTCGAGCCAACGGGCGACGGCCAGATTGCCGGCGTCAATCGTCTCGAAGCCGAGCTGTTCGACCAACTGCATCACCACCGGCTTCCGTGGCCCGTCGCCGCAGACGAACATCACCGGTTTGATCGCCACGGAAAACTTGGGCTCATCCATAAGCCGGTAGCCGACCTGGTTCATGGCCTTGAAAACCTGCGCTCCCCTGGCCCATTCGGCGACCCGCTCCGCGCCGGAAGTGGTAGTTCCCAGTTCCAGTCCGCTGACGTCCGCTTTGAGCGGATTGGTACAGTCCACGATGATTTTGTCGTTTAAATCACCGCATGCCCGAACGGCCGCCTCGGTGCCGTTCCACGGTGTCGCCAGGACAATGACTTCGGAACCGCGGGCCGCTTCAAGGTTCGTGACCACACGCGCCGGGGAAGAATCCTTGGCCAGGTCGCGGGCCTTCGGGCTGTTCGGGTCTCTGACACCGAACGCGATTTCGTGCCCGCGCTTGAGCCAGGCGCGGCCCAAAGTGGCTCCGACATTTCCGGCTCCGATGACGGCGATTTTCATCATTTTCCTCCTGTCTCCTTCGATTTACGCCCGTTCGTATGCCTGCTTCAGGCGTTGGATGTCAAGCTCGACCATCTGAAGCCGCGCCTGCATGACGAGAAACCTTCTAATCCGGAATCTCGGCTTCGACCAGCTTCGCCAGAAGAATGAGCGACTCCTGCCAGCCGAGATAGCAAGCCTCGGCAGGAATTGCGTCGGGAATCCCTTCTTGCACGATGTTCAATTCCGTTCCGCAGAACACTTTTTTCAAGGTGATGGTCGCTTGCATTTGGCCGCACAGATTCGGATCGTCGAATTTGTCCGTGTAGCGAACCCGTTCGTTCGGCACGAGTTCAACGTAGGTTCCGCCAAAGGAATGGCTCTTGCCGGTGCCGAAATTCGTGAACGACATTTTGTAACCGCCGCCGACTTTGGCGTCCATGTGATGCACCTTGCCGATGAACCCGTTGGGCGGAAGCCATTTTGCCAGGGCGTCGGCATCCAGAAATGCGCGATAAATTTTCTCCGGCGGGGCGCGCAGCACGCGGTGGAGGCGGATGGTGTTGGTGATTGAGGGCATAATCGTCCTTTTCTTATCTCCGCCGGCTATTCCGCCGCCGGCACAATCACCATCCACAATACGCCGAAGCGGTCGGCCACCATGCCGAAGCGTGGCGAAAAGAACGTCCGGGCCAGCGGCATCAGCACCTTCCCGCCATCGGCCAGGGCGGCAAACAGCCGGTCCGCCTCAGCTTCGGTGGCCACCCCGAGCGATAACGCAAAGCCATCGAAATGTGGTTTTCCTTCACAACGTCCGTCGGACGCCATCACGGAGGTCTCCCCGAATCGCAAGTTCGCATGCATCACTTTGTTTTCGGAGCCGGGCGGGACCATGCCGGGTTGATGCGGCTCCGGGCTGTCCTTGAAACGCATCAGCATGTCCACCTCCGCACCGAGCGCTTTGCGATAGAATTCGATGGCTTCCTCGCAGCGGCCGTCGAAGAACAGATATGGTCCAACCACGAGTTTATTGTTTGTGGTGCTCATAATTTTAATTCCTGTTGGCAAATTTTAAAGCTGGGGCGGCGCGGCAACGCCGCCCTCCCGACCATTTCAGGCCGCACCCTTCCGGCCAGTGATTACGCCATCGCTTCCGCGAGTTGCGCTTCGGCCTCACTCGCGAGCGGACATTCCGCGCGCACGGCCCGGACTTCGACTTTCGCGCCGTGCGCCAGCCCGGGACATTCCCTGGCGATAGCCACAGCTTCGTCCATGGTGGCGACATCGAGCAGGAAATAACCGCCGATGGCTTCCTTGGATTCCGCAAACGGCCCGTCGGCCACCACGCGCCCGTTCTTCCCCGAAACGGTTTTCCCCTCGCATTCCAGCGGGTGACCGGCAACTGCCTTGCCCTGTTCGGTCAGGCGCTTGAACCAGGCCATCCACTGTTCTGAAACCTGCTGCATCTGTTCCGGTGAAAGACCTTTGTGCCAGTCCGTGCCGATGAACAGCAGCATGTATCCATTCTTTGTTTGTGAGTTCATAATTTTTCTTTGGTTTCCGGTTGACGATTCTCGGTCATTCCATAATACGACGAATGAGGAAAAGCAATCAGGACAATTATTTTGCCTTTTCGTTCCTTTCCCAAAGGGCAAAGACGTTGCCTTCCGTGTCCTGACAGACGGCGAAGTAACCCATTTGCATTACGGCGGTTTTGGGGACGCGGACCTTGCCGCCCAGTTTCTTGACCTTCGCCATAAAGGTCGTCACTGACGGCACGGCGACGTAGTTGGTGATGGGTTGTTGCGGATGCCTGCGCTTCATTATTCCCCCATCGGGCGAGGCGTCAGGCCCGCTGGTGTCAATGTGCAGGTAATGTTGCGCTTCCGGCCTCGTCATGCCGGGAAACGGCGCAATTTTCCAGCCGAACAAGGCGCTGTAGAATTTCTTCGCGCGTTCGATATTGTCCGCCGGGATTTCAAACCAGATGAGGCTGGCCGCTGCTTTTTTCTTCGCTGTGCTCATATTTTGCCTTTCTCTCCTTTGTGTTTATTGTCCTTTCAGTAAGACGACGAACGGGCGGAAGCGTTCAGGACATTTACACGAAGTTTTTTGATTCGCCGGAACGCGAATTCACTCCCCTGCCGCAGACACTAACGCTGGCCTGCGAAAATCGCAAGTGGTGACGGGATTTTACGGGGTTCTCGGTCCCGGCGCCGGCGGCCGGACCGGGAAATTATCCCGCGGATTCCGTCGTTTTCTGCTGTGTGCCGGGAAAACTCGCTGCGGCTTCACGGCCAGCAACGATTCAATCCAGAGGGGACGCAACTTGATTTTGGGCATCCGAGGACTCTTTCGCCTCGGCTTTAATTACAATCTTGCCGTTTTGAGCGGGAACGGATGGGAAATCTACCACGGTTCCTTCCGCTGCCAGGATGGCTTCGATGCATTTCTTTGAAAAGTCGGCATCACCCGATTCTTTTGCATAACGCGCAACGATAAAGAGGTCTGGCGTCCGTACCAAAGCGGCTTTGATACGTTTCGCGGTCGCAATGCATTTTTCGGTAAAGTATTCGGTGCGGCCGGAAAGCTCCTGGAGCCGGAATGCGTTGCCGAAGAGGATGCCCTTGGCATATTCGGTTACACCCTCGGACGCATAATCCTCGCTGAGATTCCGTTCGAGTTGACTGATTTTATCAACATCAATTGCCTGCAAATCTTCACCTTTGGCCTCGCCGAGAAACCGGTGTCCGCCCCAGGTAAATACCGCGTCGAATTCCGATTCCGCCTCTTTGGAATGCTTGATCTCCAGGCCCAGTGTGCCGAGGGCATCGAGAATGGCGGCTTCGAGCGCCGGGCCGGACTCATAGAGCAGCCGTTTTAAAGAGGCCTCTTTTTCGAGCTCACAGAGCAGACCATGCTTCCGCGCCTGAAGCGATTCGACCCGAGTTGACAAGCCAATGATCTGGTTTTCAATCACGGATTCCTTTTGCAGGCGAAATTCCGTGCTCGTCGCCCAGTCCGGTGTCGGCGTTCGTTGTTTTTGCGCATTCAGTTCGTTATCAATTTCAACCAGCGCCGAAATCAATTTGTCTCCAAATTGCACTCCCTTTTTGTTCCAGAAGGTTTCACGGTTTTTTTCAGCCGTAAATTTGCTTTCATCAAAGTCAAGCTCCGGCAAGAGGATGATTGCGCCTTTGCCGGAATGAAGCTTTCCGCGCACGATTCCGCCAACCGCTTTGTTGCCGGACTTTGTCCCGAGCAGCGGGGCAACCATTTTTGAAGAAAAATGGACCTCGTATCGGCTTACATCTTTGAAGCCGGTCCAATACGGACTCAAGCCGTTCAACTCTCTCGTCGGCCTGATTTCCCGGCCGCGGCCGTTGTTCATTTCCTCGAAACTGATTGGAATCATCCGGTAATTTTGAAACAGATCGACGTGCCGGGTGGTCACGTGACTGCGGCCGTCGCCAGAAGATTCCGGCAACCCGGCGGTGACAAAAACTTCCTGAAGTTCAGACAGGAATATAAAGACGGTTTTCCCGCTGTCATAGGCGTTGATTAAATCCTGTCTCCAGTGTTCCGCCTTTTCCCTCAGGTTGAAGGACGCATCATCGCTCAGGCAGAGTTTTCCCTGATACTGTTCGGCGCCATAACCGTACATTCCGGATATATCGGGCCGGAAAATGATAATGTCATAGTCCAACAATGATTGGTCTGACGACAAAGACAGAGATTTGTCGGAATGACCCGGAATTTCGAATCCAATGGAGATGAGAGATTTATTCATATGACGTTAGATGAGGTTCAAGTGAGGTTTTTCATGTTTCCCCGTTCGCGATGTTCGGTCAGGGCGTTGTGGAGCCGGTCGAGTTCACGGCTCGGAGCGCCGGCGAACCGTTGCAATTCCGTCCTGGACAAACCGATTCGTTGGCGGAATTCGGCTTTGATGCGTTGCTGTTCGTCCTGAGCGCGCCGGACATCGGCCAGGCCCGTGAGCTTGACCGCCGACACGCCCGGATGACACATCAGATATTTGCCCAGCCGGCGTTGATGTGTTTCCAACAACATGTCCCAGGTCGTTTCCGCCGGCAGGCGCTGCGCGTCAATGGTGGGCGGCGATTCGAGTTTGCCCGCCATCTCGGCGTTGCTGGTGCAGACAAAGCAACCGTCGGAAAACCAGGTCTCCAGATCCAGCACCTTCGCCGGTTTGGCGCCGAGGATGCGCAACATGAATTTGGGTATGAAGTGGTAAAAATCCGCCATAGTCGTCCGGTCGCCGCTAAGAAGAATGCGAATGAACGTGCGGATGCCGCTGCGGCGACGAAGCGTGACGTTTTCCTGGTCGTCGAGGAAACGATAGCCGGCAGCTTCGAGACGTCGCTGGCCGTTGTTATAAAAGGCAAGGTCCAGATGTTTGAAGTTTCGCGCGTCCACGGAAACATATTCGAACTGCGTCAGGGAAAGCGTTTTGACACTTTCACCGAGGCTTTCGACCGCCTCCTTTTGGCCGGTCGGTTGCTGAAAGAACAGGATCAGATAACCGGCGCCCAGGAGGAAACCGATTCCCCACAGCAGCTTGCCAAAACGCGTTTCCACCGTCTCGCCGGCCTGGCAGATGGTCGGGTCTTCCGGCAGATAATGGACCTTGACGATGCTGCCGATTTGCACCGACTGATAGACATCCTTGCCCACTTCGATGCGCGGGCTGACGGCGCTTCCGCTTTCCGGCTGGAACTGGAGCTGCAAGTAACAGGTGTGCGTGTGGAACCGGCCGCTGACATTATCTTCACCGTCCAAAACTTTGGCGGTGGTGACTTTGCCTTGGGCCGCCAGTTGCCGCGAATGAACCAGGTCCTTCGACCCGACAAAAATGAACGCCACCCCCATCATCAATAAAGCAATGATGGACAACAGCTTTTTCGTTTTCGCATTCATGGTTACGTCGGTTTAGTCCTATTTGAGACACACCAGCGACAGTCCGTGATAATCTGCGCTACTGGTTTGTCGGCCCTTCACAAGCAACTCGCCTGCCAGAATCACGCTTTTGTAAGGCCATCAGTAACGGGATGTTGCCTGCCCTGCAAAGCCCATCGCAGACTCGCGTTCCGGGGGAACGTGTCAGTTAATGCGACGCGAAGTTCAAAGGTGCCCGGCGTCTGGACACGATGGCTCCAGCGTCGCTTTCCCGCGCGACTGGCGCGAAGGTTAGCGGAGTGCTGAGACGATCGTTTCGCCCCGTCGCGGAGGCAACGGACGAAATCGGAGTGCTCAGTCCGCAGCAACAGCAGGACGTCCCGCGCGTGATGGAGATTGCGAAAAAATTCGGGCTGGAAATCCTGCCACCGCCCGGCGCGTGAGCCAAGGTGAAGGCGCGAAATCGTATTCAGCGGACGGCAGCCGCTGGTTCAGGTCCGCGGCAGAATTTCAATCCCGTTGATCTTGGGATTTTCTACGTTGGGCGTGAACGTGATGTTTAATTTGCCGTCGGTCACTTCCACATCAACACTTTCAATGTAAGCTTTATTGGAACCGCTGGCCTTGACCCAAATGTCAAAATCCTTGAACTCATGCCCTTGGACATTAAACGAAAAAACCCGGTCGCCCGGCCCGCTAATGCCTGAATAAACCTCGGCAAAATGAAGTTTCACGGTGTACTTGCCGTTGGGGACTGCGAAGGAGTATGCCGTCATCGAGTATCGTTCCGTGCGATAAAGCGCAGGGTCTTTGGTGTTGGAGACTTCTGCGTCGGACGCTTCATATATTTCCCCGTCGGCGAAACCCTGGTCCGGCAGCCAGACGTTGCCTGCGGAATCCGTCATCTTTTCCGTGACCCCGGCTTTAATGCGGACCGGCGGGGTCAGAGAAGCGGCGGATGCGGCGGGCGCGGCGGTTGCGGCCAACGCCGCCGGAGCGGCCGGTGCGGCGGCCGGTGCCGGCGTGGCAGGTTGAGCCGGCGCAGCCGCAGGAGCTTGAGCGGGCGCCTGTGGTGCCGCCGCGGCAGTGGCGGCAGAGGCAGTATTTGTCGAGGACTGCTGAGCCGATTGGCAGCCGGCGATTAAAGCGGCGGCCAGCACGACGGCAAAACAAGCGGCCCATTTCTGCATTAGACGATTCGTGTTCTTCATAAATTTTTCCCTCGTTAAGCAATTTACTATTTTCGGTTCGGGCGAAACATCTTGTGGCGCTGGTTCCGCGTCAAGAAAAAAAGCTTGGACATTTATACGACGTGGATACAGCGAAAAATTTCGGGCTGGAAATTTTGCTGCTGCCGGGAGTGTCGACGCGGTTTTACTCGTGCCGCAAGGCTTCCAACGGGTCGAGTTTGGCGGCGCGTTGCGCGGGCAGCAAGCCGGCGACGAGGCCGATGAATGTCGCAAAGGCAATCGCGCCCACAGCCAGCAGCGGCGTGACCAAAAAGAATTGGCCGTGCACGGGCTGTTCCCGAAAACGGGAAAATAATTCAATGGCCTGATTCAGTCCCAGCCCCAGCAGCCAGCCGATGAGCAACCCCACCACACCGCCAATCATTCCGATGAACCCCGCCTCCAGCATGAACATCTGGCGGATTTCGCGACGAGAGGCGCCCATCGCCTTGAGGATTCCGATTTCGCGGGTGCGTTCGTAAATCGCCATGACCATGGTGTTGGCGATGCCAATGGTCGCCACCAATAGCGCGATGCCGCCGATGAGCGTGAACATCATGGTCACAACAGTCAAAATACGGTTGGCGGCGGTTACAAACATTTCCAGCGATTGCACCTGAAAACCGTCGCGCCGCAACTGCGCCGACACTGTGTTCGCGTGGGCGACATCCGCGGCGCGGATGGCCACCGAGTCGTAGCCTTCGCGTTCCAAAATGTTGGTGGCGTTGAACCACCAGTTTTTCATCGCGATACGGTCGGTCAGCGACACCTGAATCGTCGGCGAACGATCCTGGGAAATCCCCTGCACGTGCAAATTGAAACTCTGCGTCTCGCCGCGCGACGTGCGCAAAAGGGTTTCCACATTCTGCCCGATCACCCGGGCGAAATCGTTGCTGGAAACTCCGGCGGCCCGCACCGCGCCCTGACTCAAAACGATTCCGCCCGCCTCGGAAAGTTCGAGCGAACCGGCCACCGCCTGAGGTGATTCCTGAA
>DATNHI010000005.1:0-20093 GCA_035605035.1 Verrucomicrobiia bacterium
AAATTGATTCAAATCATCCACGCCTGTTATAGCGTGACCGATGCCTGGTGGTCCAGCTGTTGCGGCCAGCGCATATTCGGCATCAGACTCATCGGTGCGCACCGGGCAAAACCACATTGGCACCGTCAACCCATAGTTGGCACAGGCAGGAATAAACAAGCCGTTGACATCCCACGGATTGCCAGTGCCGCCTGAGGTAGCACAATTGACGCCCGGCAGATAGTTATTGAACTCGCCGGAATACGCGGCGGCCATCACACACCATTGGTGAAAATTGGAAGTGCAGTTCATCACTTTGGCGCGAAATTTGGCTTTAGCCAAAGCGGGCAACAACATCGCAGCCAAAATGGCGATGATGGCGATGACGACGAGCAGTTCAATCAGTGTGAATGCCTGTCGGCGCGAGCCGGCGGAACTCACCCCGCGTCTGCTCTCCGTTGTTCTCTCGGCCGGCTCGCTTCTCTCTTCGTTCATAATGGTTTGATAACTTTAAGCGCTGAAAAGCGTAAGTGGGCGGTGTTCACCACCGCCCACTTACTTGACTTCTTACCTGTCCATATCACGGAATGATCATGCGATAGAACACGCAACCGGCCGCCGTGTTGATGACGTTCGTGTAGCTGCTGAAGGCGTCGCTACCCGGAATGGTGACCCAACCGGTTGCTTTCAAACCGTTCGTCCGAGGATCGGTCTGGGATTGCAGATGCACGCCGCCGGCCCAAGGCGCCGCCCACGACAGCACAAGATTCGTGCGAGACAGAATACTGAAGTTGAGTGTGGTGGGCAGCGGCTGGGCGGAGAGCACCGTGACCGATCCGTCCACGGCCAGACCGTTCGAGACGGTGCAGCCAGGTGAAATAATCGGCATGGCAGCGCCGCCGGTGACCGCCGCGCTGAAGATCTTGAAGTACTGTCCCGGGGCCAGCGTTTGACCGGTAGTGAGCAGCTTCAATGTTCCGCCGGTGTAGTTGATCGGGCCGGTGACCGTGTAGGTGGTGTTCGAGGGCGACAACGCCGGATCCAGCGTGGCCACCACGGTTCCCGAGTCAATGTTCATGGTGCCGGGCACGTTCAAATTGGCCGCCGATGCGGTGCCCTGCACAACAACTGTTCCGCCTTCCACGTCCAGATCGCCGCCCAGCGAGGAGACAACCAACGTGCCGTTACTGATCGTCGTAGCACCGGTATAAGCATTGGTAGGATTGGAGAGCGACACCGTGGCGGAATTGATCAGTGTCACTCCGCCCGACCCGGAGACGAAGCCGGGGATGGCCAGATTGCCAGTGCGGTTGATGACCAGCGGCGTGCCGCTGGTGAGCGTGACGGGGCCGAAACCGACGGCACCGCTCGCACCGCCGTTGCCGATGATCGCCTGGCCCGCATTAACGAGCGTCCCGCCGCCATAAGTATTGTTGCCAGTCAGGGTGATCGTGTCGCCGCCCTGCAATTGGACGATGCCCAAGTTGGCCTGCGCGCTCCCAAAGTTAGTGACGATGTTGCCACTAAACGTGAAGTCGTCTCCGACGGGACGGTTGAACTCGAGCGTCCGAGCGTTGTCTTGAGCGAGGTAGCCGGTTAAGTTGTTGGTGAACCACACGGTGCTGTTGTTGGGGATCGCCCCGGCGCCTGGAGTGACGCCGTCACCCAGAATCAGCGTGTTGCCGCCGATCATGATGCCGCCGGTGAAGGTATTGCTACCCGTGAGCGTGATGGTGCCAACGTTAACATTGTTGGCGCCAATCTGCAGCTTGCCCGTCCCGACGATCGGGCCACTGTAAATAATGGTTGCGTCCTGTCTGACCAAGCGGAGTGTGCCGTTGTTCGTTACCACAGAACTAACCAAACCACCATCCTGACCTTCAAGCGGCTGGAAGATCGTGTTGGCACCGATAGTAGTCCAGCCCGAATAAGTGTTGGCGCCGATGGCCTTGATATTCCCGCCGCCTCGCACACTCACGTTGCCCGTTCCGCTGATGACGCCATTGGCGCCAGAGCCATAGACGAACGAACCGGAAGTGTTAAAGTCCAGGAGAGCGTTGTTATTGACAGCGATGAGGCCGACGCCATTCAACGAACCGCTGCCGCCGCCGTTGCCGACTTGCAGCTTGCCGGCGTTGATGGTGGTGCCGCCGGTATAGTCGCTGTTATTGGCGAGGATGACCGTGCCGTTCGTGGACGGGGTGGCGTCCGTGCCGATGATCACCGCGGCGCCGCCGCCGATGGAGCCTGGGACGAGCAGAGTGCCGCTGCGTTCGAAATCAATCGTGGTGCCGGTTACGGTTGAGATGTCACCGTTGCCGATAGTGCCACTCGTGCCTTCCACGCCGACCTGCAATATACCGGCGTTGAGCGTAGTCCCGCCGGCATACGAGTTGGTTCCGGCCAAAATCCATGTGCCCGTGCCGTTCTTTGTTAGCGAAGTCCCGGCAGGGTGGTTTACAATCGCGCAGTAAAGCGTATCGCCATAAGTGTTGGGGCCGGTCAAAGTGAGCGCGCGAGGGCCGTTGCCGCTCATTCCCAGCGGGCCGGCGTTGGTGAACACCAGCGCGCCCGAGCCTTCGTTGTCTATCGTGCCGCCACCTTGGCCAACCGAGAACAAGTGATCAATGGTGACGCCCGGGCCGGTATATTGCAGCGTGCCGCCGCCGCTGAGCACGATGTTGGTGTTGCCGCTGCTTGCGGCGCCGATGTCGCTGGCGGTCCCGCCATTGGCCAATACGCCGACGTTCACTATACCGCCACCGACCGTCGTTATGCCAGTGTAGGTGTTTTGGCCGCCCGACAGCGTGAGTGTGCCTTTGCCGGCCATGGTCAACGCGGTGCTGCCGCCGAGGTTGTCGGAGGAGTCGGGGGAATTGAGGGTGTAATTCGTGCTGTCGTTGTCAAAAGTAACGAGTTGTCCACTAAGAACGCCGCTGATAGTCAGGTTGTTGTTCGCCGTAAGCGAGTCGTCGAACAATGCGAAATTGCCATTGGCCCAAGACGCCGCACTACCGCTGTAGACCCAGTTGTTCGGCCCGCCCACAACCCAAGAGCCGCTGGTCGCGCCGGTCCAAATGTAGGGAGGCTGATCGATGATCAGATCGATCTCCTTGTTGTTGACGTTGGTGACCAAGTGGCCACCCGCGCCGCTCAAAAAGTTGAGGCTGGTTCCCGGCGGTGTGCCGCTGCTCCAGGCGAGCAACGGAAAAGTATCGCCAACGAGTCTGAACCTGCCGCTGTTGACGTTGATGGTGGTCGTGCTGGCGGATGCCAGATTGACCGGTTGCATCGGCGCGGCGCTCTTGTTGGTCACATTGTTGCCTTCAAAAGTCACACCATTGAGCGTTCCCAAGGTCAGCGTGTTCGGCGTGAAGGGCGTGCCGTTTTCAACGACACCGAGAGTCGCGCCGTCGTCCACGGTGATGTTGCCGTTGCCGGACTGGCCGGCCAGCAACAGTGTGCCGGCACTGACGGTGGTCAGTCCGCTGTAGGTGTTGGTGCCAGCCAGCGTAAGGGTTCCGCCGCCGGTTTTGTTCAACGTTGCGCCGCTGCTGGTCAATCCCGCCGTCAAAACCGGGCTCGAAGCGCCGGTGTCGAGGTTATACACCTGGCCGGCGTTCGTGTCGAACCGCGGCGAGTAATCAAAGGCGTTGGCCAGGTTCCAGCCGAGTGTGCCGCCGTTGAAGGAAATGATGCCGTCCTGACCGAGGGGGCCGGAGACGCCGACGCTCTCGGGGCTGCCGGCGATCAGCTCGCCGCCGGTCAAATTGATGTTGCCGGTGAATGTGCTTGCACCCGCGAGAGTGTTTGTTCCGTTGTTCATCTGGATCGGCCCGGTGCCGGAAATGGCACCCGGGATGGTGCCCGCGTTGATAATTCCCGGTCCGGGTGCGTAATCAAACTCCAACAGCGTTCCATTGTTGACGATGCCCGGGCCGCCGGAGTCTGAGTTCAGCAGGTCGCCACTCTTCAAGATCGTCGTGCCGGAATCAAACCGGATCGGATTGCCGAGTTTATCATACCAAACAGCGGACTCCGCACCCGAATTCGTGCCGGTCCAGGTAAATGTGCCAGACCCCTCCATCATCACTTGGAGGGAGGATGAATTATGGCTTCGCATGTGGTTATTGACGATCCAATTTCCCGAGCCGGCAAAGACCATCGGATGATTACCAGCGCCGCCGCAACGAAATGACACGGTTTCATTAAGCACGGCTGGCACGGTAGAGTTATTGGTGAAACCGAAGATCTGCCCGTTTTGTTCGCCGCAAAGAAAATCGAAGCCATTCGCGCTGTGGTCTCCCAGAATTAAGCCTCCGGAACCGGGGGCGTCAACGGAGAACCAATTCATTCTCAATCCCCCTGAAAGCCCAACCACAGAATAAATGGTCACCGAAGCGGTTTGATTCGAGGTAAGCTCGATTCTGGCTCCAGCAGGATAGCTTTGGCCGCCAAAGCCACTCAAGCTGCCGCCATCTTCCGTTACACTCAGAGGGCCGGTCGTCTGGCCGTCGAACAGCAGTAAGTCACCATAACTGCCATTGGCATCCGGCCCATTCATGGGAGTGGGGACGCCGTTGGGGTTCCAATTGGTGGCCTGGTTCATGTCCCCGCCGTTGACATTGAGATGTGCCTGGTATTGGTTGGTCCAGACATAGGTCGTCTGGCCAAACACCGCCATTGTGGCGAAGGTGCAGCTCAACAGGATGAGCAGTTTGAGCATTGTGGGTTTAGTTTTCATAAACGATGGTTGGTTTTGTTGGTTGAGGTTGAGGAATCAATATTCTTGGGATGTGTTTGTTGTTTAAGGTTGAGGAGTCAAAATGGTCAGGAAAATCAGCAAGGGTCGGTTTGAGTATAGCCGCAGAGCATCTGTAATCTGGAATGCGCTTCCACGCGGCCATCGGCATACGCTGCATTCGCGCCTTTCAAAACGCGGCCGTAAAACCACCGCCGGAGGTTCGACGTGCAGTTGATGACCTTGGCCCGGAATTTCGCGGCGGCCAGCGCCGGCAGCAAAATCGCAGCCAGAATCGCGATGATGGCGCTGACGACCAGCAACTCAATCAGCATAAACGCCGATCTTCCTGCCGGCCGCGCATTCGGGCTTGAGGTTCGGAATAACATTGGTGATTTCAGGTTCATCATATATCAATTCTCTTCTAATGGGAATGGACGATTCTACTATTTTGTTTTTTGTTATTTCCCGGCCAGGAAACGGACGCCGCGCCGTTTTCGTTGGTGCTGCGTCCGCCTTCCGCAGTCCCGATTTTATCGGGGCGGAGGACGGGCGATGGCTGTCCTGCAAAGCCCGATACCGGCTCGGTGGTATGCGGTTCACGGCCTTGAACACCCGGGAAAAGTAAAACGGATCGTCGTAGCCCAGGACCGCGGCCACTTCCTTCACGCTGGCCGAAGTGGCGTCCAGCAACCGGCAGGCATGTTGCATGCGCAGGTGCGTAAAGTAATCCATCGGCGAGCTGCCGGTGCGGCGTTTGAACAGGGCAAAGAAGTATGAGGGCGAAACATGCACCAGGGCGGCCAGTTTGGCCACCGGCAATGGCTGGTTGAGATGTTCCCGCATGTGGGCGATGCTTTGTTCGATTCTCCGGGCGTCTTCCGACCCGCCATTTTCCGGAAAGGTCCGGCCGTTGCCAGGGCCGGTCGCAGCCCTTGTGACGGGCCCGACCACCGACCCCAGGTTGACCGCCGGTGAAAATCCGTTGCCATTCCGTTTCATCGGATGCGCGTTCCCGTTCAAATTTCCTGCCGGCTGAATTAGTTCGTTCGGCGAACAAAATCGGCATTCCAAAGCGGTCTTGTCTTTCAATTGATTCATGCGATGGACGGTGCGCTAAAGTGTTTCTGGAAGATCAAGGCAACGGCGCCCCACAATCGGGGTTGCGCTTCCGAATTGGTGGACAGGATGCGGGTTGCCGCGTGCGTAAACGACCGGTGTCGGACGGCCGCGTTTATGATCGGCCCCACCCGGTTCCAAGCCCGGGTCACTTCTCCCACGACCACCAGAACGTCCGGGGCCAGCCCCGAAACCAGCATGGCGATACCGATCCCCAGATAATGCGCCATCTGATCCAATGCCTGGCAGGCCTTGACATCCCCCTGCTCGGCCAGCCTTAAAATATCGCCGAAAGGCACCCTCGCGGTCGCACTTTTGGAGCCGTCGCCTTTGTGCACGGAAACAGATTCGGTATAATACCGCACGGCGGCAGCATTGGACGCCAGCGTTTCCCAACAACCGCGGTTGCCGCACCGGCATTGGGGACCATCCGCCACCAGCGCCACATGCCCGAATTCTCCTGAAACACCGGTCGAGCCACGGATCAGTTGCCCGTTCATAATCATCCCGACACCGACGCCAACAGGGTCGGAGACTGTGACCGCAAGGAGGTTGCGGACACCCTCGCCGTGCCGGCCGGACCAGAGCTCTGCGAGGGCACAGGCGTTCGCGACATTCTCAAGCTCCACTGGAAGGCGGGTGGCCCGTTTGAGCGGCGTCTTCAGATCCAGATCACTCCAGCCCAGGTTCGGCGCAAATGTCACACGCTGCGACGAAATATCAATGCGGCCCGGCAAGCTGATCCCCACGCCTTCGAACGAGCGTTTCGGATATGCCCGAATCAGATCCAAAATGCGGTGACTCAATCGGGCAATGAACTCTACCGGATCGTTTCCCGTGGAGAAGGACTCTTGAGCCTGGAGTTGAGGATCCATGCTGGCCACGGCCAACGTCGTGGTAACCGGCTGGATGTCCACCCCGATAATCCCCACTCGATCCGAATTTAGATGCAGAAAGGTCGGTTTGCGGCCGCGCGGCAAATCCCCAACTGCCCCCTTCCTCAACCAGTGTTCTGAGATCAGCCGCCCAGTTATGGCCGACACGGTGCTGCGCTGCAATCCCGAGTAACGCGCCAAGTCCGCGCGCGAAACCGGCTGGTGCTTGCGCACCAAATTCAACATGATACGACTGTTGATGTCGCGAACCGTTTCATTGGTCGCCACGTGAAAGTTGTTCAGATCGATCTTGCGCACAATACACCTTCAAGTATCACTCAACAGAATTAGTTCGAACACCGAATAATATTCCTCAAGCGAGGGTCTGTCCAGTGGAAATTCAATTTTTTTTAAAAAACACAAGCTATTGCGGATGAAGGGGTCCTGCGCCGAAATCCGGTTCGATTTCCCGGTTCATGGATGACTGCGGCCTTGCGCGCCTGTCGTGCGCTCGCTGGCGCGTTTGTTCTTTTCCAAGCCGCCGAAGCAATTCTCATTAACTGAATCCTCCGGGGAAGCTGGCCTTTGTTTTATTTCATCTCCGGTGGCCGGTTCGCGGGTTACACAGGCTGCCTGCATTTGTCCGGCAACTTTTTCAATTCGTTTCGTGCCACCCCCACCCCCGCCCGGTTTCAGAATCGTCCAGCGTCGCAACCGGGGCCGATCGCGCTTGGTGGACGATTGGTGCGCGATAGCCGCCATCGGGCGGTTGATAATTTTGCCTTGTCCCCGCCCCCAGCTTTCCGTAGAAAAGGGGTGCACATGAAACTACCGCAAGCAGCACAGCAGGATGATCTTGTTCGATGCTCGAACAAGTCATCTTCCGGCCGACGCGCGAAGGCCCAATTGGAGAACCATGATTGATACACCGGACACACGCCTCTCTGCAACCAGCGCTGATCGCGGTGCTCAACCTGCTTTGAAAGAAGTTTTCAAGGATGACTTCCATATTGGAGTGGCTCTCAGTCTCAATCAGATTTCCGGCAATGAACCGGACGCGCTGTCCGTAGTGGAAAAACACTTCAGCAGCATCACCCCGGAGAACATCCTGAAGTGGGAAGAAGTCCATCCGGCGCCGGGCAGATATAACTTCGAGGCGGCGGACCGCTTTGTGGCGCTGGGCGAGAAAAACAAAATGTTTATCGTCGGCCACACGCTGGTCTGGTGGCATCAGACGCCGGATTGGGTGTTTCAGGATGATTCCGGCAGACCCGCGAGCCGCGAGTTGTTGCTGGAACGGATGAAGGAACACATCTTTACCGTCATGGGCCGTTACCGGGGACGAATCCACGGTTGGGATGTTGTGAACGAAGCCATAAGCCCGGACGGTTCCTGGCGGAAGTCGAAGTGGTATGAAATTCTCGGCGAAGATCACGTCGCCAAGGCCTTTGAGTTTGCGCGCCAAGCCGACCCCGACGCCGAGCTTTATTACAATGATTTTGAATTGGAGAACCGTCCAAAATGTGAAGGCGTCATCCGGCTGGTCAAAGGTCTCCAGGCAAAGGGCATCCACTTGGACGGCATCGGCATCCAAGGCCATTGGTTCACGGACCATCCGCCGATGGCTGAGATTGAAAACCACTTCCTGGCTCTGGCTCAACTGGGGCCGAAACTGATGATTACAGAGTTGGACATCGGCGTGCTTCCTTATTATCCGCTGGAATCAAAAATTGTGGACATCTCGTCCTTTGACGCAGAAACACAGAAGAAATACAACCCTTACGCGAATGGCCTGCCGGACGTAGCCCAGGGAAAATTGGCCAAGCGCTACGCGGAGATATTTTCACTGTTCAGGAAATACCGGGACAAATTCGGCCGGATCACTTTTTGGGCGGTGCATGACGGCCAATCCTGGCGCAATTATTGGCCTATCACCGGCAGGGCTGATTTTCCCATGCTGTTTGACCGTCAATGCAAACCCAAGGCGGCGTTTGACGCCGTTGTCAAAATCTGATTAGGAAATGGCATTCCTGGATAAGTGAAAAGCATTGACGGGTGGGCTGTTGGTCGTAAGCTATCCCGAAAATTATCCCAACTGTTCTATGGACTCCAAAGCCGTAAGCAAAAAAAATCTCGAAATTGTCGCCGCCGGTCACACCTGCCTTGATTTAATCCCCGCCTTCACCATTGACGGAAAAGTGGAGCACATGACGGACGTCCTTGTGCCGGGCAAAATGATCAACATGGGCAACTGCGTCGTCGTGGGCGGCGGCCCGGTGACCAACGCCGGCGTCTCCATCCGCCGGCTCGGCGTCAAAACCGAACTCATCGGCAAGATCGGCGATGACGATTTTGGCAAACAGATTCTGCGCTGGTACGAAGAGCATGAAGGGCACTTCAAGGGGATCAAAATGGTCAAGGGCGAATCCACGTCGTACACGGTCGCCATTTGCATTCCCGGCATTGACCGGTTCTATCTGCATCATTGCGGCGCGAACGACACGTTTGGCTACGACGACATGGATTTTGACCTGGTGGGGCGTTCCAAATTGATGCTCTTCGGATACCCGCCGTGGATGAAGAAGATTTACGACAACACCGGCGCCGAGCTGACCAAGATTCTCAAAAAGACAAAGGAACTGGGGACGACCACCGCGCTGGACATGTCATTGCCGGACGTGAATAGTCGCGCCGGCCAGGTGGACTGGAAAGCGATTCTGAAAGCTTGGGTTCCCCTGTCCGACATCATGGTGCCGAGCGTGGAAGAGGTTTTATATTTCCTCCACAAAGAAAAGTTTCTGGAAAAGCGGGCGAAGCTCGGCCCCAAAGAGACCGTTCTGGACCACATAACGGTCGGGGAAGTCGCGACGCTCGGTAAAGACCTGCTCAATCTGGGTGCGGGCATTGCCATGGTCAAGTGCGGGCACCGGGGATTGTATATCCGGACGGCGGACAAAGACCGGTTGAAGAAGTTGGGCGCAGCGGGCTGCGCCGATCTCGACAACTGGGCCAATCGCGAGCTTTGGTTCCCGGTTTATCAGGAGGAGAAATTTATTGGCGCGTTGGGGTCGGGCGATTCCGCCATCGCCGGGTTCCTCTCGGCGTTTGTTCGAGGAATGACCATTGAGAATTGCCTGCGATACGCGAATGCGGCCGGCAGCATGAATGTGACCGTGCCTGATGGGCTTTCCTGGAACAAGGGATTTGACGATTTAACGCGGCGGATTAAATCGGGGTGGAAGACAAAAGACTTGAAGATTGATGAAAAGGGATGGAAGAAGGAACGCGAGTTCTGGGCAGGGCCGGACAATCGCGGCAAATGGGAATCATAAACAACTAGCTTAGAAAAACAGGAGATACAAAATGTCAAAGAACACTGATGCGAAACGGGACGCCTTCGTCAGCAAACTCATTGCGAAGATGACTTTGGAGGAGAAGGTCGGCCAGCTTTTAACCTTTACCCGGCGCGGCGCCCAGATCACCCCCAGCGGCATTGAACAGATCACCCGCCTGCACTGCGGTGGCCTCTGTCTGGAGCCTTACGCGGTGGAGACCTGCAAGAATCTTTACTGGGGCAACTCGCAAATAGACAAGAATTTCAAAAAACCGAAGGATTACTTCACCATCTCCAACACTTACTACGCCGGGAAGCAATTCGGCATCAGCATCACGCCGGAAGATTACACCAAGGACCTGAACGCCCTGCAGAACATCGCGATGAACCGGCGGTTGGCCATTCCCCTGCACATGACCATTGATTTCGAGGGCGATTTCAAGAACGACTACATGGCCGGCGGCATCCGGCAGTTCCCTCCACCGATGGGCATGGCTGCCATCGCCGACCCCAAGATGACCTACAAGATCAACAACACCATTGCCAAACAGTTGAGCAATATCGGGGTCACGCAAATGTATTCTCCGGTCTGCGATGTGAACATCAATCCCAAGAACCCGGAAATCGGCGTCCGCTCCTTTGGTGACGACCCCGAAGTTTGCGCCCAACACGCCGTCGCCTTTGTGAAAGGGTTGCAGGATGGCGGCATAGCGGCCACCGCCAAACATTTCCCGGGCCGTGGCGATTCCGCCACCGACGCGCACGACGTGCTGGATGTCATTAAGGCCGATAAAAAGAGAATGCAGGAAGTCGAATTGGTTCCGTTCAAGGCGGCCATCGCCGCCGGGACAAAAGCCATTATGACCGGGCACTCCGTCTATCCGGCGTATGACAGCAAATACCCGACGACGTTGTCCGAGAGACTGCTCACCGGTCTGCTGCGGGAAGAGCTGGGTTTTGACGGCGTGATTGTTTCCGACGCGATTGGCATGGCGGCCATCTTGAAACAATGGCCGCTGCCACAGGCTTGCGCCATGGCGATCAAGGCCGGTTGCGACACGATTTTGCTGAAAGCTGACGACGAATCGCGCTCACAATGTTTCTTTGGCATCAAACAAGCCGTGGAGAACGGCGATGTTTCCGAAGAACGGCTCGATGAAGCCGTGACGCATCTTCTGAGAATGAAGTACGAACAAGGTCTGTTTGAGACCGCCGGCAAACGGGATCCGAAGAAGGCCCAGGCTTATGCCATGAGCAAACCCGTAATTGATCTATCGTGGGAAGCGGCGAAGAAAGCGCTGATGGTCATGCGCGACGACAAGAAGCTGCTGCCGTTGAATCCCAAACGGAAGATATTGGTCATCGAACAGCGCATCCCCTATGAGTTTGTAGGCAAAGACCCGTACATGCACACGCACATGTTTGCCGAAGACATGATCAACCGTTCAACCAACCTGATTCTGGTGGACACCGAATTTGCCGCCAACGCGGACGAAATCGAGGAATGCCTCCGGCTGGCCAAACAGGCGGACTTGGTGGTCATGACTAATTATTATGCGCGCATTGTGAAAACCGGAAACAACCAGTTGCTGGCCAAGAAGCTCAAAAACGCGGGCCATAAAGTGGTGGTGGTCACCAATTCGCCATACGTCCAGGGCACCACCAGCGATGCCGACGCCGTGGTCTGCAATTTCAGCGGCACGCCGGATTCCATCCGGGCGGCCGTGGAAATCCTCTTCGGGAAAATCAAACAGGATCCCAAGACCCGTTTGCCCGTCAAACTCGGTGCCCAGAAGGCGCCCGCGGTGAAAAGTCCCCCGCCACAAAAAAAACGCGCGTTTGAGTTGTCGTATTGTTAGCCGCGCCTTGACGGGACTGCCCTGCTCTGGAAAACTTTCCGCCTGCTTCGGCCAAGAGGTGCCGGGCAGGCGGAACTTTAATTACAGAGAAATTTTATGCCCAAAACTGGTAATCTGAAAATCAGCGACGTTTTCACCATTTCCGGAAAAGAAATATCAACAATCTATGTTGATAACAAAATGTCGGTCCACTTCCAGGGAATGTCGAAGACCCTCCAATTCCCGCACACCATCGCGCTTCAGGGCGCGCCGACCTGTTCCATCGGCCTGTCGCCCGAGGGTCTGTACAACCGGTTGAACAACGCCGGGCGGCTGATCCTGCTGAATCAAAACGCCATTCAATTTGGCTCCGCGCCGTTTATCCGTGTTGGTGAAGATTACGCCATGCTCACCGCCAGAGATCCAAGGCGCGCGGAGGGGCCGGACGATGTGCCGGCCATGAAGAACTATTATCACCCGCCCGTTGCCGAAAAGCAGGTCACCGTTTCCCTGGCAACGCCGCTGCTGGAGATGACGTTCAAGCTGAAAAAGGTCAGTGTCGTGCGCCGGCTGATTTCACCGTTTCTGTCCGGAACGGCCGACGCGGTCACGCCCTTCGGAGTCGAGGAGTACGAAGTCAGGAATACCTCAAATAAAACCCAGGACATCACCCTGGTCCTGCCCCGGCCTTCCTTGGCCAACCTTCAAGAAAAGGAACTAAAACCGACGGACCAGGACACGGTTTATGTGTGCTCGGCGCCCGTCAAAGGGCACGCGCATGAAGAGTTCTGTTCCGCTGGTGTCAAGGGCGTGCTCATGGCCAGCACTGAATGTGCGGACCGGATGGCGATTGCCGTGCCGGAAATGGACGGCGTGGCCATAGACACGCAGCCGTATTTCTGCCTGAACCGGCTCAAACAGGATTTGTTGCTGAACGAAGACGGCAGCTTTTACGAAAAACGAAAACCGCTGGTCAACCAGGACTACGGCGCCGCTATCAGCCTTTCGTTCAAACTGAAACCAAAGGCAACCGTCAAATTGCCGTTCGCCATCGCCTTGGACTTTCCCCAACAACGGTTCATTGACGGCAAAACCTTCGAGCGCAAATACGTCAAAAATTTCCGGACCAAGGAAACCCGGACGGTGGACATGGTGAAAACCGCGCTGGCTCGCTATCCGGAATGGTTGAATCGAGCCTCAAAAATTCAGAACGGCATTTACAAGCATATCCGGACAAGTCCGTCCTACAAAAACGACGAGGCGGGCGCTTTGCGATTGACCCGGCTGATCCTGAATGAATTCAGTTTTCCCTTGTCCAACGCCGCCGTCTGGATTGAAGACAAGAACGGTGACGACGTGGCGAGATTTCTGGAATGTTTCGATTACGCCTATCTCGATCCATCGGACGTGGAATGGTATTCGATGCTGATGCTGGTGCTGTTCCCCAAGGTGGAGCGGAATCTCTGCCAGGGATTCGTTGATTCGATTCTTGCGGAGGATTTGACGCCGCGGTTTTATCACATCCACGCGTCCTTTGTTGAAGCCCGAAAGCATTTTCGGGAACATCCGGAGGAGTACGAAGGCCGGCCGCTGACGCAGATCCACGGTCCGTTCAAAATCAAGGGCAGCGTCGCGCACGATCTGTGCGCCTTGCCGAAAGGCCATGCCCTGCGCAACGTCAGCGATTACGCCTGGTACAACAGCAATTGTTGGGTGGACCTTTTCCCCAAACTGGCCTTGAGAGTATTGCGCAACGTCAAATTCACCGGCGACACCGATTTCCTGAAGAAGAATTGGAAAACTCTCAAGTTCGGATTCGAGTATGCGCTGACCCTCGATATTGACAAAGACGGCATTCCCGAGGGTTATCCCAATGAAGTCAAGAACACCTTCGATAATCTGACCCTGTTCGGTGCGGACGCCTACGATGCCACTCATTTCCTCGCCGGCTGTCGGGCCATGATGCGAATGGCCGAGATGATGAAGGACGCCAAGGCCAAAAAGGAATACGAGCAATGCTTCAGCAAGGCCGCCGCCGTCCTGGAGAAATTATGGCGGGACCAGACCAACCGCAAAGGCCTGAGATTGCAGTATTATGTCACTTGCTACGACCCGACGACAGGCAAAACCAACACCGATGTCTGGACCAATCAACTGGATGCTCTGTGGTATCTGATTGCGATGGGTGAAGAGCCTTTCATTCCCGAGGAGCGGGCGAAACAAATCCTCAAGACCATTTATCAGAATAACCGGACCACGATGGGCTGGGCCATGTGCCGGACAGAAGACGGGAATGCGGTCGAATCCGAACAGGGGCAGGACGTTTATACCACATCGAACTACGTCTTTGCCCAACTGCTCGATTATTACGGCTTGGTCAGAGAGAGCAAAGAAGTCTACAAAGCAATGGACAAGGTCGTGTTCCAACACGCCAATTCCTTGATTACACCGGATAACCTTCGGGCCGAATACGAGTTGGAAGCCGGTGAATCGGCTCCCGGCCCGCATTACATCGTGGCTGGCTATCCGCGGCCGGGCGCCATCCTGACGCAATTGGCGCTGCAATTTGTCAAAGAATCTCAGATGCGAAAGGGTACCACCAGGATAGATTCCCGCGCTTTGAATTCTTTTGTCACGGATTTATTTATGAAACCTCGTTAAACGATTTAAGGCCGAAGGCGTGTTCCCTCCTGGCCCGACCGTTTCGCTTGACAACCAAACTGAATCGTTCGCACCCTGTCATATCACTATGAAATCTCTGGCCGAACCGCGCGCATTCGATGTCCGCGCCGGTTGCTCCCAGCAAACCCGCGAGTCACAGAAGTGAGCTTTGACATGACGTAATAAACCCCAACCCGGAAAAAATATGGTTGAGCAACATTTCCAGCAGAAACTTTCGTTTTTCGAAAAAGCGGGTTACAGCGCCGCCGACTCCGCCGCGAATTTCGTCTTCATGACGATGATTCTTTTCCAGACGAATTTTTACACGGACGTGTTCGGGCTTAGCGCGAGCGCTGCGGCTGCGATTCTCTTGTGGCCGCGGCTGTGGGACGCGGTCGCTGATCCGATTGTAGGCATCCTCGCTGATCGCACCAACACGCGCTGGGGCAAATTCCGCCCGTGGGTATTGTTCACCGCCGTGCCGTGGTGCGTCATCATGATTCTGGCCTACACCACGCCGCAGGGGTGGAGTATGCACGCCATGATCGCCTACGCCGCCATCACCAATACCATGCTGATGTCGATTTACTCGATGAACAACATGCCCTACGCGGCACTGGGCGGCGTGATGACCGGCGACGTCGTTGAACGCGCGAAATTAAACGCTTTCCGTTTCATGGCGGTGAACGCGGCGCAATTTATCGTGGGCGGCTTTACCCTGCCGTTGGTCGCCAAATTTGCCGCCAGCCATGCGCACCAGCAGGGAGTTGCCGTAATTGGTATCGCAGACAAACAACACGGTTGGCAGATGACTATGGCACTCTGGGCCGCCGTGTGCCTCGTCCTGTTTCTCATTACTTTCTTCTCCACCAAAGAGCGCATTCAGCCCATCACCAAGGAAAAATCGTCGCCCAAACAGGATTTTGGCTACCTGCTCAAAAATAATCCGTGGAAGGTCATGTTTCTTATGACCATGGTGCATTTTTGTATCCTCGCCTTTCGTGGAGGTGCGCTTTACAACTATTACCATCATTACGCTGACAAAGGTGCAATGTTTGACTGGGTGCAAAAACTCGGTCTCGTCTTGCCGGCGGGCGCTCCGGCATCCCACGGCATTTTGGAGACGCTCGGTTACATCGTCCACGGCGACCGATCCGATCTGGCAAATTCAAATGTTGCTGATGTCTTTCAAAGCATCATCAACATGCTTGGAACCGCCACCACCATCATTGTTATTCTGCTTTCTCCGCCTCTGGCCAAGAAATTCGGCAAAAAGGCCGTGGCCGTGGCTGGTTTTTCATTGTCAACGCTCTGCGCCCTGGCGTTCTATCTGCTCAAACCAACCGATGTTGGCGCCATGGTTGCCCTGACTTTTATTGGCTCGATTTGTTATGCCCCCACGATTGCGTTAATCTGGGCCATCTACGCTGACGTAGCGGATTATTCCGAATGGAAAACCGGACACCGCTTCACGGGCATGGTCTTTGCGACAATTGGTTTTGGTCTGAAGTCGGGGCTGGCTCTTGGCTCGGCTTCGCTTCTTTGGATCATGGCCGGCTTTTTCAACTACGACACCCAGGGTACTCCCATGTTTTCAACAGGTGATCTGAATAATGTCCCGTCTATCGTCAATGTGTCAGCGCTGGCGAGCAAGTTGAAGTCATCTGCAGATCCAGTATCCAGTTATCTACAGGCCCAATTATCACCGGAAACCCGGCAGGCGTTGGTTACTTATCAGAGTTCAAGCCCAAATCAAACATCAATGGAAACACTTTTAATACAGGACCTGAATAAAATCACTGCGGGTCCTTTAATCTATGACACAAATCGCTTTGCCGGCATCACTTTGCGATCAGATGAAAAAACACTGCTAAAAAAACAGACCCTTCGTCAATATGATCTACTTTGCCTGAACAGGCTTCTTCTGGAAGATGCTTATGCAAAAGAAATATCGAGAAACCATCAACAACCGCCAATCGTTTTACACGGTTTCCGCGTGTGTAGCGGCATCGTGGTCGGTATCCTTTTTGCCGCCTGCACCTGCTTGTTGATCATTTACCCGCTCAACAAACGCCAGACCATCCAGATGGCCGACGAGCTCGCCGAGCGCCGGAGAAAGTACGCGGCGGAGAACCCGGCCACCGCCTGAAGCATTATGAAAATCCTTTTCTCGTTGACCAGGTTAATTCCTGTCATTTTAACGGCCGCCGGGTTCGCCGGGTGCGCTACCAAACCAACGACCCTCAAGGAAGCCTACAAAAACGATTTCCTGATCGGCGTCGCCATCAACCAGAAACAATTCGACAATGAGGACCAACGCGGTGAACCAATTATCAAGTCCCAGTTCGATTCCATCAGCCCGGAGAACGCCCTGAAATGGGATTCGGTCCATCCGGAGCCGGGCGTGTATGACTTCACCAACGCTGACCGTTATGTGGCGTGCGGCGAGAGCAATCACATGGTCATTATCGGTCACACCCTCGTCTGGCATCACCAGACGCCCGAATGGGTGTTCCGCGACACGAACGACAACCCTGTCACTCGTGAAGTGTTGCTGCAACGAATGCACGATCACATCCAGACCGTCGTTGGCCGTTACAAAAGCCGGATCAAGGATTGGGATGTGGTCAACGAAGCCTTGAAGGACGACGGGACGTTGCGTCCGTCTCCGTGGGAAAAGATCATCGGCCCCGATTTCATCGAGAAGGCGTTTCAATACGCGCATGAAGCCGACCCGGACGCCGAGTTGAACTACAATGATTACTCACTGGAGGATGAAGCCAAGCGCCAGGGCGCGATTGCCTTGATCAAAAAACTCAAGTCCGAAGGCATCCCGATCACGGCCGTCGGGTTGCAGGGGCATCTTAAAATGGATTGGCCGACGGTGGAACAGGAGGACGCCACCATCTCCGATTTTGCCAGACTGGGCGTGAAGGTTGTGATTACCGAACTGGATGTGGACGTGGTGCGCGCCACCCAGCGAAACCGGACGGCGGACATTGAGGCCAACGCGCAACGGGTGGCCGGCGCAAATAGCTACAGCAATGGTTTGCCGGCTGACGTTCAACTGGCGCTGGCCAAACGGTACGCCGACCTTTTCGGCGTGTTCCTCAAACATCGCGATGTCATTGAGCGCGTCACCTTTTGGGGCGTGACCGACGGCGATTCCTGGCTGAACACGTGGGGGCGCAAGAATTATCCATTGCTGTTCGACCGCGATGGTCAGCCCAAACCGGCATTCCAGGCCGTTATCCAAGCTGCGCGCTCCGGGCCGCAGGGTGGCCGGCCGTAAGGCGAGCATGCAAAATCGTAGCAAAATCCAGCTGGTCCAACAGATTACGCTTGAACTCGCCTTGGTCCTTGCTTAAATTCCGCCCGCGTCCGAAAATCTAACTGCGAATTATTGAATTATGCAAACCGCGTTTAAGAACATTACGAAGATCAAATACGAAGGGCCCCAATCCCGAAATCCGCTGGCGTTCAAACATTACAATGCCGCCGAGGTGGTCGAGGGCAAAACCATGAAGGACCAGTTCCGCTTCTCCGTGGTGTACTGGCACACCTTCCGCAACGCGCTGTCCGACCCGTTCGGTGTGGGCACGGCCGTCCGGCCGTGGGACGACGGGTCGAATTCTGTGGCCAATGCCCAGAACCGCGCTCGCGTGGCCTTTGAGTTCATCGAAAAGCTGGGCGCGCCCTTTTACGCCTTTCACGACCGCGACATTGCGCCGGAGGGCAAAGACCTGCGGGAAACCAACGCGAACCTGGACGCGGTGGTCAAAGTGCTGAAAGAAGAACAAGAGCGCACCGGGATCAAATTGCTGTGGGGTACGGCCAACTTGTTCTCCAATCCGCGGTTCGTGCATGGGGCGGCGACGAGTTGCAACGCCGACGTGTTTGCTTTTGCCGCGGCGCAGGTCAAAAAGGCGCTGGAAATCGCGCACGAACTGGGCGGGGCGGGCTACGTGTTCTGGGGCGGACGCGAAGGCTACTCGACGTTGTGGAACACGAACATGAAACGCGAGTTGGAGCATCTGGCCAAATTCCTGCACCTGGCGGTGGATTACAAAAAGAAAATCGGGTTCAAAGGCCAGTTCTACATCGAGCCCAAGCCGAAGGAACCGACGAAGCATCAATACGATTCGGACGCGGCGGCGTGCCTGAACTTCCTGCGCGAGTATGACCTGATGGATCATCTCAAGCTGAACATTGAAACGAATCACGCGACGCTGGCGGGGCACTCGATGCAGCACGAATTGGAGGTGGTGGGGGCCGCAGGCGCGCTCGGCTCGATAGACGCCAACACGGGGGACGAATTGATCGGGTGGGACACCGACCAGTTCCCGACGAATATCTACCTGACGACGCAGATCATGCTGACGGTGCTGAAATATGGCGGGTTCAAGACCGGGGGCACGAACTTCGACGCGAAGGTGCGGCGGGAGAGTTTCGAGCCGGTGGACTTGTTCCACGCGCACGTCGGGGGCATGGACGCGTTTGCGCGGGGATTGAAGATCGCGGCGGCGATCCGCAAAGACGGGCGGCTGGCGGAATTCGTGAAAGAGCGATATGCGTCATGGGATTCGGGCATCGGGGCGAAGATTGAATCGGGCAAAGCCGACTCGACCGCACTGGAAGCCTACATGCTGAAGCAAGGCGAAGTGACGCCCAACGAGAGTGGCCGCCAGGAATTCCTGGAGAACCTCATCAACGAATTCATTTGAGCCGCGACGCGATTTCCGTTCGCAAGAGCCATAAACCTTCAGACAAGGCACGCGTCCCATGGCGCGTGCCTTTTAGTTTGGTCGGTGGAAAGGCGGCGCGGCTGCACGCGGGCATACGGTGGCCAATTGCTCGAAAGGGTAGTCATTTTCTACAATAGCCGGGACTGACACCTTTTCTACAATAGCCGGGACTGACACCTTTTTGGCACTACTGGTGGCTGATCCCGAATAAACCTGACAATCAGGGGCTGACTGATACAAACGGAATACCAGCCAAACGCACGTTCGTGCTGGGCAACTTCAGCAAATTCGTCCGGCCGGGTTACGTTCGCGTTGGAACGGCCGGTGACACGGAAGGAATTCTGGTAAGTGCTTATTGGGATCCGGACTCGGCAAATTTTGTGATCGTTGCTATCAACCCAAGGACTAGAGACA
Organism: Verrucomicrobiia bacterium; assembly: GCA_035605035.1. Lineage (GTDB taxonomy): Bacteria > Verrucomicrobiota > Verrucomicrobiia > Limisphaerales > UBA11358 > UBA11358. The sequence goes on from DATNHI010000005.1 coordinate 19,707, forward strand.
TCGAAACCAAATTCACTTTGCCGCGCTTTCGTTTTGGAGCTTCAGGAGAATACTTGCCTGCTTCCGTGACGCCGTGGATTACTTCGGACAAACTTTCGCTGGCCAATGCGCCGGACGTCGTTATCACCAATTCAACGTTCACCTATTCGCTCTCCGCCATGAGCGTTGTGACCTTTGCGGGGCATTCGCACCCGGCGACCAGCGTTTCAAATAAAGCCGACGACCCGCGTCATCCTTGAAAATCGAATCATGCGCGATTCAATTTCATTTTGAGCGGGAGCGAACCAATTTTATCAGCGTCAGCGGTCGCCATCTGTTCTGTCCGCCTTCGCGCTCTGCGCTCCGGCGCGACAAGCCGGTGAGCCACGGGCAGCCTGTCCCGCCGTA
>DATNHI010000006.1:0-16580 GCA_035605035.1 Verrucomicrobiia bacterium
ATTGTCCTGCACCACCGGCACGGCGTTGGTTTCGATGCTGCTCCAGGCCGGCTGGCCGTTGGTCAGGCCGGTGAAGTAAAGGGTTCCGCTGCCGCTCAAATACGAACTGACCGGCGTCGTCGCCAGATAAATGTCGCTGGCGCGATAGGCGCCTGCCCCGAACATCAGGACGTTTGTGCCGAACAGATGGAGCGTGTTGATGATGAAATGGCCGCCGTTGGTGACGACCGAGATGGTGCGGTTGGTTTGGAACGTCAGGTTGGTCTGGTCAAACGTGACCAGCACGGAATAATCGCCCGCGCGCTTTTGGGCTGTATTGGTTCCGTTGTGGTTGGCGCCGGTGTTGCAGATGACGTAAATCACATTGGAAATGCAGATGCCGGCATTGGGCGTGTCGTCGCCGGACATGTCAATGCCGATTGGATTTACGAACACATCTGAACCGTCACTGTTGGTGAAAAAGTTGAGCAGCAATCCCTGTTCTCCGTTGGTCGTGGTGCTCCAAGCCACCGGGTCGGCAGCGTGGTAATCCGCGTTTGAGCCGATGGTGTCGCCGAAGAAAAAAATCCGGTTGGTCCCGCAAACAAAGGAGGAGCTGATGTCCGTCCCTACGATGTTGAAGCGGGTGATGGTCTGGCTGACGGTGTTCGAGCCGGTGGCCCAATCCACATCGCCAATCACCTGTTCCAGTTTGACCGAGGAATTGCTGATCCAGGTCAGAACAGGGGTGTTTTGAGCTTTGGCGCAAGTTGACATCAAAAGCGCCACAAACATGATGAGTATGAATCGTTTCATTGCGAAGTGCGCAGCCGGTAGAATTTGGTGTTGCCGAAACCGCCGCTGTTGGTCCCGCTGTCAGTGAAATTGAACGTGCCGTTGGTCGAGGTAATGAGATTAGTAAAGGTCGCCCAGCCGGACAGCAGGTTGGTGGAGTAATCCACCTGGTAACTGATGTTCGTTGGCGCGCTCCACGCGAAGCTGAATTGCTTGTCTGTTTTCAGCAACGAACCGGGATCAATCACGGGCGAGATGGTGAACGCCGAGCGCATCTTGATCACCGTGTAGGGATTCCAGGTGGACAAGGTGTAATAGACGAACAGTGTGCTGTTGGTGATGCGCGTGAACCGCTCGATCATGATGGGCGCAAAATCGCCGCCGGCGGTGTTGGTGGGATCGAGATTACCAATGACTGGCCCATTCAGACCGTCATTCGTGCTGAGGTTCGGATCGTGGATGAAAACGCCCGAACCGCCGTCGCGCAGTTTGTTGAAGATGAGTTGAGGCGTGCTCCACGGCCCCCACGGCTGCACCGCGTAGGAAAAATACACCCCGGTCGTGTGCAAGACCGGAGAGTCTGCGGACCTTCCGCCGTCGTACGTCATCAGCCAGAGGTTCAGATTGGTGCAAAAAACCACCGAGACGTTGCCGGCCGTGCCGTTGTCGTTCGGCCAGGGCGGGCCGTTGGTTGGATTGTCCTGCACCACGGGCACGCAGTTGGATTCCGCGCTGCTCCACGTCGGCTGGCCGTGCGTCAGGCCCGTGAAGTAAAGTGTTCCAGCCCCGCTCACAAAATTCGCCGTCGGAATCAGGCACAGAAAAATATCACCCGACCGGTATTCCCCTGTACCGAACATCAGCACGTTCGTTCCGTATTGGCGCAGGGAGACGTTGATGAAATGCCCCTGCAACGAACTCGTCGGCGCGAGATTGGTGGTCAGCGCCGAGACGGTGCGGTTGGTGGTGAAGAAATTAGTAATCGCATAAGTGTTCGTGGCCAACCACAGGTTGGTTTCATAAAACGTCACCAGCACCGAATAGTCATTGGTCTGCGGGGCGATGTTGGTGTTGCTCGCGTCCGAACCCGTGTTGCACACCAAAAAAACCCCGTTGGACAGGCTTATGCCGGAATTAGGCACGTCGTCCGGTCCCATCTTGATCCCCGCCGGCTGGACAAAAATGGGGAAGAAATTCGTGGCCTGGCCGAGCGAGTTCGTGATCGGGCTGGGGCTGTTCGTGAAAAAATTCAGCAGCAGCGGCGTCTCGCCGTCCGTGTTGGTGCTCCACGCCAGCGGGTCGGCGGCGTGATAATTCCAATTGGTTATGTTCTCACTGATAGTGTCCCCAAACAGGAAAATGAGCTTGCCATTGTCCTCGAACGAATAGCCCAGGCCGTTGGCCAAAATGTGAAACCTCGTCACCGTCTGGCTGGCAGTGGGAAGGTTGTTTCCCTCCGCCAGCGCCTGCCAGTCCACGTCGCCGATGATTTGCTCCAGCTTGACCGAGGAATTGGTGATCCAGGTCAGGACGGGACCCGGTTGCGCGACTACCGGTGAGCCGGCGGCCATCATCGCGCCAAGCAGCACCAAACAGAAACGGGAATTCACACGATGCACCCGCCTAATGTAGCAGGCCGTTCGGCGGATGCAATATGCCGGCTCCCACCTCTGATTTCCATTGCCGCTTTCAGCTTTTCATTCGAATCGCCATTCGACCGGTTGTTGGCATCGCCGCTTTTCCGCCAGGATAGAGCCGTCGGCCTGGTGAGAGCATCACGCTGAAACACCGCAGGTTGGTGTGCCGGAATTCCGCAATTTCATAACCATCAAGGAACAGTGATCCTGTAAAATTGTTGCGAGCCGGGATTCCAGTCGGTGAAGCTGAAATTGGTCGTCGTGTTCGCCACTCTCCCCAGCGTCGTCCAGCTTCCCAAAAGATTGCTGACGCCTTGCACGTTGTAAACCACGTTTGTCAATCCCACCCAGTTCAGGTTTTGCGCTGTGTTCGAAACGGTCAGTCCGAGCTGGGGCGGCGGCACGGTGAACACCGTCCATTCCAATCGCATGACGCTGTAATGAGGAATGGTGACGGGATTGCCCTCCGTCTGCGTCTGGATCGGCACATTGTTCGGCGGCGGGTTGGAGTTGACCAGGCTGGGATCGGAGCCGGTGACGAAGGTTTCGAGGAACTTGTTGGTCTCCGCGTTGCCCAGCGTGATGCCGTCCTGTATTATCGACGCGAGCAAATTGGACGCGCCTTTGTTGATAATCACCGCGTATCGTTTGCCATTTCCACCTTGGTAGGCCTGCGCATAAACCGCTGGAATGCTGCCGCCGCCGTAAGTGGGAATCGTCGGGCCGCCGGTCGTGGTGGTGGCATATACCTGGGTGGAGCGATAGAGAGCGCCATCGGCCACGGCTTCTCCCGCTGCCTGTGCACTGAGGAAGAAACCGAAATTCAAGCCGGCAGTATTGGTCGTGGTGCTGTTGTTGTAGGCAGTATTGGCGGCATGGAAGTTGTTATTGGTTTCGTCAATGCCGGCGGGGCTGAGCATTTGGAATGAGGCGACGTATTTGACCTGAGGAATCGTGGACATGCGCAACGCATATTCAGCAGAGTAAATCCCTCCATAGAGAGTGCCGTCCAGTGGGCCACCATGTCCGGATGCGGCATCTTGTTCAGTGATCATATAAGTCACCCCCGTATTATTCAGGGGCATCAGGTAATTGGTCACATAGCTGGTGGTGTTGGTGACCAGATTTCCGTTCGCCAGTGCCATCAAATCGCTGAAGTTGGTCAGGCTCCCGGGCGTGATGTATTGATGGTAGGTCACGGCATCCCAGTATTTCGGGGTGTAGTTGGCCAGCGAGTTGTCCCAACCGGCATTTTGATTGCCGGCGTCGCTGAAAAACAGGGCGACCACGGCATTGGAATCAACGGCCTTGATGGCATCCCGAAAGGGTTTCATTTGAGCGGCGTAATCGGCCCCATTGGTGAACAGCCCGTAAGGCAGCCAGGTATAGGGTTCATTGGCCAGTTCCCAGGCCACCACCGGGATGCGGCTGGTGAGCGCATATTGGGCAAAGGCTGCGGCGGAATTCGTCGTGTCCGTGAAGGCATTGACGGCGACAATGATTTTCGCGCCGCCCACCTTCGCGGCCATGGCCGCGAAGTCGCTGAACGGCGAGCCACCCTTCCCCGCGACGATCGGCAGGGCATTTTCCAAAATATTGCTCTGGTATGAATTAGCAGAAAGAGCATTGATCCAGGCTCGGACCATTTGCCCGGAACTCCAATCAAAGGCCTCGGACTCAGTGCCCGCCGGAAAGCGCAACCAGCCCGGTGAAAGGGTTGTCACCATTTGTTGGAAGTTGGTGTCGTAATACTCAACGGCATTCTTGAGTCCATTATTGAATCCGCCGAATCCCGGGTTGAGTGGCGTGGAGTTGGTGGTGACAAAACTCACCACGACATCGACCTGGGCTTGTGCTTCACCTTCCAGCGCAAGGCCAATGCCAGTGAGCCAGGTCAACAAAACCGCAAATCCAGAACCCAGATTCATTACAACGAAAAACAGGCAATTATTTCCAGTGTCGCCAAAGTATTTGGCTCAAGGGACAGCCAGCCGATAAAATTGTTGCGAGCCGGAATTCCAGTCGGTGAAGCTGAAATTGGTCGTCGTGTTCGCCACTCTCCCCAGCGTCGTCCAGCTTTCCAACAGATTGGTGACGCCTTGCACGTTGTAAACCACGTTTGTCAATCCCACCCAGTTCAGGTTTTGCGCCGTGTTCGAAACGGTCAGCCCCAGCGTCGGCGGCGGCACGGTGAACACCGCCCATTCCAATCGCATGACCGAGTATTCGGGAATCGTTACGGGGTTGGTCACGGTCATCGTCTGGATGACGACGTTGTTCGACGGCGGATTGGAATTGACCACGCTCGGATCACTGCCAGACACGAACGTTTCCAGAAATTGATTCGTCAACGCCACTCCGTCTTGCGTGATTTGCACCGGCACGGCATTCGAACCTTTGTTGGTCAGCAGCACGTAACGTTTTCCGTTGCCGCCCTGATACGCCTGCGCATAAATCGCCGGCATCGTCAGCGTGCCGTTGGTGTCCATCGGCACGACCGGGCAATTCGTCCCAATTGTGGTGGCATATACCGCGGTGGAACGATTCAGCGCCCAATACGCCACCGCCTCGCCCGAACCTTGCGCGCTAAAAAAATAACCGAACGGCAGGCCCACCGTGTTGGTGACATAGCCGCCGGCAGCCGCCGTCGTCGCGGCGTTCACAAATCGGTTGGTCTGGTCCACGCCGCTGCCGTTGACCAGCGCGTAACTGCCCGCGAAACTCATCCGGGGGATGGTGGAAAGGCGCATGACATATTCCGCAGCATAAATGCCGCCGTAAAGCGTGCTGGTTGGCGGGTTCTGGATGCCGTTGTTGTTGCCCCGGCTCGGGTTCAGTTCGGTGATGAGGAACTTCACATTATTATTGGTGTTGTCCGCCATCAGCACGTTGGTGACGAAGACAGTTGTGTTGCTGAACAGCACGCCATTGTCCATCGCCATTAAATCGGCGAAGGCGGCGTTCGTCGGCAGATCGGGGTAATGGTGATAAACTGCGGCGTCCCAATATTGATTCGTGTAATTGCCCAACTCGCTGTCCCAGCCCAAACCCGTCTGGGTAAAAAACACAGCCACGACGGCATTGGGATCGGCTGCTTTGATCGCATCGCGATAGGGCTTCATCTTGTTGGCGTAGTCGGTGGCATTGGTGAAGAAGCTGCCCGCGCCCTGGAACAGATACGGCTCGTTGCACAATTCCCACGCCGCCACGGGGATGTGGTTGCTCGAAGCGAAGGCCGCGAACGCGCCGGCCGAAGCGGGTGTGTCCGTGAACCCGTTGATGCACACGACAATTCTTGCGCCGCCGAGATTTGCGGCCATGGTCGCGAAATTCGTGAACTGCATTCCGCCTTTGCCGAGGAGCGGCAGGTAGGTGTCCGCGCACAGGTTTGAGGCGTTGTTGTTTTGTCCCTGATTGAGACGGGCGTCGTTGACCCAGTTCGAATCGGTCAGGCCATTCGACCAGTTGAAAGCATCGCCGCTGGTTCCGCCAGGATAGAGCAGCCAGCCCGGTGAGAGCCTGGAGGCGAGGCGCTGCATATTCGTGTCCCCATACTCCACCCCGGTGTTCAAAAGCTCGGTGGTGAAGCCGGCGAAGCCGAGATTCAGCGGTGTGGAGTTCGTCGTCGTAAAAGAAACCAGCACGTTGGATTGCGCCGATGCCGCTGGCGGACCAATGAACGGCACCATCAGAATCAAAGCCAGGCTTGCCTTGATACCCAACCTGAATAACTGCATAAATTTGTATTTCAAATCCGGTTACATCCCCAACCTCCGCCTCGTCTTTATCGCTGCCGCGCCCGGTAAAATTGGTTGGTGATGGTTCCGTTGAGTGTCAAGGTGACCAGATTGGATTCGCCGGCAAGCACAGGGGCGTTCGTGACATCCGACCAATTATTTGTGCCGCCGGCCAATTCGCCAACTTGTTGCAGCACGAAACCGGGCGACGGACTGATCCAGCCGACCACCAGGTTGGTGCCGGAGAGATTTACCGCCAGCCGCGGACCTGTGGGCATCTGGAAAGCGTTGACGGGCGGGGCGACGAGCGTGCCGTCTTCGTTGACGGTCGCAGCGTCCGGCAGGGTTGTGGCGTTCACGTTGTTCGTGAAGCGGAGATTCGGATAATCGGAAACCCACAGGTCGGCGATGACGTCATTGGTCAGCGGCACCAGATCGTCATTGGTGATCGGCGGGCCGAAATAATTGCCGATGACGTTCACGTCGGTGGCGTTGTGCAGTGTGAGCGGGGCGCGGCGCCAATTCAGGAACGCGTTGTAGAGAATTCGGATGCCGGAAATCTCGAAGCCATTGGTGACGTCATCCGAAGCGGTGTCGGCCTTGTGCAATGCAATCATCGCATAGGCTGGCTGCTCATCGGGAATGGTATTCTGAACCGCTTCGTAGGAAAACCCTTCATCCGACAACACATTGTCCATGATGACCACGTTGGTGGGCACGAAGAAGTTAAGGAAATTGGCCGTGATGGCGGGAAAGGCGCAGATGGCGTTCTTGCCCATGCCGCCAATCGTGTTGTGCGCAATGAGCATGTTATTGGCGCGGCAATAGATGCCATGGAACGCGGAGTTGCTGAACTGGTTGTCCAGGTACACCGCCGAGGTGTTCAGGGTTTCGTCAAGCAACAGGGTGTTGGTGTCATAAATCCCGGCCACGACATTTGAAATGGAGTGGTCGAAGGTGACGTTTGGCAGGCTGACCGCGGTAATCGTGGCGCGGTCGAAGACAACACCGTTGGTTCCATTGTAGAAATCCACGACGTCACCCACGGCGGCCCGGTACGCATCCACCGCAACTTGAGTTGTGCCCAGGCCGTTGTTGATAAACACGGCGAAGGTGTTGGTCGGCTGGACGGGCACATTGGTGATGATAAACGGGCTGAGGCAGGCGTTGGCCGCATCGTCGCTTAATCCGGTGAAGCTGCAACCTTGAACCCACGGACCAATGCGGGAATCAATGAACATGCCGCCATCCGCATTCGAGGCCCGCAGGCGGTTGGTGGTGGCGCCCGCAGGCGGCGGGCCGGGCAGGATCCGGTCGTTGATTTCGCAAGTCATGGGCGAACGTTCCCCGACGTAGCTGGGGCCGGCACCGGTGTAATTGGTGTTGTTCAGGTACGTGACCTGGACGGACAGCGAAGTGTTGAAAACGATGGCGCCATCCCAGCGGGAAATCATGCACCAATGGCTGCCGGGCGGGATGGTCTGCGCACGGTTCAACGAAGTCAGAGACACCTTGAAGGCGCCATTGACGTTCGTTTGCACCACATTGTCGTAGAACACCTGGGTCCAGGCACCGTCCGCGACGCGCCCCGGCCGGGTCGGATCTATCACCATGCCCCAACGGCTCGCGTTCGGATCCAGGTAATTTGCGTTGGTCGGCGCCGGATAACCGGTATCCACTGCAAATTCGATGGCCGCCTCATTGGAAGCATCATTGCTAAAATTATGAGTGACGACGCCTTGGGTGAACGGCAGCGGGTCGTAATCCACGGAAAAACCCTCCACGATGGCATTGGAACTGTTGTTGACGCTGAGGAACCCGAGGTGCGGATTGCGTATCAGGATTTTGCAGCCGTTGCCGTTGACGAGCACGTTGGTCGCGCGCACCAAAGCCAGGGGAATCTTTGCCGTCGTCAAGTCGTTCGAGATGACGTAGGTCGCGCCGGCCGTGAACCGGATTTCCGTCCCGCCCGCGAAGTTACCGACCGAATTCAACGCGTTCGAGATGAGCAGCACGTCATTGGTGCCGGGCGATCCGACGAAGTTCGTTTGTTGGACGGGCACCGGCAGCGTCAGCATCGGCGGCGGCCGGGGAATCCAACCCACCGTCGCCGCCGTCGCCCAACGAGCGGTCGGCGTCGTCAGGTTCGTGGACATCTGGAGGACCAGAAAATGCGGCGCAATTGAGCCGGCCGAATTCGTCAGCGGCCACTGATTGAAAGTCAGGTTCGTCACGCCGTCGCTAATGGTTCCTGCGCTCGCCGTTCCGTCAAACGCGTCGTAAGTCAGGAAAGCCTGGACCGGATTTCCGCTGTTGGTAAAGGCGTTGGGCACTATCGCCGCATTGTTCAATCCCGCGCCGCCGTAAAGAATCATTGTTCCGTTGCCTTGCGTCTGCAGCCAGGGACCGCTCCCGCTCCCGGGCGCCGACAGAAACAGATTCGAATTGGCGAACCCCAGGCCAATCCATTCCGTAGAGCTTACCGGCAAATTCATCAGCGCCGAGGCCGTCATCGAGCCGTGCGGCCCGATGGGAATCAACGGCACGCCGGCAAACGTGCCGGCGCTGGCGGCGGCGTTATATAAGTGCCCGCTGCCATCCAAGGTTAATTGTGACGCCGTCGCGCTTGACTGCCAGCCGTTCCCCTCGACATCAATCCACGGAATGCTGTTGGTGATGTTCCCCGCCGGCGATGTGAAAAAATCCTGAAACACAACCTCCGCCGGCGCCTGCACTCCCGCAAAAGCGGCCAGCGCGGCCAACCGGAACACCCTCAGGCGCCCTAGATTAGGAGAAAACATACGGACGTTAAGTTAACCTATCCGAGTTCAGGCGGCAAGAACGCGAATCCCCGCAAATTGAACGCCGGCCGTCCCCGTTCATCCGCGTCAGCCGCGCTCGCGCAAACATCCGCTTGACGCCCGCCGCGGCTTGTGCGATGGTTATTTCGTCATTTGACGAAATAACAAATTATGCGCGACTTCATGGCCATCACCCGGGCGCTCGCCGACCCGAACCGGGTGCGCATCCTGCTGGCGTTGCGCCGCCGGGAATTGTGCGTCTGCCAGATCACCGAACTGTTCGGCCTGGCGTTCTCCACCGTCTCCAAACATCTTTCCGTCCTGCACCAGGCCGGCCTCATCCAGTCCCGCAAATCCGAGCGCTGGGTTTATTACCGGTTGCCCGGTAAATCCGCGCCATTGGCCGTTCGCCAAGCACTCGATTGGGTAAGAAAATCACTCGCCAAAACCGTCGAAGCTGCCGCCGATGCAAAGAAATTGAACCGGGTGCTCAAAACCGATCTGGCCGAAATCTGCCGCCGGCAGTGCCGTTGATCCCATCGCCAAATTTATGAAAACAACCACAAACGAGACCCAACAAACCGTCCATGAAATGGTGCGCAAAGGCTATGCGGCCATCGCCACCGGCGGAGGTTCCTGTTGCCAGCCGCGCACTTCCTGCTGTAGTGGCTCCCCAAAGGAAGTAACTCCTGACGAACTCGCCCGCCAGATCGGCTATTCCGCCGAGGAACTGGCCGCGTTGCCCGAAGGCGCGAACCTGGGCCTTTCCTGCGGCAATCCCGCCGCCCTCGCCGCGCTGAAACCCGGCGAAGCCGTGCTCGACCTTGGCAGCGGTGGCGGCTTTGACGTCTTCATTGCCGGCCGCAAGGTCGGCGCCGCCGGCCACGCCATCGGCGTGGACATGACGCCGGAGATGCTGGCCAAGGCGCGCCGCAACACTGCGAGTTATCACCGGCAAACCGGTCTGGACAACGTCGAATTTCGGCTCGGCGAAATCGAGCACCTGCCCGTCGCCAACAACAGCGTGGACGTCGTTATTTCCAATTGCGTCATCAATCTTTCGCCCGACAAACCGCAGGTCTGGCGCGAGATGGCCCGGGTGCTCAAGCCGGGCGGACGCGTCGCCGTTTCCGACCTGGCGTTGTTGCGTCCTTTGCCCCAGACCATCCGGGAAATGGTGGAAGCAGTCATCGGTTGCGTTGCCGGTGCGGCGCTCGTGAGCGAAACCGAACGCATGGTCCGCGAAGCGGGTTTGACGGACATTGTGCTCACCAGAAAAGCTGACTTCCTCGAAGCCAAGGCGGATTGGAACGACCCGCTTTACCGGAAAATCGCCGAACATCTGCCGGCGGGAACCAACGCCGCCGATTTTGTCACCAGCCTGGAAGTTCAAGCTCGCAAACCGGGCAGATCAAAAACGAACAAGGAATATTCCATGAACCTGACCACACAAATACTCCAGGTGTTCGACCCCGCAATGTGCTGTTCCACCGGCGTTTGCGGGCCGGACGTTGACACCAAGCTCGTGCAATTCGCTGCCGATCTCGACTGGCTCAAAATGCAGGACGTGATTGTCCAGCGACACAACCTCTCGCAAAACCCGGCGGCGTTTGTAGAAAACGAAGCCGTGAAAACTACGCTGACCGAAAAGGGTGAAGCCGCGTTGCCGGTTATGCTGGTCAACGGCAAGGTCGCGGCCACAGGTCGGTATCCCGAACGCAGTGAACTGGCGGCGTGGTTCAAACTGAAAGCCACCGCGCTACCGGCTGCCGCGAAGTCGAGTTGTTGCGGTGGCGGCACCTGTTGAATTGAAATGAGCACGGTCGCTGAACAATCTCTCGCCCGTTTTCTGGAAGCGCCAACCCGCTTCCTGTTTTTCACGGGCAAGGGCGGCGTGGGCAAGACCTCGCTGGCCTGTGCCTCGGCCATCGCACTGGCCGATAAGGGGCGGTGCGTGCTGCTCGTCAGCACCGACCCGGCCTCGAATCTGGATGAAGTGCTGGGCGTGCGCCTGACCGCCACGCCCACGGACATTGCCAGTGTGCCACGACTCGCCGCGTTGAACATTGATCCGGCGGCGGCGGCCCAAGCTTATCGCGAAAAACTCGTCGGGCCGTATCGCGGCAAACTGCCCGAGGCCATCGTGCGAGGCATGGAGGAACAACTCTCCGGCGCTTGCACGATGGAGATTGCCGCGTTTGATGAATTTTCCCGGTTGCTCGGCCAACCCGAAGCCACAGCCGAATTCGACCACGTCATCTTCGACACCGCGCCGACCGGGCACACGTTGCGGCTGATGACGTTGCCCACGGCCTGGACCGGCTTTCTCGACACGAACACCACCGGCAACTCCTGTCTGGGACCGCTGGCGGGGTTGGAAAAGCAACGGGTGATTTATGAGAACGCCGTCGCGGCCTTGGCCGATGGCCAGCGAACAACGCTGGTGCTGGTGAGCCGGGCGCAAAGGGCGGCACTGGCGGAAGCGGAACGCACCAGCGATGAGCTTGCGGCCATCGGCGTCCGCAATCAGAGACTCATTCTAAACGGATTGTTTCAAGCCGACGATTCCGACCCGGTTGCCCTCGCACTGCAAAGGCGCGGCGCGGATGCGCTGGTGACGGCGGGTGCATTTCTGACCCGGATGCGTTTATCCAAAGTCCCGTTGCGGTCGCACAATCTGGTCGGCATTCCGGCGCTGCGGGCGTTAACGGAGAGCGAAAGGTGCGTGCCGCACGGGCCACCAAATTCAAAAGCGGAAAGCGGAAATGAATCAGGCGGTGAAAAATTACCGGCGACGGAAACTCTGACCGCATTGGTGGATGACTTTGCGCAAGCCGGCCGGGGCGTCATCATGACAATGGGCAAAGGCGGCGTGGGGAAAACAACCGTCGCCGCTGCCGTTGCGACCGAACTGGCGCGCCGCGGTTTCAAAGTGCATCTCAGCACCACCGATCCGGCCGCCCACGTCGCGGCGGCTGCAGGACACATTGAAGGTTTGCAGGTTAGCAGGATTGACCCGCAAGCAGAAACGCGGGCCTACGTCGAGCAGGTCATGGCTACCGCCGGGAAGGACCTCGACGCCAGCGGACGCGCCTTGCTCGAAGAAGACCTGCGGTCGCCCTGCACTGAGGAAATTGCCGTGTTCCGCGCCTTCGCTCGCACTGTGGCGCAGGGCCAGGATGCCTTCGTGGTTCTGGACACCGCGCCGACGGGTCACACTTTGCTGCTGTTGGATGCCACCGAGGCCTACCACCGCGAAATCGCACGCAATGCCAGCAACTTGCCTGAAGAAGTGCAGAAACTCCTGCCACGCCTGCGCGACTCCCGCTTCACCCGCATCCTCGTCGTTACGCTGCCCGAAGCCACGCCGGTCCACGAGGCCGCCGCGTTGCAAGACGACTTGCGCCGCGCCCAAATCGAGCCGTTCGCTTGGGTGATCAACCAAAGCTTCGCCGAAAGCGGCTCGCGCGACCCGTTGCTCGTGGCGCGCGGCGCGGACGAGCTATCGTACATTCGGGAAGTCAGCGGCAAATTCTCGAAGCGAACCGCCATCGTGCCTTGGGTATCCGAGGAGCCGGTCGGGCCGGAGAAATTGCGCCAGCTTTTTCAAACCACAACTGTGAACTGAACAGGACGCAATATGACGACTTACGTTTACGAAACCATCCCGCGGAAGCACGGTGAAGAACCGCGTTATTGCGAAATCAAACAAAACATGAACGCTGCGGCGCTCAAGAACCACCCGCAAACCGGCGAACCGATTCACCGGGTCGTGTTGGGCGGGTTTGGCGTGTTGTCCAGTGGCAAATCCGGCAGCGAGCCGTCGTCAGGCAGCACTTGCTGCGGCCCAAGCTGCGGTTGCCATTAATCTCAGAGTTTCACGTTTTACTTTCCAAGCCACCATGAGCAATCAATCCTCCGCCGCCGCTGCCGTTCCGGCCAGCGAGCCAAAGTGTCCGGCATTCTTCAGGCGTTACCTGGTTAATTTCATCATGTGAAAGACACGCTGGAAAAAAGCATCGACATGAAAATCCAAATCCTCGGCACCGGCTGCGCCAAGTGCAATGCACTGACAATGGCCACGGAAAAGGCCGCGCAATCGCTCGGCCTCCAATACGAACTCGAAAAGGTCACCGACCTGAAACAAATCATGGCATTCGGCGTGATGACGACACCCGCGCTCGCCGTGGATGGCCAAGTGAAGGTGAGCGGCAAAGTGCCATCGGTGGAGCAAATCAAAAGGTTGCTCAGTGAAACGTGAGGCGTCATCCGTGATGCGTGAATAAAAACGAAACCGACCTGATTTATGAAAACACCCGTAAAAATCCTCATCGTCGCCGCGCTCGCCGTGGCCGTCATCGGTGCTGTCGCGCTCAAAAAGGGCAAGACAGCCGACGAAACTCAAAACGCCTCGCCCGCCTTGACGGTGGCGGCTCTTGCTTCCGATTCGTCTCAAAGCAACGCGGTTGTCGCGGCCAAGCTGCCCATGCTGCTTGACTTGGGCGCGGACAAGTGCATTCCCTGCCGGATGATGTTCCAGGTGTTGGACGATTTGAAAAAGGAATACGCCGGGCGATTGAACGTCGAGTTCATTGACGTGTGGAAGAATCCCGACGCCGCAAAAGCCCATGGCGTCGAAGTGATACCCACTCAGATTTTCTACGACGCCGAAGGCAAGGAATTGTTCCGGCACGAAGGTTTCTTTGCGAAGGAAGACATCCTCGCCAAGTGGAAGGAACTCGGCGTGAACTTCACTGAAATCAAATAATCCGCGTGGAAAGCTTGTTCACCAACCTCACTCATGCTGTCGAAGGCGCGCCGCTCATTGCGCTTGCCGCCGCCATCATCTGGGGCATCCTCAGCATTGTTCTCAGTCCCTGCCATCTGGCGAGCATTCCGCTCATCGTGGGGTTCATCAGCGAGCAAGGCCAGGTGACCGCCAGGCGCGCGTTCTGGACTTCAACGCTGTTCGCAGTTGGTATCCTCACCACCATTGCCGCTCTCGGGCTGATTACCGCCGGAGCGGGCCGCATGATGGGCGACGTGGGCCGATACGGAAATTACTTCGTCGCGCTCATCTTCTTCGTCGTGGGATTGCATTTGCTTGGTGTGATTCCCATGCCGTGGTCCGGGCCGGGGCAGGTGGACGTTAAACGCAAGGGTCTGCTCGCCGCGTTTATCCTCGGGCTTGTGTTCGGCATCGCGCTGGGCCCTTGCACCTTCGCTTACATGGCCCCGATGCTCGGCGTCACCTTCAAGCTGGCCGCGACCAACTTTCTCTATGGTGCACTGCTGCTCCTGGCCTACGGTATCGGGCATTGCTCTGTGATCGTGGCGGCGGGCACATCCACCAAACTCGTCCAGCGCTTCCTGAACTGGAACGAACAATCCAAGGGCGTAACCATCGTAAAATGCATCTGCGGTGCGTTGGTGTTGATTGCCGGCCTGTATTTGCTGTGGAGCGCATGAAAAAGTCAGAAACCAATCTTTGAAATTATGAGCAACGAAGATTCCACCACCCCGAAACGCCTCGCGTTTTTCGAGCGGTACCTGACCGTCTGGGTCTTCCTGTGCATGGTCATCGGAGTCACGCTCGGCAAACTCGCCCCCGGTTTCACCGCGCGATTAAGTGAACTCCAGTTCGGCCAGGGCTCGCAGGTCAACGTGCCCATCGGCATCCTGCTCTGGCTGATGATTTATCCGATGATGCTCAAGGTGGACTTCACCGCGCTCGGTGGCATCGCGCGCAAACCGAAGGGCCTGGCGGTGACGTTGTTTGTCAACTGGCTGGTAAAGCCGTTCAGCATGGCATTCCTGGCCTGGCTGTTCATGCAACACCTCTTCGCCCCGTGGATTGAACCGGAGGTGGCCAAAAATTACACCGCCGGCCTGATCATCCTCGCCGCCGCGCCTTGCACGGCCATGGTGTTTGTCTGGTCGTATCTCACCGACGGCGACCCGGTTTATACACTCGTGCAGGTGGCGGTGAACGACCTCATCATGCTGGTGGCGTTCGCGCCCATCGTGATGTTTCTGTGCGGCGTGGCGCACGTCGTGGTGCCGGCAAAAGTGCTCATCACATCCGTGATCGTGTTCATCGTGATTCCACTGGCAGCCGGCTGGCTGACGCGCACGATGCTGCTGAAGTCGCATGGCCGGGAATGGTTTGAGCAAAAATTCCTGCCGAAATTTCATCCGGTGATGATCGGGGCGCTGTTGCTGACGCTGGTGTTGATCTTCGCGTTCCAGTCAAAAAACCTGACGACACGCTGGTTCGCCGTGCTGCTCATCGCCGTGCCGATTGTCATCCAGGTCTATTTCAATTCGTCACTCGCCTACCTGCTGATGCGCCGGTTCCGGGTGCCGCACAATGTTGCCTCGCCCGGCGCCCTCATCGGCGCCAGCAATTTTTTTGAACTGGCCGTCGCGGTGGCGATCACCCTGTTTGGCGCGGATTCGCCGGCGGCGCTCGCGACGGTCGTCGGCGTGCTTGTCGAAGTGCCGGTGATGTTGTCCGTCTGCCACGTCTGCAACCATTCGCGCGGCTGGTATCAGGCACGGGTCGCGTGAAACCCGAAATCCGAATGTCCAAAAACCGAAGGAAATCCGAAATTCGAATGTCGAAGGCTGCGCTCGGGTGGTCTTTCGGATTTCGGGCTTCGGACTTCTTCCGGCATTCGGATTTCGGCATTCGGATTTTGAACCCCATCATTCTCCCATGACTCAAAACACCAAACCCACCGTCTTAATCCTTTGCACTGGCAACTCCTGCCGCAGCCATATCGCCGAAGGTTTCCTGCGCGCCGCGGCCGGCGAACTGATTAACGTCCAAAGCGCCGGCTCGAATCCGACCGGTTATGTTCATCCGCTCGCCATCAAGGTCATGGCCGAGGTTGGCATTGACATTTCCGGCCATCGCTCCAAACACCTGAAGGAATTCCTGGACCAACCGGTCCACACCGTCATCACCGTCTGCGGCAATTTGGACCAGGCCTGCCCGATTTTCCCCGGCCAGGTGCAACGCCATCACTGGCCGTTTCTGGATCCCGCGAAAGCCACCGGCAGCGACGAGGAAATTCTGGCCTCTTTCCGCCGCGTCCGCGACGAAATGCGCCGCGTGTTTGAGGCCTACGCCGCCGGGTTGAAGGATGCGAAAATGTAGAGTCCGGCCTGTGGCCGGATTGTTGGCGCGCAGCGCCAGCGCTACATAAATCTTTCGCCTGCCTTCAGCGGGTGTCCCGCCAGAAATTCCGCCGCGCTCATCCGCCGGCCGCCTTCCCGCTGCAATTCCAGAATCCGCAACGCGCCCTGGCCGCACGCGACGAGGATGCTCGTTTTGTCCGCTGATAAAATTTCTCCCGGTTTCCCGGTGTGCTCGACAGTTTCTGCCTTCCAGATTTTCAGCTGCATCGGTCGAGGCTCGTTCGGAGTTCCGCCTTCAGGCGGTTTTCCTGTCCGAATGACGTTGCCGCCTGAAGGCGGAACTCCCAACCAAAACGTATAGGCCCCCGGCCACGGCGTGAACGCGCGCAGCCGGTTCCAGATTTCGCGCGCCGGCCGGTTCCAATCAATGCGCCCGTCCTCTTTTTTGATTTTCGGCGCGCGGCTCGCGCCCGCGGCGGGCTGCGGCT
>DATNHI010000007.1:0-1554 GCA_035605035.1 Verrucomicrobiia bacterium
CGGCTACTATCCGTTCCGCGAGGACATCACGGACGTGGCGCACTTTGGCGGGACGAACTCAATCTCCGTGCGCGTGGACGCGACCAAGTCCGAGGGCTGGTTTTACGAAGGCGCGGGCATCTACCGCCACGTCTGGCTGGACAAGACCGCGCCGGTGGCCATCGCGCCGGAAGGGGTTTTTGTATATTCCTCGTTCAAGAACAACGTGCCGGCGAAAGTGGCGGACGTACACGTTGAAGCGAAACTGCTCAACACGCTTGCCAAACCCGCCACGGCTGTCGTGAACTGCGAGATCATTTCACCGGAAGGGAAACCGCTGAAAAATTTTCACCAATCGGAAAAGTTAAATCGCAAATCACAAGGCGCCGTCAAATTGCAGTCGAGGCTTTCCTCACCCGTTCTCTGGTCGCCGGAATCGCCAAAACTCTACAAGCTCGTCACGACCGTCTCCTTGGACGGCAAAGTCGTTGATCAAAAAGAAACCCTTTTCGGCATCCGCACCGTGGGCTTTGACCCGACGAACGGCTTTTTGCTGAACGGCAGGCATTACGAACTTTTCGGCACCTGCAATCACCAGGATCATGCCGGCGTCGGCGCGGCCATCCCGGATGCGTTGCAGGAATTCCGTGTGCAACAACTGAAGGAGTTCGGCTGCAACGCCATTCGCACCTCGCACAATCCGCCCGCGCCGGAATTGCTCGATGTCTGCGACCGGCTCGGCATGTTGGTCATGGATGAAAGCCGGTTGATGGGCAGCGATTCGGAGAACATGAAAAAGTGGGACGACCAGATCCGGCGCGACCGCAATCATCCGGGCGTCGCGATTTGGTGCATCGCCAACGAGCAGTTCGCCGTGCAGGACACGCCGCCGGCCGCGAGCGTCGCGCGTTCGATGCAGGATTACGTCAGGCAGCTCGACCCGACGCGTCCCGTCACTTACGCCGCGCCTGAAGACAATGTGTTCCGCGGCATCAATTCCGTCATTGAAGTGCGCGGCTGGAATTATCACTACGGTCCTCAAATGGACCGATACCACGCCGAGCATCCGCGCCAGCCAAACGTCGGCACCGAGCAGGCCAGCGTCGTCGGCACACGCGGTATTTACACCAACGACCGTCCGCGCGGTTACGTCGCCGCTTACGACGTCGTCTGGCCGGGTTGGACCACGACCGCCGAAAGCTGGTGGAGTTTCTTCGCCGTTCGTCCGTGGCTCTCCGGTGGCTTTGTTTGGACCGGTTTTGATTATCGCGGCGAGCCGACACCGTATTGGTGGCCGTGCATCAACTCGCATTTCGGCATTCTCGACACATGCGGTTTTCCAAAGGACGTTTTCTATTACTACAAATCGTGGTGGACGACAAACGTGGTGCTGCATCTCTTGCCGCATTGGAACTGGCCTGGAAGAGACGGCCAGGAAGTCCTCGTCGAGGCCTTCAGCAATTGCAAGCAAGTGGAATTGTTTTTGAACGGCGTGTCGCTCGGCAAGCAGGCGATGAAGCCAAATTCGAAATTGAGCTGGCAGGTGAAATACGCGCCGGGAATTTTGAGCGCGAA
>DATNHI010000008.1:0-12687 GCA_035605035.1 Verrucomicrobiia bacterium
GCCGGGTGCGGCCACCAACGGTGACATTCATAAGACACGAATTGCACAAATTTTCACGAAATGCATTTCAATTCGGTCTGTGGAAATCGGTAGAATCCGTGTCATCGCCGGACTTTGATCTTCAGCCGGCGGATTTTGTCCTGGATGTCGCGGAAAACCGGTTGCTGGCGGAGTTTGTGCAGGTCGGGGTCCCTGGCGAGCCAGTTGAAATCGCGATAGCCGAGGTTCAATGCCTTTTCCAGCGCGAGCGCGGCGCGGTCAAACTGATCGGTGAGCGAATAGCTGCACGCGAGATTATAAAAAACCAGCGCGTCGTCCGGCCGCAGGCGCGCGAGACGTTCATCCATCTTGAGCCCTTCGGTGAACCGCCCGCGTTGCGTGTAGTGATCACCGAGCAATTGAAGCGCATCCACATAACCCGGATCGCGACGCACAACCCCCTCGATGAATTCAATTTTGACGTCCAAGTCGCGCTGCTCGGAGCGCGTCATCTTCTTTCTGGTACTGCTTTTGACCGGCATACAACGGGGCGAGTATCCCGCAGCCAGCCGGACAAGTCAAGCGCGGGAGAGTGTAGCGTCGGCGCTGAGCGCCGATTTCGAGCCGCAGGCTCGACGCTACAACGAATCAAGACACGGCCAGGAGGCAGAAAACTTTTTGTGGAATCCGGCGGCGGGTTGCGCCAAAATTCCCGTGACCGCTTTCGGCTTATGAATTGTTTCGTCACTGGCGCCTCCGGTTTCATCGGCTCAAACCTTGTCCAGGAACTCGTTGCCCGCGGCCACCGGGTGAAGGCGTTGCTGCGTCCGAACGCCGATTTGCGCGGATTGGCGGGGGTTGAGTTCAAGCGTGTAATCGGCGACGTGGGCAATCGCGAGCTGCTCAAACGCGAAATCGAGGGCTGCGAATGGTGTTTCCACGTCGCGGCGAGCTATCAACTGTGGCTGCGCGATTACGCGCCGATGTATGCGACGAACGTCGAAGGCACGCGCAACGTCATCGAAACCGCCGCCGCCGCGGGTTGCGCGCGCATCGTCTATACCAGCACCGTCGGCTGTATCGCGTTGCCCAAATCCGTGAACGGGAAAATTGTTCCGACGGACGAAACGGACCCGGTCTCCGAAACGCAGATGGGCAACCATTATAAACGCTCGAAATGGCAGGCGGAATGTGTGGCGCTGGATTTGGCGAAGAAGGGGCTGCCCGTGGTCATCGTGAATCCCAGCGCGCCCATCGGCCCGCGCGACGTGAAACCCACGCCGACCGGCCAGTTGATTGTGGATTTCCTCAATCGCAAAATGCCCGGTTACATTGACTCAGGCTTGAACTGGGTGCATGTGCGCGACGTGGCCGCGGGACATATTCTCGCCGCGGAAAAAGGGAGATTCGGCGAGCGTTACATTCTCGGCAATAGCGGCGGCAATTGGACGCTCGAGGAAACGTTCGATGCGCTGGCGGAAATCAGCGGCGTGCCCGCGCCGAAAATGAAGCTGCCGCGTTGGGTGGCGCTGGCCGCCGGGCACGTGAGCGAGGCCATCGCCGGCGTCACCGGCAAACCGCCGCGCGTGCCGCTGGCCGGCGTGCGCATGGCGAAATACAAGATGTGGTTCAACCCGGTCAAAGCCATTCGCGAACTCGGCCTGCCGCAAACGCCAGTGAAACAGGCGATGGCTGATGCCGTCATGTGGTTCCGCGCAAACGGGTATGTGAAGCGCTGATTTGCCGCTGAATTTGCCAATTTTCGTCAAGTAATTGGCAAAGCTGTTCTTGCCTTTGCATCGTCGAAAGTGAAAAATTCCACGAACGATTTATGGCACACGTCAAATTGCACATTCCGGGGCCGGTCGAAGTGAGCGAGAAAACCCTCAAGGCGTTTCGCAAGCCGATGATCGGCCATCGCGGCCAGGGGTTCAAAGACCTTTACGCCGCCATCCAGCCGCAACTTCAGCAACTGCTTTACACGAAGCAACTCGTTTATATCTCCACCTCGTCCGCCTGGGGCGTGATGGAAGGCGCCATCCGCAATCTCGTCGCCAAAAAAGTCCTCAACTGCATGTGCGGCGCGTTTTCGGACAAGTGGTTCGATGTGTCCAAACGCTGCGGCAAACCGGCTGAGCCGTTGCAGGTGCCGTGGGGCTCTCCCATCCGCGCCGCGGAGGTGGATAAAAAACTCGCCACCGGCCAGTTCGATGCGATGACGGTGATTCACAACGAAACCTCCACCGGCGTGATGAGTCCGCTGGCCGAAATCGCCGCGCTCAAGAGCAAATATCCCGACGTGATGTTCATCGTGGATTCGGTCAGTTCGATGACGGCCACGAAAATCGAATTTGACGCGCTGGGGATTGATGTGCTGCTGGCCGGCACGCAAAAGGCGCTTGCCTTGCCGCCGGGCACGGCCATTTTCACCTGCTCGAAAGCGGCGCTGGCCAAGGCGGCCACCATCACCGACCGCGGCTATTATTTCGATTTCGTCGAGTTCCAGAACAACGCCGAGAAAAGCATGACGCCGAGCACGCCGAGCATCGGCCACGTTTATGCCCTGCAATCGAAGCTCGAAGACATTTTCGCCGAGGGCCTGGAAAACCGGTTCGCCCGGCACAAAAAGCTGGCTGAAATGACGCGCGCCTGGGCGGCCAAACACGGTTTTACGCTGTTCCCGGACAAGGGCTTTGAATCCGTCACGCTCACCTGCGTCAACAACGGCGCCAAGCCCGGCGGCCGCGTCGTGGACGTGCCGAAGCTGCAGGCGGTGGTGAAGGACCAGGGCTTTCTGATTGACGGCGGTTACGGCAAAATCAAAGGCAAGACCTTCCGCATCTCGAACATGGGCGACGAGACCGAGGCAACGATGAACCAGCTTTATGCTGCGTTGGACAAGGCGATGGGCCAGGTGTGACGCGCGGACGGTTACGATTCTGGCATCACATACCGTGACCAGGAATCTCAAAGAACTTGCGTTGGCGCGGTAGCGTCTTGGACTGCGGTGGCCCTCCACCGCTCTGGTAACGCTTGCCACTTCCCCAAAAGCGCCAGCCGCCGTCGCGCCGGAGCGGCGCTTTGGCGCGCCGCGGAGGCGGAAGGGCTGGCGCAGTCCAAAACCTGTCGGCAACTCAAATATTTCGTGGTACGCATCGTGACATGGGGCAACTTGCCGTCTGCCA
Organism: Verrucomicrobiia bacterium; assembly: GCA_035605035.1. GTDB lineage: Bacteria > Verrucomicrobiota > Verrucomicrobiia > Limisphaerales > UBA11358 > UBA11358. The sequence goes on from DATNHI010000008.1 coordinate 3,165, forward strand.
CACCAAATCCAGTTGCGCGATTCGCGATTTGCGCCGAAACTCCGTGCTGTGTCGGCGCAAAATTCAGTTCAGCCAGTGAATGGCCGGGGCCAGTCAAAAGTGCCCCGCTGGCTGCGCATCATGGTCATTGGCCGCAATCCCAAAGTTACGTTGATACGCGCGGCCGTTTTAGCTGTCTTGTGTATTCTCGGCTATCATTTTAACACCCTGCGGGGCATCCGCGTCGAAGGCATCAGCATGTTACCGACGTACCAGGACAGTTCGGCCCATTTCGTGAGCGCGGTTCCCTATTGGTGGCATGAACCCCAGCGCGGCGACGCGATCAGCATTCGTATGGCTGGTGTTCACGAGATGTATCTGAAACGCATCATCGCCCTGCCGGGCGAGACGGTCGCTTTTGCCAACGGTCGGGTGTTGATTAACGGTGAAGTGCTGGACGAACCCTACGAGAAACTCCCCTGCGATTGGAATCTTCCACCTGAAAAACTTGGCCCGAACGAATATTTTGTTGTAGGCGACAATCGCTCCATGCCGCCGGAAAATCACACGTTTGGCAAAGCTGAGCGCGATCATATTGTTGGCGAAGTTATCCGATGAAAAATGTTTCCAGCTTTATCCTGCTGGCGGCGCTGGTGGCGCTCGGCGTCTGGCTGTGGTTCGTTTTGTCTCCCAGCCCGGAGAGAATCATCCGTCAGCGTCTTACCAAACTCGCCCGCACGGCGTCGTTTTCATCGGGTGAAGGCAATCTGGCCCGGCTCGCCGCCGCGGAAGACATCGCCGGCTATTTCGCGACCAACGTCGAGGTGGACATCAACGTGCCGGGGCGTGTCCAGCACACGCTCATGGGCCGTGCCGAAATCCAGCAGGCGGCACTGGGCGCGCGCGAAAGATTGCGTGGATTGACGGTTAAGTTTCCTGATATCAACATCACCGTTGCCCCGGACAAACAATCCGCCGTGGCGGATCTCACTATTGTGGTGAACATCGCCGGTGACCGTGATTCCGTTGTGCAGGAGATGAAATTCACCTTTCAGAAGACCGATGACGGATGGCTGATAGCCCGCGTTGAAACGGTCCGAACGCTTTCTTCCGCCATTTTGCACTTTGCACTCCGCCGCGCTCCTTTCATAGTTCCAGCATGAACGTTTTCGTCACCGGCGGCGCGGGTTACATCGGCTCCATTTGCACCGAAGAACTGCTCAATGCCGGGCACGCGGCCACAGTTTACGACAACCTCACTGAAGGCCATCGCTCGGCGGTGGACACCCGTGCGAAATTCATTTTGGGCAAACCGGAGGAACCCGGCGACCTGCTCAACGCCGTCAAGGCCGCCAAACCCGATGCCATCATGCATTTCGCCGCCAGCGCGCTGGTCGGCGAATCCATGGAAAACCCGAAAAAGTATTTTCACAACAATGTGGTCAACGGCCTCAAGCTGCTCGACGCCGCCGTCGAATGCCGGGTGAAAAAATTTGTGTTCAGTTCCACGTGCGCCACCTACGGTCCGCCGGACAAAATTCCAATGACCGAGGATTTGCCGCAACGCCCGATCAATCCCTACGGCGAGTCCAAGCTGATGTTCGAGAAAATCCTCCAATGGTATCAGAAAATTTATGGTCTGGAGTTCATCGCCTTCCGGTATTTCAATGCGGCCGGCGCGAGTGAAAAATTCGGCGAACACCATCGCATTGAGACGCATCTCATTCCCAACGTGCTGAAGGTCCCGCTCGGCCAGGCAAAGCAGTGCTGGATTTTCGGCACGGATTATCCCACGCCGGACGGCACGTGCATCCGTGATTACATCCACATCCTCGACCTCGCGCAGGCGCACATCCTCGGTTTGCAACCGGGCAAGACCGGCTTTTACAATCTCGGCAACGGCGACGGCTATTCCGTGAAGGAAGTCATCTCAATGTGCGAAAAGGTGACGGGCAAAAAAATTCCTGCGGTGGAAAAGCCGCGCCGTCCCGGCGACCCGCCAAGACTTGTTGCCTCGGCCGAGAAAGCCATTCGCGAACTGGGTTGGAAGCCGAAATATCCGAAACTGAAAGACATCGTCGCCACCGCGTGGGCCTGGCACAAAAAACATCCGACCGGCTACCCGGATTAAATTGTAGGACAGGCTTCCAGCCTGTCTCTGAATTATAAATGGAGCCCGGCAAGATGCCCGTCCTGCGCTGCCAATTTGTCCCCCAATTTTGATGCTGACCATTCCCAGTTTTTGAAGTCCAGACGCAAATGAAATGACCTGCCGTTAACAACATTGACAATCTGATTTCCTTCGTCTTAAAAACGAGGTGTTTATGAGCCGCCCAACCCTCCCGCTTGCCCGATATCGAACCGGAATAGCCATCCTCTTGGCGACGCTGCTTGCCGCGGGTGCTCGTGCGCAAGTCGCCGAGACTCTGCTAAAGCCGGTCTTTCCAGACAGCGTGCCGGTGTGTTCGTGGGAAAGTCTGACCAACGTCGCACTTCCGAACACGACCATTGACTCGGTCGTTACCAATGCAGACGGATCATGCCGCGTCACGGCCACCGTCACGCATCCGCCGACCGGCGATCGGGTGAGGATATTCATCGCGCTGCCCATGCAAGGCTGGAACGGGAGATTTGAAGGAACGGGCGGAGGCGGATTTTCAGGCGGAAGCTCCTTCGGTCTGCGCGGACCAGTGCGTTCGGGTTTCGCGGCGGGCGCCACCGACACCGGACACGAAGGCATGAACGGCAGTTTTGGCCTCGACGCCAATGGACGGCTCAATTGGCAGGCCATCGAGGACAACGCGTATCTTGGCATCCACGACATGACCGTAGTGGGCAAGGCATTGTCGAAGGCGTTTTACGGCAAAGCGCCGCGCTTCGCTTATTTCGTAGGTTTCTCGACGGGCGGACGGCAAGGGTTAATGGAAGCGCAACGATACCCGGAAGATTACGATGGCATTGTCTCCGGTTGTCCTGCGATCAACTTCCATAAATTCGTGCTGGCGGAACTTTGGCCGCAAGTGGTCATGGCCGCCAGCAGCAACCGCGTTTCAACCGCCAAACTTCGAGCCGCGACCGCCGCCGCCATCACCGCCTGCGATGCGATGGACGGCGTCACCGATGGTTTGATTGAGGATCCCTCGCGCTGCACTTATGACCCCAAAGCCCTGGTCGGCACGGAAGTGGGCGGGAGCACGTTTACCGAAGCCGACGCTGACGTCATCCGGAAAATCTGGGAAGGCCCGCGAGCGCAAGACGGAACGTTCCTCTGGTATGGCCTGTCACGCGGCGCCGACCTTTCCGCGCTTGCCGGTGCGAGGCCATTCCCGATTCCGCTGGACTGGGTCCGATACTTCCTGGTTCAAGATCCCAATTGGGACGTGTCGAGTTTGACGCCGTCCGAATTCGAGCGGTTGTTCAGGCAAGCGGTGGAGGAATATGGCGCCGTTTTCGGAACCGACAACCCGGACCTGTCCCGTTTCCGTGACCATGGCGGAAAGATCATCATCACGCACGGACAGGCTGACCAACTCATCATGACCGAAGGGACGATTGATTATTACCAGCGCGTTCTGCAACAGATGGGCGGCCGGGAAAAGGTGATGCCGTTTGCGCGGCTGTTTCTCATTCCCGGCGCTGGTCACGGCAATGGCGGCGTCGGCAACGGAGGCATTGATGCAGTCATTCGTTGGGTCGAAGAAGGCCTGGCGCCGGACAAGCTCATCAACCGGGGGCCAAAAGACCGGACGCGTCCGTTGTTCCCCTATCCCGAACTGGCCAAATACAAAGGCAGCGGGAGCACAGATGACGCCGATAATTTCGTGAGCACTTTGCCGGCAAATTGACCTTACCCCCGTCATCCACCGGCGACCTGCCTTGAACGATGTCCCTCGCCCGCGGGAGCGGGAGAGGGTGGTCCCGCCATTGCGGGACCGGGTGAGGGTCAACGGGAGAAAACAAACTTCTGTGGCGAGGAATTAAAGGTGAGGTGTCGAATCCATTTAACCGCGGACCCGTCCTCCATAGCAATACTGCGAAGGATGGATTACGCGGATGAACGCGGATTTGATGCCGCAAAAAGGCACAGAAGGCACAGAACAGCAAAAGACTTGAACAGAAGGTAACGGAGAAAACGAAGAAATTTATTCCAAATCCGTAAGAGTCTTTGTTGCCTTGGTTATCTTCTGTTTAAAATTCTGCCCCGCGACATTCCCGGTAGCTCTGTATTAAAATCAGATGGGGTGTCGAATTTCGCCACTTTTCGGAATTGGCAAAGCTGTCGCTTGACGAAACGCGTCGAGTCCACGAGTGTCCCATCGTGTTGCGTGATGCCCAAAAACAACTCCCGCTCACCCGCTCAATGTCCAGTGCATCGGCGGGTGCCAAAAGGCAAATTCCCGGCAGTTCCTGGCGGCAGATTTTTTGTCTCCTGTTGGCGGCGTTCGGCCTGCTGGCTCCATTCCAGGTCCGGGCCGATATGGGCAGTTGGTCCATCACCCAGCTCGCGTTTGCGAATGCGCAGCATCCGTCCATCAATAACGCCGGGGAAGTCGTCTGGGCGGTGCAAAACAGCACCGGCATTGTTTCCAGCGTGCGTGGGCAACTGTCGGCTTCAGGCGTGTCACCGCACCTGGCGAACGGCGGCGAGGTGGTTTACGCGGACACCTTTGGCGGCCCGGGCATGGATCTGGTCAGCACCACGCGCGGCCGATTGACCCAGGGCGGCATCATCCAATTGGGCTTCTCCGATTTCGGGGTCAACTCGAACGGCGAGGTGGTTTACTGCGCGCTCACCAACGGCAATTGGCAGGTTATTTCCACCGTGCGCGGCCAGGTGACCTTCGACGCGGTGGACCACTATAATCCGTGCATCAATGACCTGGGAGAAATCATCTGGAACCAGTATGGCGCGGCCCCGAACCTGATCTCATCCACGCGCGGACCTGTGCCCGGCAATTACCCGTTCGTTCTCGGCCTGAATAATCTTGAGGAGATTTGTTATGACGACGATCTGGTCAGTTCGAACCTTTCCACCGGTCCGCACATCTTTTCCAGCCTGCACGGCGTGATCATCAACGACATCGAGCAGTTCCAATGGGGCGGAGGCATCAATGACGCCGGGACCATCGTCTGGACCGGGCCGGGAAATCCGTTGACTCCGTGGATATGGAACGTATTCGAAGCCACGTGGGTGCCGGCGCCGGTGTTGACCGTGGTGCAAACTCCCGGACTGGCGCTGGAATGGCCGACCAACGCCAGCGGCTACCACGTGCAATACGCCACCAACCTCCTGTCGCCCGTCGTCTGGCAGCGATTCAGCGGCAGCCCGACCACCAACGCGGGAAACTTTTACCAAATCATCGGACAACCCGTCGGCAACGCGGCATTTTTCCGCCTGTCAACCGGCAGCCCTTAGCTCAACACTCATCCCATTACTCAATAGTGATTCAGAATTCCTTCTTAGGCGCGCTTTGGAAACATGGGGGCAACCCGCTGTATTCGGTATTTTCGATTGGTTAGAGAAAGGCAAGGGTCAGTTATCGGAACGTTCGCTAGGCACCGGCAGCGGACAGGCATCCGTCCAGCGCGGCACCGGGTCGCGCGCCTCGCAGGTGGCCTTCACATGGCGGCTGCTGTAGAAGAATGTCCACACCGCCGGCACGAGGACAAATATCACGCCGAAGAAAAGCGTCATGCCCACGACCATGGCGGTGATGGCCGCTGGCGGCATCGCCGGCTGGCCGGCTTTGGCATCGGGCGGAAGGTTGGCAAACACTTTGGCCATGAAGAACGGCATGACCGCCGTCATGAAGATGCCCATGATGAGCCAGCTCCAGGAGAAGATGAGCAACAGCGCCCGCGCCCAGCGCCGCGCCAGAATGGAGCCGATGCCCAGCCAGACCAGCGCCACGGCCAACAGGCCATAGACGGCCACGCCCGGCAATATGGCGGTGTGATTCACCGGCGGCGCATCCGGGGCCTTGGCCGCCATCATCTGCCCGAACAGCATCAGGGGCACAAACAGACCGGCGAGACAGCCGAGCAGCAAGGTCAGGATGCCGAAGATGACCAGGCCGGTGGAGCGGTCTTTGTAGTCCGGCGACGGAGCGGCCTCAACAGGCGGGACGGCGGGATTTTGTTCGTTCATAGGCTGGCAGGGTTCGTCCGCTGAATACGCCCATTCATGAAGCTTGTCGAGATTTTTAACTGCGGGGCGTGTATTGCTGGTGTTTGGGCGAATATGATTCAGGGAGTTGAGAGTTATGGCGTCACAGCCCATCGCGGAAATTCTCTTTATGGAGCAGCTTGGCAAGATGGGCCAGCGTGTGGAAGAAAAGGCTGAATTCTGAAGGCTAAAGGCTCCAGCCGTCGCTTGCAAGCTATGGCCGGCCAGGAAGGCGGCAGCCAGCCCTGAAAATTACTTTAGCGTTTAGCATTTATCCTTTAGCCCTTCCGGCCAGCCGCACTCCCTTGTGTCTCGGCTGCCCGGCTTGCCCCGACCACTTCAGAGCTCAGGCGCGTAGGACCAAATGACGTGACGCCCGACGCAGTCGGCTGATGCAACCGACTATGGTCAGCACGCCAATGGCGGCGATGATGATGCCGGGCAGGGCTGACATGGCTCCGCTACGTTCCGACGAATGCTTCAGAACCAGCGCAAGAATTGCCAGGTACCAAAGTCCTACTCCGATGCCCAATACCAACAACCAACGTGGCGACCCCGGCCCCCAAACTCCCATGCTCCAGCCAATCAGATAAGGCAGTATCAGCACACCCCACCACATGGAATGTCCGGACTTGCCGCCAATACCACCGACCGCGCTCAATCCCCATAAAGCCCCCACACCAATCGCGATCAGAATAAAGACCCACGCCCGGTAGGCGAACAGATGCCGTTCGCTTTGGTTGAAAAAGGTGCCGAGCGCAAGGAGCAGGCTGCCAGGAAGGATAACGGCCGAACCTTCCACGGGATCAATGGCTCCCACCAGCATGCCAATACTGCCAAGAACTATGAGAATGCGTGACCAGAGACCGCGAGAGGTGAAAGTTTTCATATGCCCATCTTGCCACGACTTGCGTTACCGCCAAAATCGAAAAATATTTGCATAGGATTGATTTCTTCGATGCCCGTTTACTCGCAATTACCTTGAAGACCGAACCTCAATTGTAGTGTCGGCGCTGTGCGCCGATTCGTTCGAGCCGCCCGCCTGCGCCATTAGTCGGCGCGGCAAGCAGGCTCGACACTACACGTAATCAAGCGGCCGGTCCTGAAAATCACTTTAGACTTTAGCCTTCAGCCTTCAGCCTTTCCGGCCCGTGTCTTAATTCCTTTCCTTTGCGTGCCAGTCCGGTTGGTGTGTGGGGTTGTAGCTTTGCCTTGAGCGCGAGTGGCTAACACTGCGCGAGGCTATGTGAAAAGTGCTGACATGAAATTCGGTAACGATCAAATTTTCGATCTGCGGAATTTTGATGAATCGAGCAGACGGATGGGATAGTCGAAAAATGATTTTCACACAGCCTCGCGCTGGAGCCGGCGCCGATTGCCCTTGAGTTAATGGATGGTTTGAGTTATACAACGATTATCGAGCCTGCGGAGCCACTCGCCTGTCGGCGTGGTTCAGGAACGTCAGGCCGGAACTTGCGTCATGAGCAAACCAGCACCCTTTCCCCGTGGAGGTCAGATTTGGGAGGTGATTGACGGCTGCGACGCGCAGATTCAGTATCTTTTTAGCGCGCCCATAACCTTCAGCGGTTCTTGCAGCCTCACTGCTGGCGAGCGAGTTTGTATTATGACCGAGACCACCGACCCGCAGCCAGCGGTTATGAGTTTTCTGCCAGTCCGCTATGATGAGTTACATGATAGTCTGGTTCCCCCCGACATTCGCAACACACCACGCTACAAGAAATACACGCTCTCGGTGACGACAGGATACTTCTATGAACATTTCAGACTTATCGAGGATGCCGCCTGACAAATCGCAGGCATTTGAGCCAGACGGGAGATTGCGAAAAGAGTTTGGTCCGGTTAAAACGCGGTGATTCAGGGCAAAATAGGCGGAGTTTTTGTCAAACGGGGTGTGGCGGCACTCTCCCACGAATGGAATGCTGAAAACGTAACATTGACGGAGCGAAGTTTGCTTTGCGCTGAATACGAAATTCAGGCAGCTTCGCCGGACGTAATTTTATGATTGCAGTCATCACCGGCTTGATTGCCGGCCTCATTCACGTGCTGACCGGGCCGGACCACCTGACGGCCATCGCGCCGCTGGCGGTGCGCCGGCCCAGGCGCGCCTGGATTCCCGGTGTGCGCTGGGGACTCGGCCATTCGTCGGGCGTCGCGGTTGTCGGGCTGCTCGCGCTATGGTTGCGTAACCGGCTGCCGGTGGATTTGCTGTCGTCGTGGGGCGACCGGATCGTCGGCGTGGTGCTGTTCGGCATCGGCATCTGGGCATTACGCCGTGCGCTCAAGCACAACATCCACGCGCACGAACACGAACACGAAGGCCAGCGCCATATCCACCTGCACGTTCACGGTCATCCCGCGCGGCACGATGAACCGGTGGCGCATGACCGGCACACGCACGCGGCCTTTGCCATCGGCACGCTGCACGGGCTGGCGGGCAGTTCGCATATCCTGGGCATTTTGCCCATGCTGGCCATGCCGACCAAGGTGCAAGCCATCACTTATCTGATTGCCTTTGGCGCGGGCACGGTGTTGGCGATGGCGGGATTCTCCTCGGGCATCGGATGGCTCACCAGCCGTTATGCGGCCAATAGCGTGAAAATCTATCGCGGGTTGATGGGCACCTGTGCCGTGGCCGCCATGGTCATCGGCTGCATCTGGTTCGCGGGCAAAAGCTGGTAAAACGCCGAGGTATTCGTCCGCGTCAATCCCTTGGAGTGCGCCGACCTGACGGCGCTTTCAAAGCGGTGACGTGTCACCGCATTCCAAAATAATTTGCTTGCCAAAGGCGGTGGTCAGCCTTCATTTTCCGACATGGCAGCCACGCGCAATTCCACTTTTGACGATCCGTTCTTCCAACCGGCGGATGAGTTCTTCCCGGCCAACCATAAAATCGGCCTGACGTTCGACGACCTCACGCTGGCGACGCTCTATTCCGAAATCCTCCCCCGCGATACGCAACTCGACACGACGCTCGCGGAAAATCTGCGCCTCAACATCCCGGTGATTTCGTCCGACATGGACACCGTGACCGAATCGCGCATGGCCATCGCGATGGCGGCCAACGGCGGCCTCGGCCTGGTTCATTACAACATGCCGGAGCGCCAGCAACTATCCGAGGTCAGCCGCGTCAAAAACCACGTCCACGGCCTGATTCAGGAACCGATCACGGTCACGCCCGGCCAGCTCATCGGCGACGTGCTGGCGTTAATCGAGCAGAAAAAATTCGGCTTCAGCACATTTCCCGTCGTGGATGAAAAGGGCAGACTGGTCGGCCTGCTTTCCGGCCACGTGGTCAAACCGCGTTACGCCAAGCGCAAGGTGGCCGAGGCCTTCACCCCGCGGGCGCAGGTCCACACC
>DATNHI010000009.1:0-22069 GCA_035605035.1 Verrucomicrobiia bacterium
GTGGATCTGGCAGTGTTTTATCCCTTGTCCACGCAGATAGTCCGGGTGCGAGTATTGGCCATCGTGACGGCCATCATGCTGGTCACCCTCTCGTGGATGGTGTGGCGCGCCCGGCGGTCCCGCCCGTATGTGCTGGTCGGCTGGCTTTGGTATTTAGGTGCGCTCGTGCCGGTGATCGGCCTGGTGCAAGTCGGCGGCGCGGCACTGGCGGATCGTTATACCTATATCCCATCCATCGGCCTGTTCATGGCGGTGGCGTTTGGCCTCCGGGATTGGGCAGGCCGGCTCCGATTGCCCACGGCGCCCGTGGCGGTGGCCGCCGGCCTGGTGCTCGCAAGCTGTGTAGCGCTTACGGAAAACCAATTGCGCTACTGGCGCAACGGCTACACCCTTTTCGCGCACGCGGCGGCGGTGACGAAGGACAATGATATCGCGCTGATCAATCTCGGCGTGGCGCTCGAACAGCAGGGTAAACCCGATGCAGCACTGGCCGAATATCGCAAAGCGGAGCGGCTCACGCCGGAGCGTTACCAAATCCACAATAATCTCGGAAACGTGCTGGCCAACCTGGGCAAACCCCAAGAGGCACTGGCCGAGTATGGTGAGGCCGTCCGCCTGAAACCGGACCTGCCGTTTTTGCACGACAGCCTTGGCAATGTGCTTGCCGGACTGGGCCGGTTCAGCGAAGCCATGAATGAATTCACCAATGCGGCCCGGCTCGATCCCGCGTATCCCTGGCCGCATTTTGAAATGGGCAAAGCGCTGTTGAAACAGGGCCGCGATTCCGAAGCAATGAGCCAGTTCCACCAGGCGCTGCGGATTGACCCGGACAATTTTCAAATCCTCGCCTACACCGCCCATGTGCTGGCTGCCGATGAAAACCCTGAAATTCGCGACGGCAAAGCCGCGCTCCTGCTCGCGGCCAAAGCGAACGCGCTAACCGGTGGCGCGCAACCGTTCGTCCTGGACGTGGTGGGCATGGCCTGCGCGGAAACCGGCGATTTTGCGGATGCTCAGGACGTCGCGCAAAAGGCGCTTGATCTCGCCGCGGCCGCGAAAATGAAAAATCTCGAAGGCCTCCGGCAACGGCGGCAACTCTACAAAAACCACCGGCCGTGGCGCGAATCATTCCTGTCCACCAACGCGCCGGGGAAGCCTTAACTCCGAACCAGCGCCTGGAGGACCTGGCGCAGCGCCGGATTCCGGAGAACCCGCCGCGCCTGAATTTTTTCACCCAGCCACGGCAACACAAAAATCCGTTTCGCGTCAAAGAACTCCGCCAGCAAGGTCGCGTTGGCAGCGGCGGCGGCGTCCGGTTTTGGCGGCAATATCAAAACAACGCGTGCCCGGTCCCGGAATGTTTTCGGCAGGGCTTCGAGTGTGAGCAAAACCCGGTTGACCGCGCCGAGTTGATCCGGGCAGACGATAATCGGCACCGCGCGCAAGGCGATGATGAGATCGCGCGAATCAAAATTCCTGCCGAGCGGACTCAACAGCCCCCCCGCGCCCTCGATGAGCAGAGTGTCAAAAAGTTTTTGCATCGAGCGGACGTGCGCCAGCACGTCCGCGAACTCGACTTGCTTCCGTTCGCGGCGCGCGGCGAGCAACGGCGCGAGGGGCGCGCGGAAATGCCACGGATTGATTTCGTCAAGCGAAAGCGCGCCGCCCAGCGCGGCAAGCAGGGCGCGGGCATCGTCGCGTCCGCCCGAGCAGACCGGTTTGAGCGCAGCCGCGCTCACGCCGCGTTTGCGCAAAAACTGCGCCAGCAAAGCGGTCAGGACGGTTTTGCCAACGCCGGTGTCTGTGCCGGCGACGAAGAACGTTTGCTTCATGCGGCATCATCAAAGCGCAAACTCCATCGGCAGGCCATCAAAACCGTTGACGGAATCCGGCGGATTCACGTAAGCTGCGCGGCTCGTTGACGAGTGATATTTTGTGAACGTTACCGTGGAAAATCTGGCCCCGTGCAAAAAACTGGTGCGGGTGGAAGTGGACGCGCAGGCCGTGGACGAGGCCTTTGCCGCGGTCACGAAGGATTTCCAGAAACAGGCGTCGCTGCCGGGTTTCCGTCCGGGTAAGGCGCCGCGCGAACTGGTGGCCAAGAAATTCGAGGCCGACATCAAGGCCGAGGCCAAGCGCAAGCTCATCGGTGACTCATATCGCAAGGCGTTGGACGGAAAAAAAATCATCGTGGTCGGCTACCCGGACATCGAGGAAATTCAGTTTGGCCGCGGTCAGGCGCTGCAATTCGCCGCCACCATCGAGACCGCGCCGGAATTTCAAATGCCCGATTACAAAGGGCTGCGGGTCAAACGCGAGGTCAAATCCGTCACCGACGCCGACGTACAGCGCGCGGTGGAATTGCTCCGGCGGCAGCACACGAAATTTGAGACGGTCGCCCGCGAGGCGCATCCCGGCGACGTCGCGGTGGTGAACTACACCGGCACGTGCGACGGCAAGCCCGTCACCGATACCGCGCCGACGGCGAAGGGGTTGGCGGAACAGAAAAATTTCTGGGTGGACATCGGCCCCGAGGCGTTCCTGCCCGGCTTCGCTGAGGCGCTCACCGGGGCCAAGGCCGGTGACAAACGGGCGGTCAGCGTGGATTTCCCCGCCGACTTCCTGACGAAGGAACTGGCGGGCAAAAAAGGCATCTTTGAAATTGAAGTTGTTGAGATCAAGGAAAAAGTCCTGCCACCGGTGGACGACGCGTTCGCCAAACTGTACGACGCGGAAAGTCTGGAGAAGCTGCGCGCCGGCGTGCGGCGGGACCTGGAGAACGAGTTGAGTTATTCGCAGGCCAAGTCCGTCCGCGCCCAGGTCGTCCGCGGGCTGCTCGACCGCGTTAATTTTGACCTGCCGGAAACGGCGGTCGCGCAGGAAACGCGCAACGCGGTTTATGACATCGTCCGGCAAAACACCAAGCGCGGGGTCACCCGCGAGATGATTGAGCAGCAAAAGGAGCAGATTTATTCGGCGGCCACGCACAACGCCAAGGAGCGCGTGAAGCTGTCGTTTCTGATCGAGCGCATCGCCGAGAAGGAGAATCTGCAGGTGTCGCAGGAGGAAATTTTGAAACGCGCGCAGTCGCTGGCGGCGTTGTATCAGATTCCCCTCGACAAATTCCTGAAGGATTTGCAGAAGCGCAACGGCGCGCCCGAGCTTTACGAGCAAATCCTGCACGAGAAGACCCTCGATCTCCTGGAGAAGCACGCGGTCATCGAGGATGCCCCGCCGTCCGGTTCGCCGGCGGCTGGCGCAAAAGCCGGCTGACCCGGAATTAACCGGACGGTTACCTCTGCCGGCGCCGGCGCGTCTTAAGTTTGACGAACCGCGGCGGAAGCCGCAAGATGCACAGCACCATGAAATGTTTGAGCTATTTTCCGCTTTTTTTCCTGGCGGCCCTGCCCGTGGCTGCGCAGATGGATACGAACGCATTGACCGCGCCGCTTATAACCAATGCCTCTCCTGCCTTGATGGAAACCAACGCGAACGCGCGCACGATGTCGCTGCAGGACTGCATTCAGGAGGCGCTCCGGCACAACCTCGACGTGCAAATTCAGCGCTATAATCCACAGATCTCGCTGTATAACCTGGACGCTGCTTATGGCGGTTATGATCCCTCGCTCAACATTTCCGGCAAACACAGTTTCAACGTGACGCCCGGTGGCGGTTTCAATCAGTATTCGACCAACTCGATTCCAGCCCGAACAACGGAATCGGACGGTTTCAATTCCGGCATTAATGGTACACTGCCCTGGGGGCTGCAATACACTTTCAGCGGGAATATTGACGACACCACCAGTTCGGCAAACCCAGAAAGCACTTCCGGTCAAATTGGCGTTTCGCTCACCCAGCCGTTGCTGAAAAATTTCTGGATTGATAATACGCGGCTGAACATTCGCGTTGCCAAAAACCGTCTGCAATACTCGGAACAGGGTTTGCGCAACCAAATCATTACCAGTGCCACCGCCGTGGAAAACGCCTATGACGAACTGGTTTACGCGCAACAAAACATGCAGGTGCAACAGGAGGCGCTGGTACTGGCCCAGACCCAACTGGACCAGGATAACCAGCGCGTGCAAATCGGCACGGTCGCGGAGCGCGCTGGAACCATCGAGCAGGACGAAGCTCAGGTGGCGCAAAGCAAGGCCAATTTGATCGCCGCCCAGTACACGCTGCTCACGGATCAAAACGCGCTGAAAACCTTGCTGGCCGATACGAATTATTTGAGCTGGCATGACACCGACATCCAGCCGACGGCAACGCTCACGGCACCGCCACAATCATTCGATTTGCAGGAGAGTTGGCGGAAGGGCATGACCGAGCGTCCCGATTTGCTGCAGGCGCGGCTGAATGTGGAACAGCAGGGCATTCAGTTGAAATATTATCGGAACCAGCTTTTCCCGGAATTGGATTTGCTCGGCACCTACGGCTTTAACGGAGCGTCCAAGGAGTACAGCGGGACCCTTGATCAATTCCACGAAGGGAACGCTCCCTTTTACAGTTATGGCGCGCAAATAACGGTCCCGCTCAGCAATGTCGGCGCGCGCAACCAGTACAAGTCCAACAAGGCGACCTTGCAGCAAATCGCGTTACAATTGAAACAACTTGAACAAAACATCATGGTGCAGATTGACAACGCGGTCAAAAACGCGCAGTCGGCTTACCAGAGCGTGGACGCTACGCGGCAGGCGCGCATTTATGCCGAAGCGGCGCTCGATGCTGAACAGAAGAAATACGCCGTGGGCAAAAGCACGACCTTCACCGTGCTGCAGCTCCAGAACACCCTCACCGCCGACCGTGGGCAGGAAATCCGCGCCCTGGCCAATTACAACGAGGCCCTGGCCAACCTCGCCGCGCAGGAAGGCAGCACGCTCGAACGCGACCGGATTGATCTTCAGGCGAAGTAGGGTGGCACAAGCCTCGGGCCGGTGTGTCTGCTGGTCTTCACAAGCGGAACGACTGTGCCACTTTCACCAGAACTGCCACGCGTGCTGCCAGACGATCCAAACGCCCAGCAGTAAATTGGTGATGGCGTGCGCCGTCATCGCGTCACCCAGCCGGTTTTTGCGCAACACCAGCCATTGATACCCCGCACCGCACAAAATGCCGGCCAGCCATTCATTATGGGAAAAGCCGAACACCGCCGCGGTCGCAATGAATGGCAACGGCAAAAATTGGTTGAGGGGCACCGACTGGAAATCTATTTTGGCGATGTAGCGGTAAAGGAATGAGCGGTAAAAAACCTCCTCCAGCGGCGGCACAACGAAAGTCGAACCCAGAATCCGCGTGACGATCATCAGCCAGGCGAGCGCCGAACCATAGCCGAATTGTTCGATGGGATTCCATAATTTCTCCGGGTTCGAATCTGAACACAATATCCCCAGGCCAATTTTCTTCAGGAAGGGGTTAATATCATTTTGCAATATTTCTTTGGAATGCGGATAAAATGGATCCAGTCCAACCCAGACGGCAAAAACACCCACACCGACGGCGACGGCCTCCCAACTGACGGCCCAGCGTATTTCCGCCACGAATGGGCGCATCTCCCAAATCAGCCACACCCCGACGAGCGTTTTGGCCAGGTAACACCAATAAGCCGATGCCGCGCCGAATTGCCCCTGGCAAAACGTCAACAGGAGGAAAACCACAAACGGCGCGACCCGGGCAACGGCGGGCGACGCGGACAGGAATTTTTTCAAACAGCGCACGCGAAATGATGGCGCGGATTTTTATTTGTCCAAGCCCAATATCTTTTGCGAACCGTCGGTCTTTTCCAAAGTGACGGTGCTTTGAGCGATGAGCTTCACGCGAAATTCGCCGAGCTTGTCGCCGACATGGACGGTCTGGCCATCCACGATCGCCCACGGTCGGGTCGCGGCATACACAATGCCCTGCAATTTTGGTTCCGGCGGCGCCGATGGCGGCTTGGGTGGCAATGCCAGCGACGCCGGCGGCGTCAGCGAGGCCGGTGGAGTCGGCTGTGGCGGTGGCGTTTGGGGCGCGGGAACCGGCACGGGCGCGGCCGTGGGTTTCAACGGTTGCGCCGCCAAAAGTTTGGGCGTGCCACCGGACTTTGTCACGGCGCGCGTGAGCAGGGCCATGCCGATAAAAAGACACGCCGCCACAATCAAAAAACCAATCACCCCCGGCAGCATCCAACTGATGACGCTCCCGGGCCGGGAGGCCATCGGCCGCCGCCCCGGCATTCTGGCGCCGGAAAGCGCCGGGTTTTGTCGCTGTGCCCGCTGGGCGCGTTTCAGCGCGTCGTTGATGCGGCTCATAGGTGGATGTTTCCTTCGAGTTCGCGGATGGCGCGGCCCACCATCGGGTAGGTGATGTGGTCGCTTTGTTCGACGAAACCGGCGAGCAACGACTTGTCGCAAACGGCGTTGACAAGCCGGGGGATGCCGTGGCTGTAACCAAAAATGCGCCAGAGGGCCGGCCGCGTGAAATACGGCACGCCCTGCGAGCCGGCGAGTTCGAGCCGGTGCTGGATGTATTGAGCGACCTCCAGTCGATCGAGCGGCGCGAGGTGATAACGCACGGTGATGCGCTGGCGGAGCTGGCGCAGGCGGTGGCTGTTGAGGCGGTCGCGCAACTCGGGCTGCCCCAGCAGCACGATTTGCAGCAGCTTGCGATCGTCGGTTTCGATATTCGAAAGCAGGCGGATTTGTTCGAGCAATTCCTCGGTCAGATTCTGCGCCTCGTCAATGATGAGCACCGTATCCTTGCCTTGCTGGACCTGCTTGAGCAGAAATTCGCTGATGAGCGTGATGGTCCCCAGCCGGTCGCGTCCGTGGGCGTCCAAACCGAATTCGGTCGCGATGGCCTTCATCAGTCCGTCCGCGTCCAGCGCCGGGTTGAGAATGAGCGCGGTGGAAAACATCCCGTTGAGCTGTTCGAGCAATGCGCGGCAAAGCGTCGTCTTGCCCGCGCCGACCTCGCCGGTGAGCTGCACGAAGCCCTTGCGCTCGCAGATGCCGTACAGCAGGTGATTGTAGGCCTCGCGGTGCTTCTGGCTGTGAAACAGAAAGCGCGGGTTCGGCGTGATGTCGAACGGCGCCTGCTTCAATCCATAGTATTCCAGATACACGCACGCTACTTAGCAGAAATTGCGCCGCCGGGAAACAAAAGGTTTCGCATCGCGTTCGGCCTGTAGTTGGACATTCGAGCCGCAGGCCCGACGCTACATCAGGATCTTCCGTGCCGCCTGAACCAGCGCCTCTACTTCCGCTGGCGTGCCAATGGTGATCCGCAGATATTTTTTCACCTCCGGGGAATTGAACCAGCGGACGAGGATTTTCTGCGCGCGCAATTGGCGCTGCCATTCGTGCGCGGTTCCGCCAGGGCGGGACGGCGGTTGCACCAGGATGAAATTCGTCCGGCTCGGAAAAACGCGAAAACCGAATTTCGTCAATTCACGGCTCAACCATTCGCGCGTGGTGATGATTTTTTTGAAATTGGCACGGTAATACGGCAAATCGCTCAGCGTGGCCACGGCGGCGGCCTGGCCGAGGCCGTTCACGTTGTAACTGTCGCGGATTTTGTGCAGCGCGGCGATGAGGTCGTAATGCCCGACGAAATAACCGACGCGCTGGAAGCACAGCGAATACGCCTTGGAAAACGTCCGCGCCACAATGACGTGGGGGAATTTCAAAGCCAGCTTCAGCGCGTTTTCCTCCGCGAAATCCACATAAGCCTCATCGAGGATGACGACACCCTTCTGCGCGCGACAGAGCGATTCCAGCTCTTTCGTTGAATAACCGCGCCCGCTGGGTGCGTTCGGGGTGGTCACATAAGTCAGCGCCGCGTCAAATTTCCAGACACCGTCGCGCCTCAGTTCCAAAAGGCTTGGCAGACTGAAATCCGGCTTGAGCGGCACCGGATTTTTCCGCGCGCCATGAATGTCCGCCAGCACCGGATACAGTGAGTAACTCGGCGTGAAATACTGCACAACTGACTGTGGACTGTGGGCTGTGGACTGTGAACCTGGCTCCGCAAAAGCCCTCGTGGCCAGCGCCAGCAATTCATCCGAGCCGTTGCCGATGATGATATTGTCCGCGTGACAGCCGTGCAATTTTGCCAGCTTCTCGCGCAACGCCTGCGCCGTCGGGTTCGGATACAGCCGCAGCCGCCCGTCCACCGCCGCCTTGACCGCCGCCAGCACCTTCGGCGACGGCGGATATGGATTCTCGTTCGTGTTGAGCTTGATGAGCCCCTTGATCTTCGGCTGCTCGCCATAGACGTAAGGTTGCAACGCGCACACCAGCGGGCGGATTAAATTCTTCGAGCCGGTCTTGCTCATCTCAAGGCAACAACGTGAACTCTCGACTGTGAGAGCAAATGAATTATCATGCGCACAGAATAAACACATTCGCCGGAATGAAAAGATTTTCAACGCAGCCAATCGCCCGCACCTCACCCTTTACTGCCGGGAAACAGCAGTTGACAATGGTAACTTAAATGATACTATGTGAACGGTTCGTTTGAGATTCGGGAATACACCGAAGGCGGGCGCTCGCCGTTCGCGGAATGGTTCGACGATTTGGACGCGGTGACCGCGGCGCGGGTGGACAGATACATCCGCCGCCTTGAAACGGGCAACTGCGGTGCTTCCAAGCCGCTGCGCGAAGGCGTGTTTGAGTTGCGGCTGGATTTTGGGCCGGGCTACCGTGTGTATTACGGACGCGAAGGCCGGACCATCATCATCCTGCTTGGCGGCGGCAGCAAACGCCGGCAGGACGCCGACATCGCCGCCGCAGTGGAACGCTGGAAACGACACAAACAGACAAAGGCATGACATGGCACTGACACGAGATTACAAGGAAACCGTCGTGGCGCGCATCAAACGCGACCGCAAATTTGCGCGGGCGCTTTACGCCGAAGCCGTGGGCGCGCTGCTGGAAGGCGAAACCGCCGAGGGACTTTCCATGCTGCGCGACCTGGTTCACGCCGAAATCACCTTCAAGGAACTGGCGCGGCAGACCGGCCTGGGCGAAAAGACGCTGCACCGGATGCTGAACCGCAACGGCAATCCCACGGCGCGCAACTTGGGTGTGGTTGTGCGGCATATCGCCGAGGACTTGCGCATCAAACCGCGTGTGGAAGTGGCGTAAAGTAACCGAACAAAAAATTAAGATGCACGGTTCGATAGGCTACTTTGGATTGACCGAATGGTGGATTTCAGAGTTCACAGAAAAAGAGCGCGAGTAGTATTGAGCTTAAATACACGCCTATGGGCGCTAGACCACGCCCATTAACAACAGGAGAGATTTATCGCACAACTCAAACAGTGGTTAGCCTTCTTGCTGGTTTAGCGAGTTGGTTTGAGAAAGCAGAAGATTTTTCTATTGGGAAACGCATTATTGAAAAAACAATTGAGATGGTCGATAAGGAAGATACAAACATACTCGACAAACACTTCGCATATGTCCCACTGGCCGAAGAACTATACCGCGGTATTGATGGTTCGAATCTTCGCGCCTCAGCGTCTCTGCGTTGACGAAGTTATTTTCTTATCTGCGCCGATTTTCCATGCGCGCCCAGGCCTTCCAGTTCCGCAAACTTTTTCACGGCAGGCAATGCTTTCTTGAGTGAGGCGCGGTTGTATTCCACCACGCTGGTGCGGCGTTGGAATTGGTCCACGGTCAGCCCGGCAAACGACCCGCCCGCGCCGCCGGTCGGCAGCGTGTGGCTCGGACCGGCAACGTAATCGCCCAGCACCGTCGGTGACCATGGACCGAGAAAAATCGCGCCGGCGGTCAAAATGCCTTCGGATACCTGGCGCGGATTCCGGGTCATCACTTCGCAATGCTCCGGCGCGAGTTGGTTCACCAGCGCCAGGCCATCGTCAAGCGTCTTCACCTGAATCAGCCAGCCGTTGTTCTGCAAAGCACGTTGAATGAATTCGCGCCGCGCCAGTTTCGGCAATTGCCGCGTGATTTCTTTTGCGACTGCTTCCAAAATTTTATCCGAGGTCGTCACGAGCCAGACACGTTCGTGGCCGGAGCCGTGCTCGGCCTGCGCGAGCATGTCGGCGGCGATAAATTTCGGATTCGCTGTGTCATCCGCCAGCACGAGCAATTCGCTGGGGCCGGGCAGCAAATCAATGGCGACATACCCGACGAGCAAACGTTTGGCGGTGACGACATAGGCGTTGCCCGGGCCAAAAATTTTCTGGACGCGGCGGATGGTTTTCGTGCCGTAAGCCATCGCCGCAATCGCCTGCGCCCCGCCGACGCGGTAAATTTCCGTCGCACCCGCCGCGCGCGTGGCGAACAGCAGCGCGGGATTGATTCCGCCGTCCCGGCCGCACGGCGTGCAGGCGACAATTTCCGGACAGCCCGCCGCCTTCGCCAGTGTGATGGTCATCAACGCGGTGGAAACCAGCGGCGCCTTGCCGCCAGGAATGTAAACGCCGACGCGCTGGAAGGGATCAAATTTTTCGCCAACGGTTGCACCGTGCGAGTTTTTCGTCTGCCAGTTTTTGCGCAGCGATTTCCTGGCGAACGCCATGATGTTCTTTTCCGCCTCGGCCACGGCTTGGCGCAGCGATTCATCGGCGGCCAGCGAGGCATTGAACAATTCCGCCTGCGTGACGGCCAGCCGGTCGGCGGCGAATTTCGCGCCGTCGAATTTCTCGGTGAATTCCAGCAGCGCGGCGTCGCCGTGCACCTGCACGGCGTCGAGGATGGCGCGCGTGCGCTGCTCGATTTCCGGATCAAACAGGCTGGATGGCGCGGTGACCTCGCGGAGTTTTCCGGCAAAGTTCGCGTCGCTGTGGCGGATGACTTTCATGCGGGCAGGCTAGAGGAATTGCGGGACGAAGTCAAAAGACCGTCCGGTGATCAAAATCGCTTTCATTTTGCCGAGAGATGTGGAATTTTCCGGGTGTCGTGAACAAAGAGCCGCGTTATGGATGGTTGCTGATGGTTGCCAGCGGCGTGGTTTCATTGTTTGTCTGTCTTGCGACATCCGCCAGCGCCCAATCCACACAAACGGCGTATCGCGAAGACCAGATTTTAGTCAAACCCAAAGCCGGGATTGATCGGACTGCGCTGAACCATTTTCATCTGGCGCAAAAAAGCGCCGTCTTGCGGACGTTCAAGGGCATGGGTTCCCTGCAGATATTAAGCGTGCCCAGGGGAGAAACGGTTCAAGGACTCATCGCCAAATATCAAAAGAGCGGCCTGGTTGAATTTGCCGAGCCGGATTATCTGGGGCACGTCTACTTGACTCCCAATGATCCGGGCTACACGAACCACCTGCTTTGGGGCTTGGACAAAATTGCCGCGCCCGCAGCCTGGAATGTGCTGACCTCCGCCAGCAACATTGTGGTGGCGGTGTTGGACACGGGCGTGCGCTACACCCACCAGGACCTCGCCGCCAACATGTGGGTCAATCCCAACGACGGCAGTCACGGTTGGAATGTGCTCACCGGAACCAACGATCCAAGCGACGACAACGGCCACGGAACCATGGTCGCTGGAGTTTTGGGCGCCGTTGGCAACAACGGCATAGGTGTCGTAGGTGTGGCCTGGCAGGTGCAAATCATGGCCTGCAAATGTTTTAATAATTTGGGTATCGGTTCCATTTCGTCGGTCATCACCGGCATGGATTACGCAGAGACCAACGGCGCGCGCATCATCAATGCCAGTTGGGGGTTCACCAATTCGCTCGCATTGTCCAATGCGGTTTACAGCCTGCGCGATTCCAACATCATCATCGTTGCCGCCTGCGGCAATAACGCCACCAACATTGATCTCTACCCCACCTATCCGGCGAGCTACCAATTCGACAACGTTGTCACGGTCGCGGCCACCAGCACCAATGACACTTTGTCTGCGTATTCCAACTACGGCGCCACGAGCGTCCACCTCGGCGCGCCCGGCGACCGGATTTATTCCACCTTTGGCGCTTCGGACAGTTTTTATTATACGGACTCAGGCACTTCGTTTGCCGCGCCTTATGTTGCCGGAGCTTTGGCATTGATGTTGACCAAATATCCCGCGGAAACCTACCAGCAAATTATCAGCCGGCTGTTGAATGCCACCGATCCGCTGCCCTCGCTGGCGGGGAAATGCGTGACCGGCGGGCGGCTCAATCTGCAAAATGCGCTCAACCCGCCCATCAAGCTGACCGTCATCCCGACCGCAAGTGGTGCGCCATTCCAACTCCATTTAGCCAGCGGGCCAAACCGGACCTGTGTCATTCAGACTTCGACCGACCTCACGAGTTGGACCCCGGTCTTCACCAACACCACCTCGACCAACGGTATTTTTGATTTTACCGATTTCCAGTCCACCAATTCGGCGCAGAATTTTTATCGCGCCACGGCTTCACCGTAGTGAACGGGAAATTTTTAGACTTTTGTTCTGCCGCCGGGCATTTGATATTTCTTCCATGCGTAATCCGATCATTGTCGCGCTGGATGTGCCGACGGCCGGGGCCGCGTTGAAACTCGTGGAGCAACTGGCTCCGGTCTCAGGCGGTTTCAAGGTGGGCAGCGAGCTGTTCACCAGTGCCGGACCGGACATCGTGCGGCGGATCCGCGAGCGGAGCGCGCTGGTGTTTCTGGATTTGAAATTTCACGACATCCCCAACACCGTCGCCAAAGCCGTGGCCGCCGCGGTGCAACTGGACGTGCAAATGCTCACCGTGCACGCGAGCGGCGGTTTTGAAATGCTGAAAGCCGCCGAACAATCCGCGCAGGAAACCGCGTGGCGGCTGGCTCACAGCCCGCCGCTGGTTTTGGGCGTGACGGTGCTGACGAGCCTCGAGGCCGGCGCTTTGAAGGAAATCGGCCTCGACGCGAACGTGGATTATCAGGTGCGCCGCTTGGCTACGGTGGCCATCAAGGCGGGTTTGCGCGGCCTGGTTTGCTCGCCGCTGGAGGTCGCCAAGCTCCGGCAGGCGCTCCCGCCGAACATGCAACTGGTCACCCCCGGCGTCCGCCTGGGCACCGAAAAGGCCGACGACCAGAAACGCACATTGACTCCCCGCGAAGCCATCGCCGCCGGCGCGAACTGGCTCGTGATTGGCCGTCCGATTTGCGCGGCGGAAAATCCGCGCGCCGCGGCGGAAAAAATTCTGGCGTCACTCCAGTAATGATGCAATCCAACCGGTTACTCAATCAGAGCGCGGGCACTATCAAGGTTTGTTTTCTCCGGTTATTTCGCCAAGAAGGCGGAAAAACGCCTTCTTCCGCTCGCTGCTGATGCCCCAGTTGACCGGCACGCTCTGGTAACCGTCGTCAAAACCTTCGCCCCGCATCCGATAATCAAAATAACCCCACGACGCGTGTTCGCTGACGGCGGCAACGAAATTATTCGTTGGCTGATCAAATCCGAAGTGGTCATCTTCATTGAACAGAATCGGCTTGGGCGTGTAACCCGCCATCGCCCGTGTCCGCCGCACCATTTCGCGAATGCGTTCCGTTCGTGAAACGCCGTTGCCGTGCAGCAGCAAAAAATCGGAAGCGCGCACAACGGTTCCATCCGGGATTCTTCCGCCCGGATACGAGGTGCCGACCAGCAAACGCTGTCCGTCCCGCCGCGTGTTCTTCACCCGCCCAATCAATTCGTGGACCCGGGAGGGCTGCAAGATGGCATGGTGATAGGCTGCCGAAGTTTCGTTATTGATTTCCACCAGCACGTTTTGCCGGCCGTGGTCGAGCAACCATTTCGTCGCGTTGTCGGTGGCGCGCATCACCGCCGTTTCGTTGGTCAGCCGCGCGTCCTGCCCGAAGTAAAAATAGCCGAGGATGACCACCATCCCCAGTGCATCGGCCCGGTCGAGGATATGCTCCAGCCGCGCGCAATAATCCGGTCGCAACGAGCCGTCGGCCGTGAACGCCGAGTTGTGCCACGGTTGCGCTTTGGAATAGCCTTCCGGCGAACCGCCTTGAAGATTGAGCGTGAAAGCGAGCAGACCCTGGCGCCGCCATTCCGGCATGGCGGCAATAAACTCGCGGGTATTGCGCTCCGCATCCCATTTGCCGGTGTCCGGATATGCCCAGCGCGACGCGGTGTTTGTATTCAGGTCATCAAAAATGCCCTGAACCAACCGCGCATTGAGCAACAGCCCTTGGATTTTGTGGCCATGCCAGGTGCGCCCGACGTACGTCGGCTGGCCGTTGATTTGGAATTCGTCTCCGACGATGGAAACAATCGTACGATCGGTCGCGGTAGCGGATTCGGCTGCAAACGCGGCGGGTGCTAAAGCCAGCAGGAGAACCAGCAAGATGTTCATTGCAGAATTTCCGCCACGAGCGGGGTTGCGGCCGGCGGTTTGGCGGAGATTGCGAATGCGGCCCTGAGCCGGGCATCGGCGGCTTTGGCCCGGGCTGAATCCGCAGCGTGAATTCGACAAAGCGTCCCGGATTTTTCCACCCGTTCGCCGGGCTTGGCGATTTGGTCAATGCCCACGTCGTAGTTAACGGCGGATTCCTTCGTCAGCCGGCCCCCGCCCAGGTCGCGAATGACTTCCCCGATGAGCCGTGCGTCGCATTTTGTAACAAAACCCGACATTTCTGGCTTCAACTCAATAACGGCCGGCGCGGTGAAATCTTTCGCCAGTTTTTTGTTGAAAGCCGCGAGGTCCGCGCCCTGGGCAACAAGCATTTCGTCCCATTTTTTACGTGGTGCCCCGGAGTTCAGACAATCTTCAGCCAGCCTGCGCGCGGCGGAGAGCGATTTTGATTTTTTGGTTTGGACTAGCAAATGCGCAGCGCAGTCGAGAACGAGCGCGCGTAAATCAGGCCCCGTAGCAGCCGACGTGAGGAGGCTCTGACTCGATTCGGATTTAGTTTGATCCTCCTCACGTCGGCTGCTACGAGATTCAAGGCACGCCACGCTTTCTTTTACCTCCAGCCAGTTGCCAGCGGCACGGCCGAGCGGTGAGTTCATGTCCGTCAAAATCGCGCGGGTGTTCACGCCGCACTCTTTGCCGAGCGCAACCATCGCCTGCGCGAGTTTGCGCGCGTCGGACTTGGTTTGCATGAAGGCGGCGCAGCCGAATTTCACGTCGAGTACCAATGCGTCAAGGCCTTCGGCGAGCTTCTTGGAAAGGATGGACGCGGTAATGAGCGGGATGCTGGGCACGGTGCCGGAGGCGTCGCGGAGCGCGTAGATTTTTTTGTCCGCCGGCACCATGCGGTCGGTCTGGCCGCAGATGACGCAGCCGATTTTCTGAACCTGGGCGACGATCTTTTCGGCGGGCAACAGCGTTTGGAAACCGGGGATGGAATCCAGTTTGTCGAGCGTGCCGCCGGTGATGCCGAGGCTGCGGCCGGAAATCATCGGCACACGGAAGCCAAGGCACGCGAGCAACGGTGCGAGCGGCAGCGACACCTTGTCGCCGATGCCGCCAGTCGAATGTTTATCCACCAGCGGGCGCGCGTCTTTGGGGAATTTCAACACGTCGCCGGAATCGCGCATGGCGAGCGTGAGGGCGGTGGTCTCGGCTGGGTTCAATCCGCGAAAATAGATGGCCATGAGCATCGCGGCCATCTGGTAATCGGGGATTTTCCCGGCGGTGAATTCGCGGACAAAATGCCGAATCTGCTCCTGCGCGAGAATTTTGCCTTCGCGTTTCGCTTCTATGAGCGAAAGAAAGTTCATTTTGACGCTGCCAGCAACCGAAAGCTCACTTTGACTCGTGCCCGAATGGGAATTGTTCCAAGAGAAAGCTGCGTGTCTTCGCGCGCGTTTCCATTTTCCACTGCCTGCAGGTTGTTAAAAGCATTCGCGGCTTGGACGGCGTAATTTCCCTGCCAACCCTCGCTGACAGACAAATCCTCTTCAACCAGCAATGGTTCTCCGATTTCCGAACCTAAAATTTTTGACATTGCAGAAGCTTTTTCTTTCGCTGCTTGTAATGCCTTCTGGCGCGTCTCATTACGATAATCAATTCGTTTGCTGTTATCGTAGGCAACACTTTGAACGCTGACGCCAGATATCTTTGCAAGTCCAACCCAAAGCTTTTTGTAGAGGTCAAAGTTTGTTATCTTGAAAGATATTTCTGTCTTGGCAAAGTAGCCCGATTTTACCCAAGAACCTGAAGTGTATTCCTGGTTTTCACCAAATTCCATCTGGGATGTCTGAATGGTCTTGTCATCCACCTTCGATTCCTTGAGCAGACTCAAGACGGCTTGGACTGTTTTCCCATGCTCGGTCGCTGCAGCTTCAAGTCCCAAGTTCTTGTTTTTGACTTCGACTGACCAAATCATTTCATCGGGCACGACTTCCGTCCTGGCCGTTCCGTAAACGGTAATGTGAGGAAGCTGGATCTCGTCGGCAGTGGCAAGTGTTGCCGCGAGCGTGAAAGCGAGAAATGAGGCGAACAATGTTTTCATAATTCGTTGGTCGGTTTTGCAGGCACCGTTCTAAATGCGCGGCAAACTGAACGCAACATGAAACCTGGCGCGAAATAACTGCTACCCGCTAAATTTTTTCGCCGCAATGCTGGCATTATGGCCGCCGAAGCCGAACGAGTTGTTGATGACGGCGTTCACCTTCAATTCGCGCGCGGTGTTGGGCACGTAGTCCAGATCGCATTCGGGGTCGGGCACCTCGTAATTGATGGTCGGCGGCACCACGCCGTGTTTGATGGCCAGCGCGCACACGGTCATTTCCACCGCGCCCGCCGCGCCCAGCATGTGACCGGTCGCGCCTTTGGTGGAACTGACGGCGATCTTTTTCGCGTATTCGCCGAACGCGGACTTGATGGCCAGCGTTTCGCAGGCGTCGCCCTGGGGGGTGGAGGTGCCGTGAGCGTTGATGTAGGAAATATCCGACGGGTTCAAACCGCCATGACGCAATGCCATTTTCATGCAACGCGCCGCGCCCTCGCCGCCGGGCGCCGGCGCGGTCAGATGATACGCGTCGGCGGTGTTGCCGTAACCGACGACCTCGCAATAGATTTTTGCCCCGCGCTTTTTGGCGTGTTCCAATTCTTCGAGCACGACGACCCCCGCGCCTTCGCCCATCACGAAACCGTCGCGTTCCCGGTCAAACGGGCGCGAGGCGTGCTTCGGATCATGGTTGCGCCGGCTCATGGCTTTCATGGCGCAGAAACCGCCGATGCCAACCTCGACCACCGTCGCCTCCGCGCCGCCGGCAAACATCACCAGCGCGTCGCCCATTTTGATGGCGCGCCAGGCTTCGCCGATGGCGTGGTTGGCTGTGGCACAAGCCGAGCACGTGGCGTAATTCGGTCCACGCAGGTCTTTGTCCATCGAGAAAATGCCGGAAGCCATGTTGCCAATGAGCATCGGAATCATGAACGGCGACAGCCGGCCCGGTCCGCGCTCGAGCAGGATTTTGTGCTGTTTGGTGGTGGTGGCCAGGCCGCCGATGCCGGAGCCGATGATGACGCCGATTTCATTGCGATCTTCCTTGTCCAGTTCGAGGCCGGAATCGAGCAAGGCGTGGTGCGCGGCGAAGACGCCGAATTGCGAGAACCGGTCGGTATGCCGGATTTCCTTCGGCGAGGGAAAGGCGGGCGTGGGATCGAAATTCTTCACCTCGCCGGCGATTTGCGTGTCAAACGGCGTCGCGTCAAACGCGCTGATGCGGTCAATGCCACATTGCCCGGCGACGAGGTTGTTCCAGAAGACGTCAGGTTGGTTCCCGAGCGGCGTGACCACCCCCAGGCCGGTGATGACCACGCGGCACGGTGTTGACTGGCTTCCCATAAAATCAAAAGGGGCAGATCAAGCTGAGTCCAGCCGAAACTGCCCCGGAATCTTCACGTCGCAATTACTTCTGCTGCTGGTCTTCGATGTATTTAATGACATCGCCGACGCTCTGAAGTTTCTCGGCCTGTTCGTCCGGCACCTCGATGCCGAATTCCTCCTCCAGCGCCATGACCAGCTCGACCGTGTCCAGCGAATCGGCGCCGAGGTCTTCAATAAATTTGGCCTCCAGCGTCACCTGGTCCGCATTCACACCGAGTTGTTCGACGATGATGTCCTTTACGCGTTGTTCAATAGATTTTTCAGCCATGGGTTGCTCCGGTTAAATTTTGCCCTGTGTCTATGCCATGAAAACCGGGGGCGTCAAGCCCCGAATCACAATTTTTTCAAATTAATTATCGGGTCCGTCACATCACCATCCCGCCATCCACGGCCAAAACCTGTCCGGTGACGTAACGTGCCGCCGGGCTGGCGAAAAACAACACCGCTTCCGCCACGTCCTCCGGCTGGCCCAGGCTGGCCAGCGGGATCTGTTTGGTGATGGCGTCCTTTTGCTCCTGCGACAACTTGTCCGTCATGGCCGTCTGGATGAAACCCGGGGCGATGGCGTTGGCGGTGACGCCCCGGCTGGCGAACTCGCGAGCGCACGACTTGGTCAGCCCGATGACCCCGGCCTTGCTGGCCGCGTAATTGCACTGGCCGGCATTGCCGATCAAGCCGATGACCGAGGCGATGTTGACGATGCGGCCGGACCGTTGTTTGAGCAGCGAGCGGCTGAGTTCCCGCGTAACCAGGAAAGCGCCCTTGAGATTGATGTCCAGCACGGCATCCCAATCCGCCTCGCTCATGCGCATGAGCAAACCGTCTTTGGTAATACCGGCGTTGTTTACCAGGATGTCCACGCGCCCCGGCTCCTTCAGGATCTGTCCCGCGGCGGCTTCGACGCTGGCGGCCTCGGACACGTTGGCCGCCACAGCCCAGGCTTTGCGCCCGAGTTTTTGAACTTCGGCCACTGTTTCCTGGACGAATTCAGTTTTCAGGTCCACCGCGACGATGTCGGCTCCGTGGGTGGCCAACTTCAACGCGATGGCGCGACCGATGCCCCGGCCGGCGCCGGTCACGACGGCGATTTGGTTCTCAAGTGGTTTCATGGCGGGCCATTGTTTAACCGCGAACGAGCCGGAATGCACACAAAAAATTACCCGTAAGAGCCGAGGTGACGAGGCACAGATGTCCAAGAGCCAAGCCGCAAGTGCCGAAATCCAAAGTCAGAGCCTCCTCACGTCGGCTCCTACACACTCAGCGCCTTCACTGTCGCCTCCAGACTCGCTACGTCGGCGACGTTGAGCATCTGCGCCTTTTTGTCAATGCGCTTCATGAAACCGCTTAAGGCCGTGCCGGGGCCGAGTTCAATGAACCGCGAAAAATCATGCGCCAACAGGTAACGCATGGAGGTTTCCCAAAGCACTGGCGACGTGACCTGTTCAACCAGCCGTGAACTGATGCCGGTCGGCGTGCCTTGCGGCAGGGCGGTGACGTTGGAAATCACCGGCACGGACGGCGCGGCAATGGTTATTTTCGTCAGCTCCGCTTGCAACTTTGCCTGTGCACTGGCCATGAGCGGCGAGTGATAGGCGCCGGCAACCGGCAGCGCAATCGCCCGCTTGGCGCCTTTCGTTTTGGCGAGTTCGACGGCTTTGGCAATTTTCTCCGTTTCGCCGGAAATGACGAGTTGGCCGGGACAATTCAGATTGGCCAGCACTACGCCGGCCTCGGCGCAAACCTCGCCCGTCGGGGCTTCGTCCAAGCCGATGATGGCCGCCATGCCGCCGCGCGTCGCGTCGCAGGCTTCCTGCATGAATTTTCCGCGTTGACGCGTCACGCGCAGGCCGTCTTCAAAAGTCATCGCGCCCGCCGCCGCCAGCGCCGTGAATTCACCGAGCGACAACCCGGCCGTGGCGTCAAATTTGAGCGCCGGCGCCTGTTCCTTGAGCAATTGAAACGCGACCCAGCTCACGAGGAAAATGCCGGGCTGGGCGTTTTCGGTTTTGGTCAACTCGGTGTCGGGGCCGTTGAAACAAATTCCGCCGAGGTCATAACCCAACGCGGCGTTGGCGCGGTCGAACCAGGCTCTAGCCGACGGAAATTTTTCGGCGAGGTCCTTGCCCATGCCCACGGCCTGGGCGCCCTGCCCGGCAAACAACAATGCGGTTTTGCTCATAGAGGGCCGGAAATGAACCACGAAATTAGCACCAAAGAAAGACCGAAAAATCGGAAACATTCAACAATCAACATCCAACATCCAACGCCGCTGCGAGCACACATTTATTGGATGTAGAGTGTTGAATGTTGAAAGTTCGATGTTCCCCGCTTATTTCCTTTGATACGTCCCCATCAACTGGCCTTCGGCGAGGACGTGGCCGTTTGTCGCTTTGAGCAACTCTTTTTTGGTGAGGCCGGGTTTGAGATTGAGCACCGTGTCGAGCGCGTAAATCTTGAAAAAATAGCGATGCGGTTTGCCCGGCGGCGGACACGGCCCGCCGTAGCCGAGCCGGTGAAAATCATTCAAGCCCTGCATCGCATTGCCGGTGATGTATTGTGATTTCTCCACGCCTTCGGGCAGCGCGCTTGTGATGGGAGACAAATCGTAAGCCACCCAATGCACCCAGGTGCCCATCGGTGCGTCGGGATCGTCGGCGATGAGCGCGAAACTCTTGGTGGTTGCGGGCGCATTCGTCCATTGGAGCGGCGGCGATACGTCGTTGCCGTCACAGGTGTATTTGGCCGGAATCGGCTGGCCGTCGGCGAAGGCGGTGCTGGTGATCTGGATGCTCATGGTATCTTCCTTTCCGGATTTGTTGTCGGCGCAACTGGCCGTCATCAGGCAGCCGCACAAAGCGCCGGTGAACCACAAATCCATTCGCGCATTCATGACACGATTTTACTCCGTTGCGCGTGAACGCAAATAAAATTTGGCTGCCGCACCTGCGGGTTCGGAGCGCAGTGTTATGCCCGCGGATGAAATTTCCGGTGAATGTCCCGCAACCGGTTGCCGGTCACGTGCGTGTAAATCTCCGTGGTGCTGATGTTCGCGTGGCCGAGCAATTCCTGAATCACCCGCAGGTCCGCCCCGTGTTCCAGCAGGTGGGTGGCGAAACTGTGCCGCAGCATGTGCGGCGTGATGTTGCGCGCCACCCCGGCGCGGCGGACCCGATTTTTGATGCGCAACCACAATGTCACCGACGCGAACGGCGTGCCGCGTTTCGTCAAAAAAACTGTCGCGGGTGAACGTGGCGTGATGAATTTTGGCCGGGCGACTTCAAGGTAACGATTCAACGCCACCACCGCTGTGCGCCCGACCGGCACAACGCGTTCCTTGTTGCCCTTGCCGATGACGTTGATGAACCCGGCCTCGAGATGCAGTTGCTCCAGGCGCAGGTTGCGCAATTCCGCCAACCGCAAGCCGGAGGCGTAGGCAAGCTCCAGAATGGCCTGGTCGCGCAGCGATTCGGGCGATTCGGGCGATTCCGGCGCGAGCAATTTTTCGATTTCATCGTTCGTCAACGCCCTGGGTAAACGCTGCCAGCGTCGCGGCAGCGACAAATTTTCCGCGACGTTGACCGGTAACAGCTTTTCATTTTCGGCAAAACGATAAAATGCGCGCAACGCGGCGATTTCGAGGTAAACACTTTCGCTGCTCAGGCGGCGTGGTGGGTTTTGGTGGGGCGAGGCTCCTGACGAGCCGCGGTCAGTTTGCTTTGGCGCGCCGAATCCGGCTCGCGAGGTCTTGGCAGACGGCCACCGTCCTCGCCCCACCGGCAACAGATTTCGCTCGCGTTCATGCTGGAGGAACGCCATGAGATGCTTCAGCTCGACCTGTTTCCAGTCCGTCAAATTTGATTTCGCTGCCCAGGCGGTGAATTTGCCCAGCAGCGCGGCGTAGGTTTTCTGCGTGTGCTCCGCCTGTCCGCGTTCATGGCGCAGGTATTGCAGGAAATCTTCGACGAGCGCTTGCACGACTTAATTAACGTCCCCAAGCTGCAAACAGGTCATTTCAATTAGATTTTAAAGCTTCTTCCCCGTCAACCGTTCATACGCTTCCAGATATTTCGCCGTGGTTTTGGCAACGACGTCCGGCGGCAGCACCGGGCCGGGCGGGGTTTTGTTCCAGTCGAGCGTTTCGAGATAGTCGCGGACGAATTGCTTGTCAAAGCTCGGCTGGCCGCGGCCCGGCTGATACTGGTCGGCGGGCCAGAAACGCGAAGAATCCGGCGTCAGCACCTCGTCAATCAGGATCAACTGTTTCGGCGACGAGGCGTCGCCGCCACACAAACCGAACTCGAACTTGGTGTCGGCAATGATGATGCC
>DATNHI010000010.1:0-1200 GCA_035605035.1 Verrucomicrobiia bacterium
ATCTTTTTTCAACGACACCGGGTTCACTTGCCCCGGCAGACGCTGGCGCGCTGGGTGGAACTGGCCGCTGATTGGTTGAAGCCGATTTATGAACACATCCGCACCGGGGTCATGGCCGGCGGCTATGTGCAGGTGGATGAAACGCCGATTGATTATTTGGAACCGGGCAATGGCAAAACACGGCAAGGTTATTTTTGGACGTGCAATCGTCCTGATGGTGATGGTTTTTACCATTGGCAAACCAGCCGCGCCGCCGCGTGTCTGGACAACATCATTCCACTGACCTTCAGAGGCACGGTTCAATGCGATGGTTACTCCGCGTATCGGGCGTTTGCCAACACACGGGGCGGCGCCATTGAACTGGCGGGTTGCTGGGCGCACGTGCGAAGAAGGTTTTACGAGGCGCTCGAACAATCGCCTCGAACATCCGGCTGGCTCGTGCGCCAAATCCAGCATCTTTACCGGATTGAGGCAAATTTGCGCGAACGTCATGCCGGCCCGCGATTGCGCCAGGCTGTGCGCGTCAGTCAAAGCCGTCCGGTCGTTGAACGCATTCAACGCGCGTTGATTATGCTCAAGAGCAGCGGACGATACCTGCCGCAGAGCTTGTTGGGCGGAGCCATTGATTATGCACTGGGCCAATGGCCGACGCTGGAAGTGTATCTGGATGATGGCCGCGTGGAACTGGACAACAACCTCGTTGAAAATGCCATCCGACCCACGGCCATCGGCAAGAAAAACTGGCTCTTCATCGGCGATGCCGATGCCGGCCAACGCAGCGCCATCATCTACACCGTCATCGAAAACTGCCGCCGACGCGGTCTTGATCCCTTTGCTTATCTTCGCGGCACGCTCACACGCCTGCCCAACATGACCAACCGGCAAATCCACGAAGTCACGCCCCAAGCCTGGAACAAAATGCAACTGCCGGTGCAACGCCAAGCGGTATCATAAACGTCGTAGCATAATATCTCTGACACTTGCGACCCCAGCCGTTGCTCTTGTCAATAGGTGCTCCGCGTGACGCTTACGTATCACCAGATTGACAAACACCTGCTCTGCATCGGTGACTGGCTGTTTTACCGTGTCCGCAGCGGGATTGCGAACACGCTGTAGTTTTGGATTGTTTAGAAATTCTTTCCAGATTTCGCGGTGGTTTGCAGTGATAGTAAGCAGATTGGCAATTCGGCGTGTCTTGGT
>DATNHI010000011.1:0-5482 GCA_035605035.1 Verrucomicrobiia bacterium
AGCCGTTGAAAGGCCGATTTGCCGGGAGCCGCCAGCATCGCGCGACGGATCGCGCTGACCTGCGCGGCGGGGATTTCAGTTCGGGGGCGCATAACGCGCGCCACCTTACTTTAGTAGCCTATTGATTGCAAGGTAGTATTAAAAGTCCCGCCTGCATTCGGTGTGAAACCCTCGGTTTACCTTTCGGAAATCATTCCTCCGCCGGGACCAGCGCCATGTCGCGCGTGTAGTAAAGTATCCGTCCGCAATTCGTGCAGGTGATGATTTCCTGGTCGGCCATGCAGAAGACCAGCACTTGCGGCGGCAATTTCATGTGGCAACCGCCACACACGCCGTGATGCACTCCCACAATGACGTTATCACCTTTGTTTTTGATCAGCCGGTCGTAGCGCGCGCGCGCGGATTCTTCCACCCCCGCCGCCAGTTCCGCCCGGCCCTGCTGCAATTCGGCCAGTTCCTTCTTCAAATTTTCCTCGCGCTGGTTCAATTGCGCGACTTGGTCCTCCACCAGCTTTTTCGTTTCCCCGGCCTCGCGGGAAAGGCGGGTGTTCTCCTTCTGCACCTGTTCGGCCTGCTCCATTAACTCGATTTCGTGGTCCTCGATTTTCGTGATGTCGGCCTTGCACGCGTCAATCTCGTGGGCCAGCGCGCGGTATTCCTCGTTCTTGCGCGTCTGCAACTGCTGGTTGGCGTATTTTTCGATTTGCTGCTTCTTGGACTCGACGTCGAGTTCGAGCCGTTTGCGGTCGGACTCGAGCTGTTTGGCGCGCGTCTTGAGAGTTTCGAGCTGGCTCATGGTGGCGGCGGCCCTGGCGCGCAGACCTTCGCGTTCGGGGCCAAGGTGGGCCAGTTCCCCCTGCACGCGACGGATTTTTTGGTCGCGGTCCTGCAAAAGCAGCAACTTCTCAATCGTCTCCAGCATTGTAGGCTGGAGATTAACCGCCGGAACACTCCAAGTCAATGCGCGCGGATGCCGGGCAGTGACTCAGTTTGATTTGGGCATGTCACTCTATGTCAAATTCAACATTTTCGCCGTCTAATCTGATAAGGATTAGAAAACGTTTCAAGCCTCGATACATATAAAAGAACTGCAACCATCCACGCTCTCTGAAATGTCTTCTCTGCCTCGTGTTGGTGATGCTCAACAAAAACTGCTCGGCATTCTCCGCCGTGATGTCCGGCCCTTCTACCACATGATGTTCGCCTCGAACCACGATGACCGGTGGTTCGCCAATACGAAGCTTCAAGGCTTCTGCTCGCTCTGTAGCGGCAAGGTAAAGAAGGTCGTCCATCGAATACATACGCTTTGCGTAGCCTAATGACCAAAAGCTGATTCGTAATTGCCTCAAAATCAATCCATAAGTTTGGCAATTTCTTCCAAACTTCAAACGCGGTCGGAAATATTCACTTTCATAGCCGGTGCCGCGGAGAGATCAGTGGATTAGTCCCAAATTGATTTTACGATTTCGGTGCCCACCGCTAATCTGTCGTCATGCGTTTTATTGGCAATGTCATCGAAAAATTGCAGCGGCATCCGAAACGGGTGGTTTTTCCCGAAGGCGAGGAACCGCGCATCCTTCAGGCGGCCCGGCAGTTTCATGCCTTGCGGCTCGGCGCACCCATCGTGCTCGGCAACCACGAGAAGGTGAAGCAAACCGCCGAGGGATTGAACATCCCGCTTGACGGCATCCGCGTCATTGATCCCGCCACGAGCGAGGACATGGAAAATTTCGCCCACCGTTTTCACATGCTTTACCGCGACAAGGGAATTCGCGTCACCGAGGCGCGCGAGGCGCTGCTCCAGCCGAATTTTTTCGGTGCGATGATGATTGCCATGCACCAGGCGGACGGCCTGGTTTCCGGGGCGGCGCACACCACCGCCAGCGTGCTGCGGCCGTTGTTACAAATCGTCAAAGCCGCGCCCGGCATGGCCACGGTTTCGAGCTGCATGGTCATGGAGGTTGCCGACACGCGCCTTGGCGAAGATGGCGTGCTGTTCATGGCCGATTGCGGCGTGGTGCCCGATCCGAGCGTGGAGGAACTGGCCGACATCGCCATTGCCACCGCGCAGCTCGCGCGCCATCTGCTCAACGTGCGCCCGCGCGTGGCGTTGCTGTCGTTTTCCACCAAGGGCAGCGCGTCGCATCCGTCCGTCGGCAAGGTGCAGGCGGCCACGGCCATGGCCAAATTCAAGGCCGAACAATCGCTGCTGGAAGCCGATTTTGACGGGGAATTGCAGGTGGACGCCGCGCTCGTGCCGGAAATCGCCGAACGCAAATCACTCGACAGCAAAATCGCCGGGCGCGCGAACGTGCTGATTTTTCCCGAACTCAATTCCGGCAACATTGCCAGCAAACTCGTCCGGCTCCTCGGCCACGCCAATGCCTACGGACATATCCTGATCGGCCTGAACCGTCCTGCCGCCGACGTGACGCGCGGGTCGAACGCGCACGACATTCTCGGCGTCGCCGCCATCATCGGCGTGCAGGCGACCGATTACCACAAGCTTTATCCGGGCGCCGACACGCGTCTGCCCGGCGAGGAGCCATAAACGTTTGAAAATCAATCCTGCACTGAACGATTTGCCGGTCTATCAGCCCGGTCGTCCAATTGAAGAAGTCGCGCGCGAACTTGGTTTGCCCGCCGACAGCATCATCAAGCTCGCATCAAACGAAAATCCATTCGGACCGTCGCCGCTGGCGCTGGCGGCCATGCAACAGGCGCTCGCTGGCGTGAATTTGTATCCTGACGGCAACGCGTTTTATCTCAAACAAAAACTCGCCGCCAAACTCGGCGTCGAGCCGGCGAACCTCATTCTCGGCAACGGCTCGAACGAAATCATCGAATTCGCCGGGCACGCGCTCCTGTCGCCGGGTTCGGACGTGGTGGTGTCACAATATTGTTTTGCGGTTTATCCCATCGTCACGAAATTGTTCGGCGCAAATCTGATTACCGTCCCGGCGAAAAATTACGGGCACGATTTGCCAG
This sequence comes from Verrucomicrobiia bacterium, assembly GCA_035605035.1. Classification (GTDB taxonomy): domain Bacteria; phylum Verrucomicrobiota; class Verrucomicrobiia; order Limisphaerales; family UBA11358; genus UBA11358. The sequence goes on from DATNHI010000011.1 coordinate 2,989, forward strand.
CGATGCTCAAGGCCATCACGCCGGAGACGCGCATCGTGTTCGTGGCCAATCCGAACAATCCCACTGGCACCCGCGCGCCGCGCGAGGAAGTCATCCGGTTCATCAATGAGGTGCCGGCCGACGTGCTGCTGGTGATGGACGAGGCGTACATTGAATTCTTGAGCGACCCGGTGGATTTGTCACCGCTCGTCCGCCAGAACGTCCGGCCCAACCAGATTTTGATGCGGACGTTCTCGAAAATTTACGGCCTGGCCGGCCTGCGCATCGGCTACGGCATTGGAAACCCTGAATTCGTTGCCGCGCTGGAGAAAATCCGGCAGCCGTTCAACATCAATCTGCTGGCGCAAACCGCCGCGCTCGCAGCGCTGGACGACGTGGAACACATCCGCAAGACGCGCCAGAACAATTTCGTCGGGCTGGAATTTTTCGAGCGGGCGTTTCGCGGCTTGAAACTCGAATTCATTCCCTCGGCGGCCAATTTCATCCTGGTGCGCGTCGGCGATGGTCAGAAGATCTTCGAATCGCTGCAAAAGCAGGGCGTGATTGTGCGTCCGATGGGCGGCTATCAATTGCCGGAATGGATTCGCATCTCCATCGGCACGCCGCAGGAGAACGAGCGGTGCCTGGCGGCGTTGAAGATGGCGCTGAAATCTGGCAACTAAGTTTTCACGTTCCCAAGCCAGATTTTGAGTGGCCGGAGAATTGTTTCAACTGATTCCTCCTGCAATCCGGTCAAAAGATTGTGTCCTTTGAACTTGCGCTTGGCCTCGGCAAACTCATGGACGCGCAAAATGTTTTCTGCCGGAATCGGCTGTGTTACCACGAGGTATGAAGGCCTAATACGCCGTCTCCCCAAAGGATTAAGCAACCTCGTGAAATAATCTTCGAGCATCTCATAACTTCTCGCTCGCCAAAATTCTGCTGTCAAGTTGCTCGCGGGTATCAAACACTCGACAATCAGGGGCTTGGGAGGCAATTCTCTGCGTCGAAGGCGGTTCGCAATCGTAGCAAAGTATTCGCCGCCGTCATTCAAATAACCATCACATTCTCCATTTGTTTGGAATACTTCCTTTGTTAGAGAAAGGTGAATCTTCCCGTGATTGCGTTGGGCGTAGCCAGATTCGCGGAGCTCAGTTATGATGCTTTGAAGTGCAGCGCTATCACCAAAACGGCGGATCGCTTCAAGTTCAAGCACCCTGATGTCCGGGAGGTATATTCCATGTTGCAGAAAATCTTCTGCTGAATTTGATCTTGTCCCGTGAAACGCGACTGTGAATTCGTAATGGCTGGAAAGTCGCTTCTCGAGAAGCTGCGGGATGTCTTCCGGCGATTGCTTTGTAATAATTGCCACAACCGAATTAAGCCATGCGAAACAATCATCGGCGATGGGGCGCGGATTCATTCGTCGGGCTTCAGTAAGAACCGCCTCATTGATTTTGTCAGCCAAAAGGCGCAGGAATACCGGTTGCCATTTATGGCGTTGACTCCACCTAAAGATTCTCGGCCTGCCTGTCTTCACGCAGCACTGAGATTAAATTATTGGAGTGCGTTGGACAATGTGATCCGACTGGTACCCCACACAAAGCTTGCGAGTCGATTGAAACAACGTAAAGTGGCGGTGTGAAAACAAATCGGCTTGGGATTTTCCTTTTCGCACTTTTTGTTTCTGCCGTTGGGTTGCTTGCCCAACAATCCGACGCTAACCGCTGCCTGTTTCAATCCATTCTGACAAATGCAGATAATGGAGACGCAGTTTCGCAGTGCGCTTTGGGGGAAAGCCTACAAATGGTATAATCTTTCGTTCGCTCAAGGCTTCGATCAGTCAATCAGCATCTCAGATCCAGAACTTCGAGAACGGATTCGGGAACAACAGGAAGAACAATTCAAAAATCTGAAAGCCGAAATGACTCCAGAGCAAATAGCTGAAGGACAGCGTTTGACTCGTGAGTTCAAACCGCGTAAAGCCCCGGAAGCCAGTTCTTTTGTTTCAGAAAATGACATTGTTGGTTCCAATCCGGAAGCCAGTGGCACAGGCTTTTTCATCACAGACGATGGCTTTCTCGTTACCAACGCTCACGTCGTCAAGGATGCGGCGCAAGTCCGTCTCGTCACCAGCACGGGACTTGTCGTAGCCAAGGTGGTGCGGGTGGATGTGGCGAATGATTTGGCTTTGCTAAAAGCCGAAGGGCGGTTTGCACCGCTGCCAATTGCGGCGAGCCGGAGCGTGCAATTGGGAAGCACGGTGGCCACGGTGGGATTTCCCGATCCGGGGCTGCAAGGGTTCTCGCCCAAATTGGCCAAGGGTGAAATCGCGGCGCTGGCGGGTGCGGGCGATGATGCGCGATATTTCCAGATCAGCGTTCCGGTGCAGCCGGGAAATTCGGGCGGTGCGCTGGTGGATGAACACGGCAATGTCGTTGGTATTGTTTCTGCGAAACTGAATGCGGCAGCGGCGTTGGCATCCACCGGGGTGTTGCCGGAGAATGTGAATTAC
>DATNHI010000012.1:0-9071 GCA_035605035.1 Verrucomicrobiia bacterium
AATCAGCATCTTCGTCAGGCCGTCCGTGCGGTCAAACGACAACGCGCGGCCCGATGCCGACCACGGGAATTTCGCCACTTCATATTTCACGCCGCGTTCCTTCGCCTCGGCTTCGGTCAGACCGCACCAGGCCAGCTCCGGGTCGGTGAACACCACCGCCGGAATGACGACGTGTTCGAACGTGCTGTTCTCGCCGTTGATGACTTCGACGGCGATGCGCGCTTCCTTGTGCGCCTTGTGCGCCAGCAAAATCCCGCCGGCAATGTCGCCGATGGCGTAAATGTGCGGGTCATTGGTTTGCTGATGCTCGTTGACCTTCACGAATCCCGTTTCATCCAATTCAACCTTCGTGTTTTCCAGGCCGAGGTCGGCGCTGTTCGGCACGCGGCCCACGGCCACCAGCACGCGGTCGTAAAGCTCGGACATTTTCTGGCCGTTAAATTCCATCTCGACTTTGATTTGTTTGCCGGCGGTGGCCATTTTCACGACCTTCGCCTTGAGCCGGATTTCCTTGAACATCTTTTTCGCATTCGCCACGACGGGCCGCGCGAGGTCGGGGTCCGCACCGGTGAGCACGTTGTCGAGCGCCTCAACGACGGTGATTTTGCTGCCCAAGGCGGCATAGACCGTGCCCAACTCCATGCCGATGTAACCGCCGCCGACCACCAGCAAATTTTCCGGAATGTCCTCGACTTCGAGCGCCTCGGTGGAAGTCATGACGCGCGGATTGCCGAGGTCGAACGCCTTGGGCATGGCGGCGATGGAGCCCACGGCGAGAATCGCCTGCTCGAACTGGATGAATTGCTGCCCCTGCTCCGTCTCTACCCGCAGCGTTTGCGACCCTTCAAAATAACCGCGCCCTTGAATCACCTGCACGCCGCGCATTTTAGCGAGCGTGGCGACGCCGCCGCCGAGCTTTTCGAGAATGGATTCCTTCCACGCGCGGAGTTTCGACACGTCCACTCTCGGTGGCGCGAACGCGATGCCGCGATGTGCGGACTCCTTCGCCGCGTTAATCTGGTGTGTGGCGTAAAGCAGCGCTTTCGACGGGATACAACCGCGATTCAGGCAGACGCCGCCGAGCCGTTTCTCGCGTTCGACGAGGATCACTTTCTTGCCAAGGTCGGCGGCATAAAACGCCGCCGCGTATCCGCCCGGCCCCGCGCCCACCACAACGATTTGTGTTTTAATCGGATCCATGAAAAATGATTACAGCTTCACCGCGTCCTCGCCAAAGTTTTCCATCGCCTTCACCAGATCCACGATGAACCGTGCCGCTTCGCCGCCGTCAATCACCCGATGATCATAAGACAAGCCCAGCGGCGTCATCAACCGTGCCTCAACCTTGCCGTCGCGCACGACCGGTTTCAGCGCGCCCCGGCCAAGACCGAGGATGGCCACCTGCGGTTTGTTCACGATGGGCGTGAAGTGCGCGCCGCCAATCGCGCCCTGATTCGAAATGGTGAATGTGCCGCCTTTGAGTTCCTCGGCGGTCACTTTCCGCTCGCGCGCCTTTTGCGCAAGCAGTTCCAGTTCCTTCACTAATTCGAGCATGGACTTTTTGTCCACGTCGCGGATGACCGGCACGATCAAGCCCTGCTCCGTGTCCACCGCGATGCCGATGTGGAAATATTCCTTGAGGACGATTTCGTTGGCGACTTCGTCGAGGCTGCAATTGAAAATCGGATGTTGCTTCAGCGTCTCGACCAGCGCCTTCAGCACAAACGGCGTGAGCGTGAGCTTCGCGCCCTTCTTTTCGTAGGCCGGGGCGAATTTTTTGCGCAAGGCGTTCAGTTGCGCGAAGTCGGCTTCGTCAAACTGTGTGACGTGCGGAATGGTGTTCCAGCTTTCCGACAATCGGCGGGCAATGACCTGGCGCAAAGGCGTCACCGCCTTTTTCGTCACCGGCCCCCATTGGGAAAAATCAATTCGCTCGGCAACCGGCTTTAGAGGCTCGGCGGCTGCGGCCGTCGGCTTGGGCTTTTCCGCCGCCTTTTGCAGACGCGCAATGTAAACGCGGATATCGCCGATGCCGATGCGTCCGCCCGCTTCGCTGCCGCGAACCCGGCTCAAATCAATGCCCAGTTCGCGCGCGAGCTTGCGCAGGGACGGTGATGCGACGGGCGCTCCCACCCGCGCAACCGTAGAAGTTTGTTCATCCTCCTCCTCGTTCTCGTGCTCGTCCTCGTCTGCGGTTGGCAGGCGAGACGCCTGCGCCACTTTGGCCGCAGGCTCGCCGCCGCTCAACGAAATCAGGCGCTGACCGACACTGACCTTGTCGCCGGGCTTCACATAAATTTTGGTGACAACGCCGGCGGCGGTGGACGGAATCGAGGCCACGGCCTTTTCGTTTTCCAGTTCCAGAATGGCCTGGTCTTTGGCGACCGTGTCGCCTTCCTTCACGAAAATATTGACGACGACGCCGGAATCCGCGCCTTCACCCAACCTGGGAAGTTTGACATCCATAAATTAACGAGCGAACAATTTGCCGTAAAAATCCCCCGCTTTCCAGAAATAATTTTTCCCTCTGCACCTCATCATCATTTATTGATGTAGCAGCGGACGTGAGTCCGCTCATTAATTCACGGGAGGAATTTGAGCCGGCTCACGCCGGCTGCTACCATCCGCATTCCGAATGCCGCATGGGCAACTTGTCGCGTCCCGCGAGGCGGGACGGACGGAAACTCTTTTCCTGAATTCATTTTGGGATGGACGATTGGGGCAAATGGCGTTTGAATTCCCGATGCAAAGTAAAACCATGAAGACAAAAATCATTGCGGTTCTTGCGACGGTCATGGCTTCATTCGGCTGTGGGATTGTTTGGGGGCAGCATTTTTCTAATCCTGGAAGTTCGTTGGGCGTCGGGCCGTGGCAGAGAACTTCCCAAAATCAACTTGCCAATGAAAACCAGTTTTACGATGGACTAACGAATCTCTCACAGGCTGAAATGGAAGCCTTGAATTCTTGTAGAATTTGGCAGCAACAGGGGACGATGCCGCGAACACCACTATCAGAGCAACCCGCCAATTACAGGAGCATGACGGAAGAACAGAAGGACATATTTGATGTCCTTTATCGGGCAGCCCAACAGGTGCAACAATCAACTGACAGCGACCTGGATAGGTTAAGCGGGAATAAGGCCGCACTGTTGCGAGAGAAAACCATTCCACTGAACCCGTGGAGAAAGATAAATGGAAAGGTTATCTATGTTTTGTCTTCAGATTCGGGTTTTATGAACTGTGCCGGAACTGTCATTCAAACCATAGGCGGAGGGGTGTTGGTTAAATCACTGTCCGACATTACCGGTGATTACTTCATCAAAAGCTTTCCCTATCAAGTGGCAGATGGATATGAATTGGACGCTTCCAAATTCATGGCGATGAGAGTCGGATTAAAGAAATTGACGACCGTTTTGGGTGATGAACGAACGGTTACAGAACTGGACTACGGCGAGCCGTGTGAGAGGCCGGAGGGCGGCGAAAAAATTGAGGTAGAGGCCCAAGCGCCCACTCCCTACGAACAAAAACAACTTCAAGAAATAGAGTCGAGCATAACGGAAAAAAGAAATGCTGCATCTGCTGCCAAAAAGAGAGTCGCCGACTTTGTTCAAAAAATCGAGGACGCCAAAATCATGGCAGTTGAAAAAGTTAAACAGCGCAAGGAGGCTGCTGAAAACAAAGCTTTGAAATCCAACCAAGATCAAGCTGCAAAAGGCGACGAGTATGGACTTCTCCGCATGGGCGAACGCTACCGTGACGGCGATGGCGTCGAAAAGGATTTGGCGAAGGCAAAAGATTATCTCACCAAAGCCGCCGCTGCTGGTTCACCCACTGCCACCGACGAGCTATCTAAACTGAGTCAGGTTTCAACGAACTCACCCACGAGACAATGAACGATCAGCCAGCCAGCACCGCGTTTTAGATCTTGGTCGTTGGCTCCAACTTGATTTCATAAGTTGTCCGCGAGCGTTTGGCTTTCAGAACTTGGGTGTGTTGGAAGCCATTCAGGTCTAATGCTTGACGGAGGTATTGCTCGCTGACCGATGAGCGAAACCCAATAATTGCATGAGTGATAAAACTTGGCGGCATTTTATCCCAGAGGTAACTGCCACCGGATGGCCTGCATTCGTTAAGCGCCATTACCAAACGGAACTCCTGCTCATAGCGCCAACTTGAAGATTTCTGTTTGTGTAAATCCTTGATCATTTCCAGTTTCTGAATTTCAGTCATCTGCTTAAACAGCTGAATTGGGATTACGACGGGAGGTTTGTCGTAGTCAACTTTCTGAAGATTTGAAATCAAATGGGGATTTACATCCATATTTACCGCAAAGGCGATACCCCTATGAATATTTGTATAATGACTCCATAGAACCGGATCTTTGATTTCTTTTGAGAAACAGATGATTCCCATGCGTCGATTGGCCTGTTCTCGAAAACCGTCCATCAAGACTCTTTCATATTCGTCTTCCATTCCAAGTGGAGTCCCCTCAAATCCGATATGCCACTCGAATGGATCGTTTAGCTCTGTGAGGCGGCTCACACGAAAGGCCCGGGCTTCAATGGTTTTGATGGCTGCCTCATCACGCAAGTAACGGTAATATTTTGAACTATCCATCAAGACGATGGTTATTCTCCGCCTAGCAAGCGTCAAGCGAGTATTTTGGGATGCTTGTTATTTGATTTCAAATTTTCATGTGGTCAAGGATGCGACGAAGGTTCGTTTGCTCACGAGCGCCGGTTTGATTGACGCCAAAGTGGTTCGGGTGGACGCTGCCAATGATCTGGCTTTGTTGAAGGCGGACGGGCGGTTCGCACCGCTGCCCATTGTGCCAGTCGCACGGTGGCTCTGGGCGTCACGGTGGCAACGGTCGGTTTTCCCGATCCCGCAGTTGCGGGACAGGGGTTCGCGCCCAAGGTGCTGGCGCATGGCCACCACGGGGGGAAATCGTGTCGTTCGCAGTTTATGATTTCTTGCCTTGCTCGCGCAAAGCCGCTGCCGGTTGTAGTTCCACTTCCGCGCCGGTCATGGCCGCGTGCATGGTGTCGGGACAAAGGTCAATGCCGCCCGGCCATTCCACACAGCCGAAATCGGGATTGACGGTGACGGCGTTGAAGATTTTTGCGTCCAGCAGTTTCAGAAATACGCCCCCGCGCCGTTCGGGTTCAACGGCAAAAACCCCGCTCACGCCGTCGTTGAAGGTGACTTTCAACCGGCAGCCTGGCAGCGGTTTGGCGGAAACGATCCGTATCATGCCTGTATTCTACGGGTTACTTGCTGATGCCGCGCTCGCTGGCGCGGACGAATTGAACAAGGTGTTTGATTTCCGGCAGTGGCGGCAGTTCGCCTTCGATTTTGGCCAGCGCGTTTGGAATCGTCAGCCCTTCACGAAACAGGATTTTATAGGCATGACGCAGGGCGTTCTGCGCTTCCTCGGGAATGCCGTTGCGTTCCAGGCCGACCTTGTTGATGGTGCGCGTCTCCGCCGGATTGCCGTCGGCAATCATGAACGGCGGCACGTCCTGCACCACCTTCGAGCAGCCGCCAATCATCGCCATTTTCCCAATGCGGCAAAACTGGTGCACCGCCGCCAGCCCGCCCACCACCGCCTGGTCCTCGACGGTCACGTGGCCCGCGAGCGTCGCGACGTTGGACATGATGATGTGGCTGCCCAGCGTGCAATTGTGCGCGACGTGGCAGTAGGCCAGGATGTGATTGTGCGAACCAATGCGCGTGATTTCGCCGTCGCCGGTCGCGCTGTGAACGGTGACGTATTCGCGGAAGGTGTTGCCGTCGCCGATCTCGGTACGCGTGACGCCGCCCTTCCATTTCAAATCCTGCGTCTTCAACCCGAGGCTGGCAAACGGAAAAATCTCGTTCTCCCTGCCGAGTTTCGTGTGGCCGTCAATGACGACGTGGGAATGGAGTTTGCAACCCTCGCCGAGCATCACGTGTTCGCCGATAACGCAGTAAGGGCCAATCTCGCAACCGGTACTGATTTGCGCCCGGGGATGAAGGATTGCAGTCGGATGAATCATGAGCAGATTTATGATTTATGATTTACGATTTATGATTGAACGCGGCACCGGCGCTTCCATAAATCGTAATCCGTAAATGCTTCAGACTTCTCGCAGCATAAACGTGACTCCAGCTTCGCTGACAACTTCGCCACCGACCTTGCAAACGCCCCTGGCCTTGCCGATTTTGCCGCGGATTTTGGTCAATTCAACTTCGATGATCAGTGCGTCGCCGGGCACGACCGGCTTGCGCCATTTCACATTTTCGGCGGACATGAAATACGCCACCTGGCTCACCAGCTCAACCTGTCGTAAAAGCACAACCCCGGCGACCTGCGCTATGGCTTCGAGCTGCAACACGCCCGGCATGATGGGGTGTCCGGGAAAATGCCCCTGAAAATACGCCTCGTTCATCGTCACATTTTTGACGGCCACAATTTTGCTGCCTTCGACTTTCAGAATGCGGTCCACCATCAGGAACGGCGGGCGATGCGGCAGCAGTTTCATGATTTGCTCGACATCCATCGCCCCGCTCTCGGCCACCAGCGGCGCGGGCTCGGGCATTTTGGGCGGTGGCGGGGCAAATGTCTGCGCCGCGCGCAGCGGCTTTTGCATTTGCGCGACGATGTGCCGGACCAACTCGCAATTTGCCGCATGGCCCGGTTTGACGGCAATCAAATGGCCGCGCACCGGCCGGCCGAGCAGCGAAAGGTCGCCGACGATGTCGAGCATCTTGTGCCGGACAAATTCCTCGGGATACCGCAGCGGCTCGGTCGTCAGCACCGCGTCGTCGCGGATGACGATGGCATTTTCCAGACTGCCGCCCTTGATGAGGCCGTTTTTGATGAGATACTCGATTTCTTCGAAGAAACAAAACGTGCGCGCGTGCGACAATTCCTTTTCCCACGTCTTGGGCGTGATTTCGGTGCTGAAAAACTGGGTGAACCGGCCCTTCGCGTCCGCGCTGGTGCAGGTAATTCTGAAAGCCTCGTCGGGAAACAGCGTCATCGTCGTCTCACCCATCTGCAACTCAATCGGTTCGATTGGCGAATACGGCTCGCGCTTTTCCGCCAGCGGCGCGATGCCGGCGTCCTGAATAATTTTGCAAAACTCGCGCGAACTGCCATCGGCGATGGGCGGTTCGTTGGCGTCCAATTCGATCACGGCATTGTCAATGCCGTAACCCGCCAGGGCAGCCAGAACGTGCTCTACGGTGTGAACTTTCACGTTGCCTTTGGCGAGCGTGGTGGAGCGGGCGGTTTCGCCGACATTTTCGACGCGCGCCTCGATTTCCGGTTTGCCTTCGAGGTCCACGCGGCGGAAGCGCACGCCGCTGTTGGCGGGCGCGGGCAGAATGGTCATGTTCACCCGGTTGCCGCTGTGCAGGCCGGTGCCGGAGAAACTCGCGGGGCGATTCAGGGTCTGTTGGTTCAGCACGGGCGGATTAGACAAAATGCGAACGCAGTTGGCAAGCTTCCACGTTTGGAGTCTTGCCTTCAGAGACTGTGTGAACAATTGTAGGAGCCGACGTGAGGAGGCTCACTTGTTGTCTGAATCGGAGTTTTCCAGAAATTTGAGACTCGTCACCTCGTCTCCTACAAGAAACACGTGATTTTCACACGGCCCCTTCAGGCGGTCACGCCGTCCCGCCGGTGCCGGGACGGAACTCCGAGCATGGCAACCGCTACATCATGTCCGCCGCCAGCACGCGTACGGTTTCTTCCAAGGATGTCTGGCCTTTGATGACGCGGTGCAGGCCGTTCTGCCAGAGCGTGCGCATGCCTTGCTGAATGGCAATTTCTTCGAGGGCCGAAGTTGAATTTTTCTTCAAGACCGCCTCGCGGAAGGGTTCATCCACGACCAATAACTCGGTCACGGGCAAGCGACCGGAAAAACCGGTGTTAGTGCAACGCGCGCAACCCGTGCCGTGTCGGAACTGCGCTTCCGACCTCAATTCTTCGGGCAGGACCCGGAGCTGGCTTGCGTCCGGTTCGTATGCTTCGGAACAATCCGGACAATTGCAGCGCACCAGCCGCAGCCCGAGCACGCCGAGGATGGCCGACGCAAGCATGAACGGTTCGATTTCCATGTTGATGAGCCGCGTGAACGCGCCCGCCGACCGGCCGGAGTGGATCGTGCTGAGGACCAGATGTCCCGTCAGCCCGGCCTGCACCGCGATGGCCGCCGTTTCCGGGTCGCGAATTTCGCCGACCATGATGATTTGCGGATCCTGCCGCATGATGCTCCGCAAGGCGATGGCGTAAGTGAATTCCTGCGCCGGATTGATTTGCGTCTGGCTGATCATCGGCAGATTGAATTCGACCGGGTCTTCCACCGTGCTGATGCTCACGCTCGTCCCGTCGCGCTGCATGATGTGGCAAAGCGACGAATACATCGTGTTCGTCTTGCCCGAACCGGTCGGGCCGGTAAACAGGAGCAGACCGCTCGAACGTTTTAGCAGGCGCACCAGCCCCTTCAATGCCGCCTCGTCGAAGTTGAGTGCGTTCAAATCAAACCGCCGGTCGCGCGGATCGAACAGGCGGATGACGATTTTTTCGCCGCGGGTCGTGGGGAAAATTGAGATGCGCAGTTGCACGCCTTCCAATTCCGGCCCGCCCACCGCCGCGCCGTCCTGAGGCGTGCCCGCCTGGTAGGTGACCAGATTGGCCATGACCTTGAAGCGCATGGAAATTTTGTCCAGCAACTCCAGCGGCAGATGCGCCACTTCGACCAGCACGCCGTTGACCCGCGCGCGCACCGCGATGGATTTCTCCCACGGCTCGATGTGCAGGTCGCTCGCGCTGAGCTTGATGGCATCCTGCACCATGCAGTTGACCAGCGCGCTGATCTCGAAGTTCTGTGCCGCGCCTTCGGACTGAAGATAGTCAAGGGTGTAGCTCATACTGGCGTGTGACCCGACGGCAGAGTAAAGGCGCCCATTTTGAATTGCAAGGAATGGATGACATCCGCCCTCGCCCTCCACCCTCCGCAGTACTGCTACGGAGGACGGGCGGCCCTCCCCCAGGAGAGGGAGAATCGTTTGCCGCTCCTTTGA
>DATNHI010000013.1:0-4409 GCA_035605035.1 Verrucomicrobiia bacterium
CGCCCGCCCTTGCGCCGTAAAGCTGGCAATCGAGCATGTGCGACAGCCAGGCCAATGGATGCCAGTTGCCGGCGTGAAAACCAAAGGCCCAGACCAGACCCGCCCAGGATAAACCCGCCTGCACGCGGGGATTGTCCGTGACATATTGCTGGTCATCATATTCCACGAAGCCGTGATGCAGCAACGGCAGGTAAAGCCCCAGCGTGATCAACGCCAGACCCACATAAACCAGGCACTTTATAAGGAATTGAGGGTTCCTATCCTTCATTCCATCAGCATGATGAGCAGGGCTTCCGGTTTTTCAATGGCAAATCGTTGCCGGCGGCTTTTTTTCGTCACCTGATTTTCACAAAAACCGCCCGGAAAAATATTGCAAAAGCCTTGCTTCATTTCCGAAACCGAGGTATTATTTTATTGATCCGGTGAAGATGTGAACAACTTTTGGGGAAAGTGCTTGCCAGCGGACACAGGCCGCCGGTAAAGTTTGCACGAACAAGAGTGGTGGTTGGATGTTGGTTGGAAACACGGGGACAGAAGAGAGCTTTGATTGAACTCGTTGTATGCTTAAGGCCAACTTGAAAAGCGGCGCAGCCCGCCGCACAAAGATTTTGCCGAACACCGCCATCCGTTCGCCCCGGGGTGCATTTACTCTCATCGAATTGCTCGTGGTCATCGCCATCATCGCCATCCTGGCGGCGATATTGTTGCCGGCGCTGACGGCAGCGAAGAAAAAGGCGCAAACCACTCAATGTCTCGGGAACTTGCGCCAATGGGGTCTCGCGCTTCAAGCCTATGCTGGCGATGCTTCCGACAGCATTCCGAGAGACGGAACCGATGCGGGGGGATCGTATTCTTCCTATACCGGCAACACCGCCACTACCGCGCCGGGATGGGCAGGCAGCCCGAGCGACCCCAACGCCTGGTTCAACGCCTTGCCGCCGTTAATGGGGTCTCAGCCGCTGCAATATTACTACTCGTTACCAGGCGCAAATTTTCAGAAGAATTATCCCTTCCCCAACAATGACGTTGGCAAGGTTTGGATGTGTCCGTCTGTGCAAGTCGCCACGGCTGACAATAGTCTGTTTCTTCAGGGAGGAAATTTTGGCTTTTTCAGTTATGTGATGAATCTTGATCTCAAGCTGTACACTTCAGTAAACAAAGGGGTCATTGGCAACAGTTGGCCTTGGCCAAGTATGCCCAAACTTTCCTCCATTCGTAATTCCGCAGCGGTGGTCATGCTGACCGAATTTTGTTTCAGTCCCACTTTGGAAAATTGGAATAACGACTCAACCCCGCAAATGGGCTGTTTTCCTGCCGCCCGGTGGACCTACTTCGTCAAACGTCACAATACTGGAGGTAACCTCATGTTTTTGGATGGTCACTCGCAGTATTTCAAATACAGCTACGTTTTCAACTTTGCCAAGCCACCCCCGAACAGAGAGGAAGTTTTTAATGGTGATATCTATTGGAATCCCAACCGGGACAAATGAACGGGAGATTTTGCCTCAGGGCGGCCAGCGATGGCCGCCCTTTTTGTTTGACACCTAAACGGATTGTCACCATCGAAAGCGTAGGACAATTTCGCTGAAATGTTTTGCGGTCTCCAAAAACTTTGCCGGCTGGAGCACCCCCAGCCTCAGCGGGCCAGCTAATCTGACCGCCACATGACTTTGGCACCGAATACTGCCGGCCCAAGCCACAGCGCATCCCGCAAGGGCTGGCTTGGCATCTTTCGCCCTGCCCCGCCTGCACCCGTCATGCTCACCGACCCGGCGGAAATCGCGGCGAAATATCGCCGCGGGCAAACGCGCGTCCTGGTCCTTTCCATCTTGGGCTATGCCCTGTTCTATTTCGTCCGGAAAAATCTCGGCGTCGCCATGCCGTTCATGAGCAGCGACCTCGGCATCACCAAGGAACAATTGGGATTGTTTCTGACGTTGCACGGGGTCATTTACGGCGTTTCCAAATTCGCCAATGGTTTTCTGGCCGACCGCGCGAACGCCGCCGTCTTCATGGCCACCGCGCTGCTCACCTCGGCGTTGCTCAACGTCTGGTTTGGTTTCAGTTCCGTCGTCGTTGCCTTTGGTGTCATCTGGATGCTCAACGGCTGGTTTCAAGGCATGGGTTTTCCGCCCTGCGCGCGCCTGATGGCTAATTGGTTTCCGCCGAAACAACTCGCCACCAAATTCCCCGTCTGGAACATCTCCCATAACGTCGGCAGCATCGGGATTGTTCTGTTGTGCGGGTTTCTGGTGAGCGGAAGTCTTTTCGCACCCAACTGGCGGCTCTGCTTTCTTGTCCCGGCGGCGATAGCGCTGGTCGTCGCCGTTTTGCTCTGGTTCTTGCTGCCGGACACGCCGCCCTCGGTCGGGTTGCCGGAATTCAAAGGCACGCAGGTTGACCTGCCGGAGAAAAAGTTGCACGGGGACTTCAAGGCCTTTGTGTTCCATCAGGTTTTCAGCAACAAATATATTTGGATTCTGTCCGCGGCGAATTTTTTCGTTTATACCATCCGCTACGCCGTGTTCGACTGGGGCCCGACGATGCTGCTGGAAGCCAAGCACATCAAAATTATGCACGCGGTCGGGATGATTTCCGGGTTTGAAGCGTTCGGGGCGATCGGCGCGCTGCTGGGCGGGTGGATCACCGACCGTTTTTGTGGCGGACGCGCCGCGCGCGCTTGTGTGTTGTACATGGCGCTCGCGGGCGTTTTCCTCCTGCTCTTCTGGAAAATCCAGACGCAATCCGAATGGCTGATTACCAGCCTGCTCTGTGCCACGGGGTTTTTTGTTTATGGCCCGCAATGTCTGCTGGCCATCGCCTGTATGAATCTGGCCACCAAGCGTGCCGCCGCCACCGCCGTCGGCTTGACCAGCATCTTTGGTTACGGGAGCACGGTGCTGTCAGGCTGGGGTCTGGGATTCGTCGTGCAACATTATGGCTGGAACGCGGGGCTTGTGGGACTGGTCGGCTGCGCCGTTATTGGCACACTGCTCTTCGTGGCCTGCTGGCCGGCCAAGGCCCACGGTTACAAAACGCCCGAACCGGGCAACTGATTTTAGCGCGGATTAGAATTGTGGCGGCAGCCATCCTGGTTGCCAGTGGCGGCGGCTTCCAGCCGCGTGTTTTAGCGGGAATTAGCGGCAAGATGCCTCTTTCACCGGCAGGCTGGGAAGCCCGCCTCCACGTTTCCAGACGAACTCTCAATCATCGTCCACGACCTTCACCGCCCAGGCCGGATACGGCGTTCGCGGCCCTTTCGTCGCGCGCCAGAGGATGCGGTTGAGCAGGTCTTCCGGGCATTGGTCTTCCATTGCGAGCGGCAGCCGCGCGGAGACGTAGGCATCCCGGCGCAGTTGCGCGTCGGAAATTGCTTTGGGAGATTGGTTCAACTCATCCAGCGGCACCCGGTTCGTTACGGAATCGAAGGCGGTGAAATCAGGGTTGTTGGTGAAGCAGTCAAACATCGGCGTCGCCGTCGCGTCCATCTGGTTCATCGGCGGCAAACCCAGAATCAATTCCATCGTGCGGAGCAGGCTGGTCTGATTGTATTGCGTGCCGATGGTCACGCCGCGTTTCGTGTAGGGACTGGCGACATAGGCCGTCGTGCGATAGCCGCTCACGTGGTCCCAGCCGTTCTGCGGGTCGTCTTCCACGGCAAAGATGCAGGTGTCTTTCCAGAATCGGCTGTGGCTCACGGCGTCAACAATCTGTCCGAACGCAAGGTCATTGTCGGCCACCTGCGCTTCAGGTCTGGGTGAGCCGGCTTTCGCCGCGCTGGTGTGATCGTTCGGCAGCCAGATGATGGTCAGGTCAGGAAAATTTCCGGTCTGCTCGAAATTTTTCAGTTCCTGGTTGAATTGCCGGGCGCGGAAAAGGTCCGGCACATCCAAATCCCAGCCGACCGTGTTGGTCGCAAGATACGGCCGCAAGGATTCGATGTCCGGCTTGCACCCGATGACAAGGTCCTCCGTGCCGTTGAGGAATCCGTGATAATAATCAAGAAAATGCGGTTTGCCTTTGCGCGCCGGATTCTTCCAGTGCGAAATCGAGGAGGCAAATTCGCCATAGTCGCGCAGCGTCTTGCCATGCGCGAGTGCGTTGTCCCAGATGAAACCCGCCGGCGAATAGGCCAGCGCATCTTCCGTATTCGTGCCGTCGCCGCCGGACGGATAACTGCGCGGAAAACCGGCGAATTCGCGCTCCAGATAATCCGTCGCGATGCCGCTGTCCGTCCAGTTGTGGCCATCCGCGCTCAAAGCGCTGCAGCAATAAGTGTTGTCCAGCAAAACAAAATCGCGGACCAGTTTGTGCTGGTTGGGCGTAACGCGCTCGCCAAACACACACAAGTCCGCGTCGCCATTGCCGTTCGTCACGTCGCCCAGCACCTGGTCGTAAGTGCGGTTTTC
>DATNHI010000014.1:0-15125 GCA_035605035.1 Verrucomicrobiia bacterium
TGCCGTTATCCAGCAGAGTCACTAAGCTTTTGGTTTTTAGACGAGTATGGCCAAAGAAATTCTCGAGATGCCGATTGAATCGGTGACCATGGAATTGCCGGACACCAAAACCATCCGCCTCAAATGGCCCGACGGCTACAATCCGGATTTCAAAACCGGACAATTCATCACGGTTTATTGGCCGGACACGCCGAATTACAAACGCGCCTATTCGCTCTCCTCCTGCGCGCTCGACCGCGGCTTTTACGAAGTCACCGTCAAACGCGACGGCAAGATGGGCACGCGCATCGTGGACTGGGCCAAAGTGGGCGACAAATTCTTCGTCCTTCCGCCGGTCGGAAAGTTTCTGCCGGTTTACGAGCCGAACAAGCATTTGGTTTGCGTCGCGGGCGGCTCCGGCGTCACGCCCTTCCGCGGCTTTGTCCGCGAAGCCACGCGCCGGAAACTGGAAACCAAAATCACCGTCCTCTACAGTGTCCGCACACCCACCGACGTCATTTTCAACAATGAATTCCGGCAATTGGAGCAGGAGAATCCGAACTTCAAATTTTACGTCACCTGCACACGCCTGAAGCCGGAACACACGTGGAACGGACGCGCGGGGCGCATCACGCCGGACTGGGTCCAGGCGCACATCGGCGACCTGACGAACACCGTTTTCTACGCCTGCGGCCCCAACCCGCTCGTGGAGTTTGCCGAGGAAGTGGTCCTGCATGGCCTCGGCGTGCCCAAGGAGCAGATGAAAACGGAAAAATGGGGCTGAAACGCACGCCACTTTTTGCCGCGCACCAAAAACTCGGCGCGAAACTCATTGATTTCGGCGGCTGGGAGATGCCGGTCCAATACACCAGCATTGTCGAGGAGCATCTGGCCGTCCGCAACGCCGCCGGTATTTTCGACATCTCGCACATGGGCGAAGTCACCGCCAGCGGCGCAGGCGCGGCGGAATTCCTCAATCGTGTTTTGACGAATGACATCCGCAAACTCGCGCCCGGCCTCGGCCAATACACCCTGTTGTGCCACGAACGCGGCGGCGTGATTGACGATCTCTATGCCTACCGGCTTTCCGGCGAGGTGTTTCTGCTCATCATCAACGCCTCGCGCATTGAAGCGGACGTGTCCTGGCTGCAATCACAGGCGGCAAAATTTTCCGGTGAACTCAAACTCACCGATGCCTCGCATAACTATGCCGCCGTGGCCGTGCAAGGTCCGCGCGTGAAGGAATTCATCAACGAATGTGTTCCCGGCGCGTCGAATTGCGCCATGCGCCTGGCGCGCGCCACGGATCTGAAAAAAAACCAGATCGGCGGGTTCCCGTTCAATCACGGCGACGTACTGGTGTCGCGCACCGGCTACACCGGCGAGGACGGATTTGAAGTCGTCGGCCCGGATGAAGCCATCCTGCATGTCTGGGACAAGATGCTCGCGGTGGGCCAGCCGTTCGGCATCAAACCGTGCGGCCTCGGCGCGCGTGACACGCTGCGCACGGAAGTCTGCTATCCGCTTTACGGACACGAATTGGATGAACAGACGACGCCCATCGAGGCTGGACTGGGCTTTTTTGTGGCGCTGGACAAAGGCGAATTCAACGGTCGCCACGTCATGGCGGAACAGAAGGCCAGGGGCGTTGCCAAAAAGTCGATCGCTTTCAAAATGACCGGCAAATGTGCGCCGCCGCGGCCGCACTATCCGATCTGGGTAGTGGCACGGGCGTCCCGCCCGTCCGATGGAAACGAGCAACACACAGGCGAGACGCCCGTGCCACTTATCCACGTCGGCGTTGTCACCAGCGGCACCCAAAGCCCGTCGCTCGGCGTCGGCATTGGCATGGGTTACGTGCCGCCAGGATTGGCGAAACCGGACACGGAAATTGAGATCGAAATTCGCGGCAAACGTTTTCCGGCCGTCATCGTCCCCAAGCCGATTTACCGGAAAACCTGAACCGGGAGGGACGGCGTGTCGCCGCCCCATTTTTTATTGAGGTGGGACGCCGACACGGCGTCCCTCCCAAAAATGGATTGAGAATCCGAGCCAACCGCGTAATCTGCGGTTGAAAAATTATGAGCAAAGTTCCAGCGGATTTGAAATATACAAAATCGCACGAATGGGTGCGCGTCAGCGGCGACACCGCCACGGTGGGCGTTACCGACTACGCGCAGCATGAATTGACCGACATCGTTTTTGTCGAACTGCCGGACGTTGGCCGGAAAATCAAGAGCGGCGACGCCTGCGCCGTGGTGGAGTCCGTGAAGACCGCCAGTGACATCTACTCGCCGGTGAGCGGCGAAATTCTGGAGGCCAACCCGGCGGTGGTGCAAGACCCGGCGCTGGTGAACAGCGAGCCCTATGACGCCGGCTGGTTCTTTAAAGTCAAACTCGGCAACCCGGCGGAACTGGGCGCCTTGCTGTCGCCGGAGAAATACCAGGCGCAGATTGGCGGATAGTTTTTGTTATCGCGCCGCGCGCCGTGGACGAGCGGCTCCACGATTTAGCGAAGCTTAAAAGCGCGTAAAGCGGCGCTACTTTCTTGCGGGGAGTGGTTGAATTTTTGCCGAAAGCCGGTGATTCTTGCAGTGTGAAATCAAAACGCATTCGTTTGTTCATCAAACCCTATTGCCCGTGGTGTCATCGGGCGACCCGCTGGCTGAACGAGCGCGGCGTCGAATTTGAAACTGTGGACGTCATCAGTGACGAGACGGCTTTTGACGAAATGATCCGCCTGTCCGGCCAGGAACTGGCGCCCGTGATTGACGTGGACGGGAAGGTGCTGGCGGATTTTGGGCCGGAACAATTGGCCGAATTTTGGGAGGAACTTCAGCCGCAAGCACCCGCACCCGCACGCTGATAAAGGCTGACGTTAACTTTACGCGTCGCTACCAATCTATCCTTCCGATTTGAATTCACGCAAATCGGCGCAATTCAAACCTTCACATCCGGGGCCATTTGTGGTCATCTGTGCCTGGACCAATGACCACGGTTGAATTGAAGTCGCGCCCGCGCCTGCCGGAATGGCTGCGTGCGAAGCTGCCCACCACGGACGGGTTTGCGCGCACGCGCAGCCTGCTCGACGAATTGAAGCTGTACACGGTCTGCGAAAGCGCAAAATGCCCGAACCACTGGGAATGCTGGAGCAAAGGCACGGCGACCTTCATGATTGCCGGCGACCGCTGCACGCGCGCCTGCGGCTTTTGCGCCGTGACGACGGCCCGCCCGTTGGCGCTCGAGGCCGATGAACCAGGACGCGTGGCCGAGGCAACGCGGCAGATGCGGTTGCGCCACATCGTCATCACCGCCGTTGCGCGTGACGATTTGGCCGATGGCGGCGCGGAACATTTTCGGAAAACGATCGAAGCCGTGCGCGAATTAAATCCGGGCATTGTGATTGAAGTGCTGGTGCCGGACTTTAATGACCGCGACGAATCCATCGAAACGGTGCTGGCGGCGAACCCGCACATTTTCAATCACAACCTCGAAACGGTGCGGCGGCTCACGCCGCTGGTGCGCTCGCGCGCGACGTACGACCGCTCCCTGAGCGTGTTGCGCAAGGCAAAAGCCGGACGCGGCGGCGCGATTTACACCAAGTCCGGTGTGATGCTCGGCCTGGGCGAAACGGAAGAAGAGGTGGTAGTCGCGCTGGAGGACCTGCGCTGCGCCGGATGCGACATTCTTACCCTTGGCCAGTATTTGCAGCCGACGCTAAAGCATTTGCCGGTGCTGGAATTCATTGCGCCGGAGGTTTTTGACGCCTGCGGCCGGATTGCGCGCCGCCTGGGCTTTGTTCATGTGGCCAGCGGGCCGATGGTCCGCAGTTCGTACCACGCGGACGAGTTCACGCTGTCGCAGCGCACCGCTAACGGCGGTGAGTGATCAGGTAAATCAGGACAGCAAGGCAGATAAAGAAAATTCCGAAACCCAGGACAGTGATGGCCACCCGCAGCGTGCGGGCGTGATCCAGGGTTTGAGTGGTGCGCTGTTTTTCCGATTCCCTGAACGTCTTGAGTTCCTTGTCGAGGGTGGTGAGGGCGGCTTCGTTCTTGAGCTGAAGCGAGTACCATTTCCCTTCAAAGCGTTTCCATTCTTCCGGCAGTTGCCCGAGGCTTTCGGTGATGACGATGCGGAATCCGCAGTGGCTCCAGAACGGTGAATTTTCCTGTGTCCACAGCCGGAAGACGCCATGATGCGAGGCCACCATCTGAATGCGCTCCCAGAACAACAGCCGCGCCGCGTCCGCCACGGTCGAATCGGCGTAGGCTTCGCTGTGGAGCAAGCCATGCTGGCGGATGACTTGAAGACCAATCGCGCCGACGATCTGTCCATCACCGGATTCAACCACCTGGCATTCAGTCAGCCGTCTTTCCAGTTTGTCCGCCGGCAGGCGCATCGAGTTCCAAAGCGACTTCAGGCTTTGAAAGTCGTCGGTGGTCGCGCGGCGGACACGGAGTTGGGGCGAACGCATCGCCGGTTTATAGCAATTCCGCCCGCCTCACTGCAACTGGAGCAGATAAAAAAGCACGGGCGCGTCAGGGTTGATTGGATTGGTGAAACTGAAGCCGCCGTTGGCATCAAAAGGATTGGTGGCCACACGAGCCCAATTCGTGAACGGGAACATGATGTTGGGGCTGGCAAGAAGGTAATAGTTCCCGCTATGCGGGCCGTTCGTGCCGCTGGCGACGAAGTCAGTCCCGGAAAGTTTGACGGCGCCAAAGAGCGGCACGGAATTGGTGGAAACAATGCGTTGAATCGTGGAATTGTTGCCACTGGCGAGGTTGGCATAGAGTACATCGCCATTTGACGGGTCAATGCCGAACGCGGAAATGCGTCCAGCGCCGCCAAACAACTCTTGGACCGCGGTGGCGTTCGTGCCATCGCAGGTCAGGCGCCAGACATTTCCAATCTCATCGTCGCCATAGACGTAGGCACCGGTCAGTTGCGGGAAACGGCTGCCGCGATAGACCACCCCGCCAATGATGGCATCACCTTGGTAAGCCCCCGAACCATGCGCGTAGGCGATCAACGGCAGAATGGGGTTGACCGGCACCGGTTGGCCGTTGGTGGAAACGCCGCTGGGCGGACTGTTGGAACCTTCCCAGGTTGCCCAACCGTAATTGCCGCCCCTGGTGATGATGTCCACCTCTTCGTATTGGTCCTGGCCGACATCACCGCAATAAAGAATCCCCGTGACCGGATCGGACGAAAACCGCCACGGATTGCGCAGCCCGACGGCCCAGAATTCCGTGCGCAGTTGGCTGGGGTTGACCGGCAGATTGTCGAAGTTGGTCGCGCCGACGAACGGATTGTCCGGCGGAACGGCGTAGTTGGTCGTCGCAGCCGCCTCGGCATTTGGATTGGGCGGCAGACTGCCGGGGAGTTTGTTGACGTCAATCCGCAAAATGCCGGAGAAAAAATTCTGATCAATGTGCTGGGCATTGCCAAGCGTGTTGTGTTCGTCGCCCTCGTCGCCGACCGAAACATAAAGATAACCGTCCAGCCCGAAATGCGTGTCGCCGCCATTGTGATTGCTGGCGCGATCGTATTGCACGATGAACCGGGTTTCGGAGTTGGTGTCACCCTGATCGGGATTGCCCGCAAAGGTCTGAAAGCGCGACAAAATGTCGTGCAAGCCGCTCGTGCCATTGGTGGCCTGGCCCATGTAAAACACGTAAAAGCAACGGTTCGTCGCGTAGCCCGGATCGAACGCCATGCTCAACATGCCTTCCTCGTTGTTGAGATCGCCGGACTCGCTGGCGTTGACGACACTCACGCGGCTCGAAAGATCCATGAAAATGGTGCGCGTCGGATTGGCGAGGTTGGTGATGGCCACAATGCGACCGTGCTTTTCGACGACGAACAGGCGGTTCGTTTCGCCCGGCGGCGAGGTGAGGCATATCGGGTTGGAGAACACCAGGCTGGGAAACGCGTTCGTCGGAACGTAACCCCAGGTTGTTGCCGCCCGGGCAGTGACACCGGAAATCCACAAGCCGACCACGGCAAAAACGGTCCCAAAGCAGGTAATAGATAACCTCATATTGTGTTTTAATTTGCATACTTGCCAGCAAAAGTCAAAATATGCGTAAATTTTGTCGGCTGAAGCAGGATTTGCTTTTCACCGGACGTGTGCAATTTTCAGCGGACAATAAATTATTGAACCATGGACAACCAAAACACACAGCAACTGCTGAACGCGTTGAACTGGCGCTACGCGACCAAGGTCTTTGATCCCGCCAGAAGAATCCCCGCCGATGTCTGGCAAACGCTGGAACACGCGCTCGTGCTTTCGCCGAGCTCCTACGGACTCCAGCCGTACCGGTTTCTCGTCATCAACGACCCCGCCCGGCGCGCCGAACTGTTGCCGCATTCGTGGAACCAGAAACAAGTCGTTGACGCCTCGCATTATGTCGTGTTCACCGCCCGCACCCGAATGACCGAAGCGGACGTGGACAAGCTCATCGCGCGCACCACCGACGTTCGAAAAATCCCCGCCGCGTCGCTGAACTTTTACCGCGACATGATGCTGGGGGACCTTGTCCAGGGGCCGCGCAGCCGGATCGCCCACGAATGGGCCACGCGGCAGGCCTACATCGCGCTGGGTAATTTGATGACCAGCGCCGCCGTGCTCGGCGTGGACGCGTGCCCGATGGAAGGTTTTGTTCCCGCGGAATACGACCGTGTGCTTGGCCTGCAAAACAGCGGTTTCGCATCGGTGGTCTGCTGTGCCCTGGGCTATCGCGCTGCCGGCGACAAATACGCGGGCCTGCCCAAAGTCCGTTTTGAAACCAAAGACCTCGTGCGATACATTTGAACCCGATGATGGCGCCCCGCAAAGCCGAAGAACGCCCCCGGACAACCGGCCCGGCGCCAGTCATTTTGTTCGACCTGGACTGAGCTGCCCGGTCAAATTCATGAAAAGGACCCTACGTATCATCGCCGCGGGTGTGGTGGTAGGCGCCATCGCCTTCTGGGCGGCAACCGGGGCGAATCGCGGCTGGACGGAAACGCGCGTCCCGAAAAAGGTCGTGGATGAGGTCACGGGCCTCGAAGGGGTTCAATGGCAGGACAAGTTCGTGCCTGGCGTTGATTTTCTGGGCGCGGCCTTGCTGGGCGCGGGAATTCTGGCTGGCATTTCTATTTTTGTCCCGGCAAAATCAAAGTGATCCGCAAACCAAACGAAACCATGAAAACAAAACTCATCTTTCTGGCACTCGTAACCACAACAGGCGTGGCGCTGGCTGCGCCTGAGACGTTCGACTTCAAAGACCCCAAGGGCATCAACAATGCCGGGTTCAAACTCGATGCGCCGCTCGAATCCATCAACGGCAGCGCCAGCGGCATTTACGGCACGGTCACGTTCGACCCGGCCAATCGCGGCGCGACCCAGGGCAAAATAACCGTGGCCACCTCGTCGCTCATCGTCCCCAATCCGCTGCAACGGCAGCACATGCTGGGCAAAGAATGGCTCGACGCGACAAAGTTCCCCACCATCATTTTTGAATCGAAGGAATTCAAAAACGTCCAGACCGCCGGTGACACCACGACGGCGGACGTGACCGGCACGTTCACGCTCAAAGGGGTGTCAAAGGAACTTACCATGCCCGTGAAACTCACCTATCTCAAAGACAAACTGGCCGACCGCGTGCCGAGTCAAAAAGGTGATCTGCTGGTCATCCGTTCCCGCTTCACCATCAAGCGCAGCGATTTCAACATCAATCCCGGCCAGTTTGAGGACAAGGTGTCCGATGCCATTGAAATCACCCTGAGCATCGCCGGCGCGTCGCCGAAATAACGGATCGTTCGGCCGTGTGCCGGCGCGGTCCAACCTGGCCGGGCAGGGCGCCACGAACTCACCGCCAAAGCTGCTATGGGCTGATCAAAAGCTGCCGGCCGGCGCAGGTGTTCCTGGCGGAGGTGCAAATCATCGCCCTGATGCGGGGCCTCTCACTTTTACGCGGCGACTCAGGTTGGATGTTCGTATTCAGCTTTTGGTTTCTGGCATCTTCCGCCGGCTTCAAACGTGCTGCATAATTACTTTATTGATAGCTACTTGCTTTCACTGATTTCTTTTGCTTTCTCCCTTGGAGCCGCCATGTTAGTTTTCCCCAATTCGAAGTTCAACGTGCCCTGAACCGACCATGAAAAAATCACGAACGACCGCACGGCCGAAAGCGCCGCAGAAGAAAACACAAACCGTCTCCCCGGCCAGAGCGACTACACCAGCCAAACCGCCGCCAAAGAAAATTCTGCTGGTGGATGATGATGCGGTGATCCGGGCGGTTTACGGCAAAAAGCTGGCCCAATCCGGTTTCGCCGTCGCCACCGCCGCGGATGGCCAAAAGGCGCTGGAGGCGTTGCAGGCCGACCGGCCCGACCTCGTGGTGTTGGACATGATCATGCCGAAGCTTTCGGGGGTGGATGTCCTGAAATTCATCCGCGCACAACCGGGCTTGAGCTCCATCCCGGTAGCCATCTTCACCAATGCCTTCCTGGATGAACTGGCACAAGCCGCCGTCGAAATCGGCGTTCAAAAGACGGTCATCAAGGCCGAATGCACTCCCGCCAAACTGATCGCCATCGCAAACGAGCTGCTGTCCAGGGACACAGGCGCGGTGGCGAAATCCCCTGCGCTGGCGGCCGGTGAGTCACAGCGGACGGAGCGCAAACTGGAAGCCGCCGAACTAATCTCCAGCGACAAGGCCCGCCACGATTTTTTGAGGGACGCATCGGCCACGATGGCCGCCTTGCGCGATCTCTACCAGGCTTTCCGAAAAAGCCCGGACCTGGCTGCGCGCGCAGCGCGGCTGGATGCCTTTTATCGCAAGGTGCATGAGGTCACCGCCATCACCAGCCTGGCGCGTTGCGAGCACATCGCGCTGCTCAGCGGCGTATTCGAAGCCCTGCTGTTTGAACTCGAGCGGACACCGGACCTTATCACTCCGTCCAATCTGCGCACGATCGCGATGACCTTGGACTATGTGGGAGTCCTTTTTGCCACGGTGCACGATACCTCAGTTGACGAACCGTTGGCCAGCCGGGTCCTGGTGGTGGATGACGACGCGGTCACCAACCGCGCTGCCATCTTCGCGCTCCGCCGGGCGCATCTCCAGACTTCCGCCGTGGAAAATCCACTGGCCGCGTTGAAGCTGCTGGCGGAAACCCGTTATGACCTGGTTCTGCTCGACATTGAAATGCCGGATATAAACGGTTTTGATTTTTGCCGGCGGCTGCGCGCTCTCCCTGGCTACGCCAAAACGCCGGTCATTTACGTGACCATTCACAGCGATTTTGAAAGCCGCGCCAAGGGCGTGTTGAGCGGTGGCGATGATCTCATTGCCAAGCCTTTCCTGCCAATCGAACTGGCCGTCAAGGTCGTGATGAACCTGATCAAAAGTCATCTGCCAGCATCGGTGCCGGTGGCCAGGGCGGAACCTGCCCCGGCGGCGGCCACTTAACGCCAGACCACAAAACCAAAGCAGTTGACTGGGCCCTTCTTACCCGTCAGCTTTGACGCGGTTTTCAGATTCCATTTGTTTGATATGATTTACAGGGCAATCAACGATTTCGGTGCCGTCGCGGACAAAGCGCTGCTGGCGATGAAGAAACGCGCGGAAGAACTCAACATCAAAGGCGTCGCCGTGGTGGCCTGCAGCCAAGGCCGCACCGTCAAATCGTGGTCCTCGAAAATGTTGGTGGTGGGCCATCTGATCGCCGCGCCGTCTTCGAAGAGTCCGGCCGGGAGTAACTTCCTGGCCATCGCCTACACCAAGGCCGCAGAAATGGCGTCCACGCAAAAGGACAGTGGCAGCCAGATACGCCCACCGATGGCTGGCGAGACCGGCTGGAAAGGCGGCGTGGTTGCCCGGGGGAAATCCGGGCTGTTTATTGCTGCGTTTAGCGGAGGGCCGTCCGAGGACGACGTCAAAGTTTCACGCGCAGGTCTCAAAGTGCTGTTAGCCGCATTGTGATGGCACCTGCGCGCCGGTGGTTTCCGCTGGGCGACCGTGCCTTCTCCACCGCCGCGCGTCTCATCCCATCATGTTTGGGCAAATATCGAGAAAGGTGGCATTGGGCCGCGGCGACTCTGTCGCCAGCGTTTGAAGTTGATTGCGACGGGATCAAGGTAAATCGAACCGTCCCGAAGTTTCGTCGTGCCGATCAAAGTGGTGTTGTATGTCTCGGTTCGGCGACTGCCGGTGTCAACGTTCACTTTGCTGCCCACGTAAACCCAATCCGGCTCAGGCTGATTGTGACCATTGACCACGGCCAGCATGACATGCACGAAACGAATGTTGCCCGTCTTTTGATCAATCGCAAAACACGCCACGAGATGCCAACCAGAATGTCCGTTGTGGCTTTCTCCGCCCTTGCCGACTTGAATGGTTGACTTGACCTCCAAGCCAATCGGCTTGCCTTTCACGAAAACCTTGGGATTGATCAAGTCTGGGTACGCCTGGTCGGAGTTATGTTTGTACGGCGAGTTCTCGTGAATCGCATCGCAGAGAATGTTGGAAACCAACCCGCTGAAGTTGTTGCCTTGGATATATTCGGGCAACGGTTTCGCGCCGCTGGCCAGGAGATTCGCGTTAATCAGTGAGACAATCCGTTGCGTCTCGTCTATTGCGCGTTGCATATGAGCAACCTTGAGTCCGGGTGGTAACGGCACCTCTGGACGGAAAAAATCGGGATTAGCCTTGGCCGGTGAAATTACCGATGGACTGACGAATGCGCCGGCCACAAGTTGTGGGAGCGGACAATTTAACGCCTTGGCAAGCGATTCGAGGATGCCGATGGAAAAATTCTCGCGTCCGTTCTCCAAACCGGATAAATACTGGTAAGTGATGCCGGTGCGCGAAGCCAGTTCGTCCTGCGTTAATTTCTTTTGCTCGCGCAGACGGCGGACGAAATTGCCGATGACGGTCCTGGCATCCATTTCGTTTATAGTTGATAACAGGAATGGGCTTGATTGTCTTTCGACTATAGTTGAAAATTGCGCGCGATGAAAAAATACGAGATTCACCTCGCGGATTGCTTTGATTGGCTGCGGGGCTGCCCGCCACAGACCATTCACGCTGTCTGCACTGACCCGCCTTATGGGCTAATTGAATTCTCGGAGAAGGAATTGTCCAAGCTGCGCAATGGACGCGGCGGTGTCTGGCGGCTTCCTCCCGCTATCGGCGGACACAGGCGCGATCCCTTGCCTCGATTCACCGTGCTGACCGACGAGGAGAAGCAGAAACTACGGGCATTCTTTCGCGATTGGGGAACAATTCTATTTGATGCGCTCGTTCCGGGCGCGCATGTGTGCGTTGCCGGGCATCCCATTCTGCAACATCATGTGCAGGGAGCAATGGCTGAAGTCGGCTATGAGGTCCGCCCGGCCGTCATGCGGCTGTATTTTGGCTTTCGTGGCGGTGACCGTCCCAAGAATGCCGAAAAAGAATTCCCGGAGGTTTGCGTGACGCCCAAGGGCGCTTACGAACCGTGGATGCTGTTCCGCAAACCACTCGGCGAAAAAACCGTGGCGGAGAACCTCCGAAAATGGAAGACCGGCGGCTTGCGGCGCCTCTCTGCCGATAAACCATTTCCCGAAGTCGTTCCCAGCGGTCGAACTCCCAAGCGTGAGGAAGCCATTTCCGATCATCCGTGCCTGAAACCACAGCATTTCATGCGCATCATCGTGCGCGCCCTGCTGCCCTTGGGCGAAGGCGTGGTGCTCGACCCATTTATGGGCTCCGGTTCAGCCATCGCCGCTGCTGAAGCGATCGGCTACCGGTCAGTTGGAATTGAAATTGACAAGGAATATTTCGGCCTCGCCGGGACTGCCATTCCGAAACTCGCCGCGCTCTACCCGGGCTTTGAAGGCGATGAGCTTGAATTCGATTTGAGCGATTATCCGCAAGAAGCTGTCGAGGAAAGCCAGCTCACAATGGCCTTGGCAGAACCACATGCTCGTTACCGCACGCGCAGACAGTGAGATTCTATCCCGTATTGCCTTTAACCCGCGGCTCATTTTCCTTCTCGATGAGAAACTCATCGATTATTCCGACCAGTACCTCGTGCCGGTCTGCGCGTCTCGCCTTATCGTTAGATGCTTTTTCGATAGCACGAGCGTAAATTTGTGCGGCTTTGATGGTCTTAGCACTGGGATCTTTTAGTCGCCGGTCGACTCCTATCGCCAAGGCTAAAAGCGCCTGGCGGAGTTGCTTTTCAGACTTTGCCGGCAGATCATGATTTCGAAGAAGGCCGCCCAACGCTACAAACAAGCTGTAAAAATCGGCGCGATTGCCCCACCGGGAAACATCTGCAATGTCAGGAAATAGGCTCTTGATTGTGTTCAGTGTCTTCGAGAAGACGCGCTTGATTCTGTTCTGCTCTGGGAATTCGTCCTCATATTGCTCGTATTGTTCGTAATAGCCGTTGATGATTTTGGCGGACCCGCCCTGTGGCCCGTGCAATAGCCCAATCAAAAGATCACTCATCATCTCGATGTCGGACATTCGCCGAATCGCAGCCGGAGTTACGATCCGGTTCACTGCCCAATACTCATCGTCGGCCAGGTCTTCAGAAAACTTTGCGAATGCACCGTGAAATGTTGCATTCCGCAACTCCTGCGATTTTAGCGGCATCGCGAACTTGTTAAGTCGCTTGAATACATCTTCAACTTCCTTGAGACTGTCAGTGTAGAGATACCTGACGCAGATTTCATACTGAAAAAAGCTTTTTCGGGCATTGCCGGTGACATCTGCGAAGGTCTTATCTCTGTGAACGGACGCCTCTGGAAGTGTGTCCAGACTAAAGTCATTGTTGTCTTCGCCGAGTTGGTCTTCTGTGCGCTCAACGCCTATGAACTGCAAGATCGTTCTCAATCTCTGCTGCCCGTCAACCACTCCAAATTGCTCTTCTCCGTCATCTGCCACCGTCACTTGCACATAGACCTCTGGAATCGGGATGTCCATCAGGATGGATTCAATGAGTGCGCATCTTTCCTTGCTAGTCCAGACGGGTTTACGCTGGAATGGCGGGCGAATTTCAAGGTGGCCACTCTTATAATGTGTTTGGAACCATGCGATGGACTGGGGATGAGATGCGTGTTTCATTGTTTTTTCCTTATCATTCAAGTAACGATTTCCGTAAGACTGCCAAACTATGCAAATGGTACAACTCCGCATGCCGCCAAGTTCTGTAGAGGCGGCCTTCGACATCTTCATGCCTTCGCGGAGGATGACGTGAGACTTGCTTTAAAGTGTTGAACCAGCGCACGTTAAACTCCAACACCGGTTTAGCCTTTGGCCCGTAAATTTTCGAATCCAATCGAATCTCCAACGGTGTTATCCATCCGGTGTATACCTCGCTGCTCCTGTCTCTTAACCACCCTCCCAGCCTATTGGCATCGGTGAATGGCCGTCTCGGATAGGCGGCATCAAGCAGCGAGAACCATAGATGGTCAAAAATGTCGGCATTGACAATAACTACGTCAATATCGGACTTGTCTTTAAAGCCTACCAAGTTCCCTTGCGGCTTCATGCTGAATCCCAATCGGCCACTGCCAACAACCCTGACGTCGCCTCGTGCGACTCCGAGTTGCACCGCAAGCTCATCGCGAAACGCGTTCCAAGTGTCCGGTTTGGGCTCAAAGACAAAAGGCGTAATGTCATCGTGCAAGCATGGCCCGAGCATTTGCAAATCAGTCTGCTCTACCAGTAGCTGCCGAAATTCATCAGGAGTCATATCAGAAAACTCATGATCTCAAAACTCCACAATCACATCCTTGCCGAAGGCCAGCCCGGCAACTTCGGTGGCGAGTCGGATGATGGTTTTCTTGAGTACGTTGTTGAGATTGGTCGCAACGAGCCAACCACCCGGCAAAGCTGCACGGCAATCTCGAAGGTCGGGGCGGTCGGGATAAAGTTCTTCCGGCGTACGGGCGATATAGCGACGTTTGCGGCCTTGGGCGTCGGGGTGCTGGGAGCAGCGTTCAAGGAAAGTCGGATCGCCCTTGGCAAGTTCGCTTAGGACAATGACCATCGCGTCCTTGGCGTTGTGGTACGGGTATGCTTTGCCGCGAAGGATGAGTTTGCCATGGCGGGTTGATTCACCACCGGCCCGGGGCGCGGCGGGACGATGGATTGCCGGGTTGGTTTGCGTGACGGCCTTGTCGCGCGATGTTTCGACGATGACCGGTCGACCGAGGCCAGCAAGGAACTCGGCGACATCGTTGTCGTCAGGGCGGACGCCAGCCTTGGATTCGACGGCGCTGGCGAGCATGTCCACCAAATCTTCATTCCCCTTTTCGACCAGTTCGCGCCACGCTTCGGGGATGGCGGCGCAGGCTTGGGTGCGGCGATTACGGCTGCGGTATTCTTTACGGGCGGCTTCGAGGGCTTCACCGGACTCGACCCGTTCACGGGCCAAATAGCGGCGCAGCGTTTCGGCGGCATCGGCGGGCGGGCGTTCAAAGAGATCAAGCTTGTACACGCGCCGGTCTTCGCAGCTGCCTTGTTCCGCAGGCAGGTAGAAGCTCCAAGTCTTGCCGTCGGTCAGGACTATGAACGGCACGCCGGTATGGAAGGCGTATTCGAGGGCTTGGCGAACGCCGTCCTCGGCCTTGCCGGGCGGTTTGACTTCGATGAAATCGGCGGGCTTGGAGGGTGGATGGCACAGGGCGAAGTCAGCGCGGCCTTCACCGGTCTGGAATTCGGGCCAAACGGAGGTCGTGTCGTAGATGTCCCAGCCCAACTCCTGCAGCACGCGCAAGACTATGCCTTGAGAGATGGCCTGTTCGTTGGGAAACCTGCCTTGGCGCAGGCGCGCGATGATGTCGGTGAGTGTGGTTTCAAGGGACATAATCGCTCATTCTACGAGACCGGCTACGAAGCCGACGTGCGGGCCGCCAGAAGCCTGCTTCTGATTTTTTCCCGTCGCCATACGGATTGACGGCATCGTAGGACGGAAAACAGGAATTGCAATGGAAAAGCGCGGAGCGCGCTGGGGGTTTCGGGTGTGGGGCTAAATTCGTGTCATACCCGTAATCCGCGGTTAATGCCGGTTGAAAGCAAGCGACTGCGCCACGCCGTGCATCAAAAATGGGTGTTACCGAAGAGTGAGGCCGGAACGGACCGGTTGCCTCAAAAAAG
>DATNHI010000015.1:0-1485 GCA_035605035.1 Verrucomicrobiia bacterium
CTTCGTCCAGACCTTTCCGCCACGCTCTGCGACGGTGACAATCCGTTCGGCATGGGCAACCTCACCTACATCAGCGACGCCGAGGAATCCAAGAAGCTCAACGACCGCCATGAACCGATGGTCATCATCAGCGCCTCGGGCATGGCCGAAGCCGGACGCATCCGGCATCATTTGAAGAACAACATCGGCGACAATAAAAACCTGCTGCTCTTCATCGGTTATTGCGCCGAAGGCACGTTGGGCAACCAGATCACCGCCGGCAAAACACCGGTGAACATTTTCGGCGAGGCGTACGACGTCCGGGCGAAAGTGGTTTCCCTGGACACCTACTCCGGCCACGCGGACAAAAACGAATTGAAAGGCTACGTCCAGAAAATCACCGGCAACCTCCGGCGAATTTTCTGCGTCCACGGCGAGGAATCGCAATGCCTGGCCCATGCTGAAACGCTCCGCCGGCTGAAACCCAACGCCGAGGTTATTGTGCCGGAATACGAGCAGTTGGTTTTGGTTTGATAAAAAAACGCTCTTTCGTAGCATGTTGTTCGCGGCCTGAAGACAAAAAGAAAAACAACCTATCTGGTTACCGGCGGCGCCGGTTTTATTGGCTCACACCTGGTTGACGCCTTGCTGGCCGACCCGGCCGCCAAGGAAGTCAGGGTTCTTGAGAATTTTTCCTCCGGCCGGCGCGAGCATCTGGCCCAGCACGCCAAAGATTCCCGGCTCAAAATTTGCAAGCTTGATCTATTGGACCTCAACAGAGCCGTGCCGCGTTTCCGGGGCGTCAACCAGGTCTTCCATCTGGCCGCCAATCCCGATGCCCGCTGGGGCCTCGACAATACCCGGCTGGACCTCGAACAGGAAACCATCGTCACCTACAATGTCCTGGAAGCCATGCGCCGCAACAAAGTGCCGCGAATTGTCTTCTCCAGTTCGGGCACGGTTTATGGCGACGTGGGCACGACCGTGACGCACGAAGCCTTGGGCCCGTGCCTGCCGGTGAGTCTTTACGGTGCGGGCAAGGTTGCCTCCGAGGCGCTCATCACGGCCTTTTGCAGCACGTTCGGATTGCGCGGCATTATTTTCAGATTTGGCAACATCGTCGGGGAGCGCACCACGCACGGCGTCATATACGATTTTATCCGGCAACTGGCGAAAAATCCGCGAACATTGAAGGTGCTCGGCAACGGTTATCAGGCCAAGCCTTATGTCTATGTGCGCGACCTGGTGGACGCGCTGATTTTTGGCGCAAAGCTCTGCGCCAAGCTGGAGCAATCCGGATTTGATGTTCTCAATGTTGCGCCCGATGCCGCCACGTCCGTGCGCTTCATCGCCAATGAGCTGGTTGACCAGCTGGGTTTCAAAGGCCGGACAATAATTTCCTATGGCACCACCGTTGCCGGCTGGCCGGGCGACGTTCCGCAATCGAGAATGGATTCCACCAGGCTTCGAACAGCCGGCTTCTCGCTGCCGCGAACCTCGGACGAC
>DATNHI010000016.1:0-31893 GCA_035605035.1 Verrucomicrobiia bacterium
GTCCAAGAGCCGGGCACCCGATTGTCCATGCCGCTGCCGTATCAGCCCAATGCCAGCGGTTCAACTGATTGCGGCGCGCTACGGTTCAACATTACCTTGAGCAATGCCGGGGTCGCGTCCGGCCATTTTGCGATTTACGCCAACGCCGGGCGGACGGACGGTCCGTGGCAATATGACGTCGCAGCGCCTGGTTCCGTAAACGATTCCTTTACGGTCGCCACCAACATCGGTGGCTTCTATGATTTCTCCTGCTACGGTCCAAACGGTTTTCTGCGCCGGTTTGCAGGCGCGGTCAACCTGGATTGCAACCAACTGGAAGTGACCTCGGCCATTGACGGCAACGCGGGCAGTATCACATTGACCCTGCAAAATTCAACTGCGACCGGCGTCAACTTCACCATTGCCGATGGCTGCGGTTTGAGCGGAACGTGGACCAACAATGTTCCGGCCGGCAGCCTCGGCACCAACGTCTTTTTTGCCATCACCAACAATGGCGGCTGGTATGACCTCATCGTGACAGCCGACGGCGATCCGCAATTTTTACGCCGGTTGGCCGGCCATGTCGAAACCGGTTCGGTCACGCCGACGGCGAACTATTCCACCAACGTCACCATCTGGGTCAGCCCGCCGACCAATTCGACGCCCGCGACCAACCTGCCGCCGTTCACACTCCCCGCCAGCATCAATCCGGTACCCGCGACTAACGTCCTGACGCTCTACGGCGTGCCCTACGGCACCAACCTCATGCTGGTCTATCCCAATTGGGCTTCCAACAGCATAATCGAATTCAGTCCCGGCCTCGTTCCCGTTTCCTGGACGCCGGTGAACGCCGTATCGAACGTCCTGGGCAACTATCTCGTCGTACCCCAGCCGCTAAATCTGCCTGCCGGTTTTTTCCGTCTGCGGCAATAGGGATGGCGCAGCCTGAAAAAATCGCCGGCCGCTGCATCGGTCGGAAAACCAATTCTCATTTCCTGTTTTCCTAATCGAAACGGTTTCCCTATTCTCCGGGCATGGAACGATTGCCCGGATTCCGCGATTTTTATCCCGAACCGTTGCCGCACTCCGATGTGGGGAGCGCTGATGCCCGCCAGTTCATCTTCGGTCGGTGGCGCGAGACCGCCCGGCGTTACGGCTTTCGCGAATACGACGGTCCCCCGCTGGAATCGCTCGAATTATTCACCACCAAAAGCGGTGATGAAATCGTCGGCCAGCTTTACAACTTTACCGACAAGGGCGGCCGCGCCATCGCGTTGCGGCCGGAAATGACGCCGACGCTCGCGCGCATGATCGCCGCGCACGAACGCAATTACAAAAAGCCCGTCAAATGGTTCGCCATCCCGCAACTGTTCCGCTACGAACGCCAGCAGAAAGGCCGGTTGCGCGAGCATTTCCAGTTCAACGCCGATCTCATCGGCGAAACTCATCCGGCGGCGGACGCGGAGTTGATTGCGCTGCTCATTGACACGCTGCGCTCCTTCGGTTTGACCGGGAAGGATTTTGTCATTCGTCTGAGCAGCCGGAACGCATGGCAGGAGTTTTATCAGCGCGAAGTGCGGAGGGCGGAGGGCGGAACTGAAAACGAATACCAGTTTTACCAGGCAATTGACAAGCTGGAGCGCAACCCGCCGGCCGAGAACGAGAACAAATTGTCCTCGCTCGGTTTCTCGCTCGAGGCGGTCAACCGGTTTATCAAGTCGGGCAAACCGACGGTGGAGCTGCAAAGCATTCTGGACAATCTGGCCGCGCGCGGCCTGCGCGATTTTGTGAAGGTGGATTACCACGTCATCCGCGGGCTGGCTTATTATACCGGCGTGGTGTTTGAAGCCTTCGACGCCAAAGGCGAATTTCGTGCCATCGCCGGCGGCGGACGTTATGACAACCTGGTCAAGCTCGTCAGCGGCGGCAAGGTGGATTTGCCCGCGCTCGGCTTCGGCATGGGCGACGTCGTGCTGCTGGAACTGCTCAAGGCGCGCGGACTCCTGCCGAAGTTCGATGCCACCACGGATGTTTTCGTTTTAATCGAAGACGAAAATCTCCGCCCGCAATCGTTGAAACTGGTCCAGGATTTGCGCGCCGCCGGATACGCCGTGGAATATCCGCTCACGCCCGCCAAATCGGACAAACAATTCAAACGCGCCCAGGAATTGAAGGTGTCTCATACCGTGCGACTGGAAACCGATGACTACGTCCGGGTCCGCGATTTGCAGACCCGCGAGGAAGTCGTGGCCGGCGTGGCCGACGCGGCGAATCATCTGGGATCGGTCGCTGCGAAGCCGGGGCGATTCGCGTAATCATCGGCGTTGTGACGCGTCCCGGACGCCGGCGCGATTCAAACCCGCGGCAATTCCCGGCGATTTTTTGCGGGTTGGGCGGCATTATTTTTGCTTCCTTTTCCTCAACGACGGTGACGTAATGATAATCGAAGACAATTTTTTTGCCGAGGCCCAGCAATACCCTTCAACGGTCACGGTTGCGGAAATTTGCAGGCGATTCGCCGACGCGGGCCTGCCCTGCGAGGCCGAACGTCACGACGCGGAGGTGCGGATTGTTTTTCAGGGCCGTAAATCCAATCTCGTTTTCACCGTGAACGCGTCCGGACATCCTCTGACCGCCACCATGCCGGAGGAAATGGATTATGACGCGGATTTTGCCTGCGTCGTTTTCGACGTGTTTGACAGCATCGGCTGGACCTTCGCGCCGGACTAAGCCGGAACGATGCAGTTGCCGGAACGCGTAGCTGCGACGCCCCGTCGCAGAATGTGCGCGCGACGCCCGCGTCGCGCGAAAAACCGGCGCGCCGTTTGGTGGGGCTGACGGTTCTGGCGACGAGGCGTCGCCACATGCTCTGCGACGAGGGCGTCGCAGCTACCCGCTCGGCGGTATCGTCCGTCAACTGCATCGTTCCGGCTAAGGGCGGATTGCGCACGGAGCAGGTTGGGCGGCAGATGTCCGGGCAAAAATTCAAGTTGGCTTTCTGCTCATTTTCGCTTATCCCATCCGCGCATGGGTTCACTCAAAAAACGCCGCAAGGCAAAAATCAACCGGCATAAACGGCGCAAGAAGCTGCGTCTGCATCGGCACAAGAAGCGCACCTGGCAGAAGTAATCTGCCCGGCGTGTTCATTCGCCCGCTGGCGCGCCTGCGTTTGGGCAGGCGCGGGGCGGGGTTTTGTTCTTGAGGCCCGGCAATTTTTTCGCCGATGGAAAATCGTTTTGACAAACACTACACTCGCGACGAGGCGCGCGCGCTGTTGCCGCAAATCCGCCAATGGCTGGAACAGCTCAACCGGTTGCGGCAGGACTTGGACCGTTTCGATAAACGCTTGAGCGGCCTGACGGGGCAGGGCAATGACGTGGGCGGTGAAACGGTCAACAATTGGATCCGCACGCTGGCGGACATGCAGGGCGTGCTCGCCGAATTCCAGCGCCGCCGGATTTTTATCAAGGATTTGTCGCGCGGACTGGTGGATTTTCCGGCCATCATCGGCGGCAAAGAGGCCTTTCTCTGCTGGGAACAGGAGGAGGACGACATCGAATTTTGGCACGACCTCGACGCGGGTTTTGGCGGACGCGAGCGGCTGTGAAAACTCTCCACCGCCGGGTCAATTCACATTCTGCACGCGGCCGGTATGCCGCGGGTTGGCCCGGAACATCGGCCACGAACTTTTGGCCAGCGGCGCCGGATTGCCCGGCGGCAGGATGGCATACAATGCTTCGCCATCACAGGCGTAAACCATGCCGCCACTGCCAATGACCGGCGAAGTCGAGAGATCCAGCGCCGTCTTAACATACCACGCTTCAGCCCCGTCCCGTTTGAGGGCCCGCAAACTGATCCAGGGCGCCGGAAAATAAATCAGCCCGTCCGCGGCGACGACGGGTGTCTGGTCCACGTTGTGATCCGAACACCGCGACCATGTCTGTTTCCCGTCCTTGTCGAAGGAAATTAGACATGCATTCACCACCAGATAAATGTTACCATCTTCGTCGAGCACCGGCGATGATTCGGTCGCGCCGCCGGTATGCAGGCGCCAGCGTTCCGTCCCGTCCGGGTGCAGCGCATAAAGATTACCATCCATGGAAGTGAAATAGATCGTGCCATCGGCGGCGATGGCGGGCGAAGAAATGATTTCGCCGCCGGTCAAAAATGCCCAGCGGACCATTCCGTCCCGCTTCAGCGCGTAAAACTTTTTGTCGTGCGAGCCGAAGTAAATCGTGCCGTCGGTGCCAATGGCCGGCGAGGAAACGACAATGTTGCTCGTCGCGAAGACCCACTTTGGCGCGCCGTCCGGCTTCAGCGCATAGAAATTGTTGTCCCACGACCCGAAGTAAATCGTGCCATCCGCGCCAATGGCCGGCGAGGAATCCACCCACGCGCCGGTCGCGAAAGTCCATCTGATTCTGCCGGCCGGCGAAACGGCGTAAAATTTCCGGTCGCGCGAGCCGAAGTAAATCGTGCCGTCGTCGGCAATCGCCGGTGATGATTTGATTTCCCGGCCCGCCTCGAATTTCCATTTCGCCGCGCCTTGCGGCGTAACGGCGAACAAGATGCCCTGAAACGACGCCTGATAAATTGTGCCGTCGGGAGCAATGGCCGCGGACGAGGTGGCTTCCCGGTAAAATTCCTGGAAGGGCAGGGGGAATCTCCACAAATTGGTCGCCGTCTGCGCGCGGCCAGACAGTTGCGCGCACAGGCCCAAAAGACATGCGACAACGATTGCCGGACGGATGGCGTTGGATATGCGTGGTAACATGGCCTGTGCGCAAGTAAATCTTTAAAATGAAAAAGCGCAATTCTAAAGCTGGCGCAGCCACACTGCTGAGCGACCGGCTTTCCCGGCCGTGGACGTCTCCATGACTTGACCGGACGTTGAACCGCCTTTAGCCTGCATTCATGGCGGGCAACGGTGGTAAAAAGAAACGCAAAGCGCTGATGCTGGGTGTCGGCCTGGATTCCGATGGGAATAAACGGCTGACCACCGGCCCGAATTTTGCGCTCGTCGGCGGCACCGAAGAAACGCACGCGGTGATGACTGAAAAAGCCGTCAAGATCAACGAAAAGCTCAAGGCACGTGGCAAACAGCTTGAAAATGTCAGCCACGAGGAATTCGACGACATCGCCCACGAAGTCGGCCTCAAACCGGTCAAGCCGGCCAAGCCACGCTCAATTTAATTGGCTGCGGCGTCGAGCCTGCGGCTCAATTAAATCGGCGCACAGCGCCGACACTACAATAAACATTTCTCCACCGCGGCGCGGGATTTTGCAGGCGTCTCGTGCAAGATCGCCTGCCAGCCGCGCGCCGCGCCTCCGGCGATGTTTTCCGGCCGGTCATCTAAATACACAATCTCCGCCCCCCGCCGCCCGGCCAGTCTTTCCAACGCTTCGTAAATTCTGGCGTCGGGCTTCATCGCACCTATTTCATAGGAATAAATGTAGCCGTCGAAATTTTTGAAAAATGGGAAGTTCCGGCGGACGTGTTCGACGGCCAGGTCGTTGGTGTTCGAGAAAATGTAGGTCGGGACGCCGCGCGCGCGCAATTCGGCGTGCAGGGCGATCATTGGCGGAATCTCCGTGAAAATGTCCGCGAAAAATTCGCCGAACTCCTCGAAGGTGCCGCCAAATCCGATGGCCTGCCGCGCCCGCTCGAAAAATTCCCGGCGGGTAACCAGGCCGAGTTCGTATTTGACGGTGATGTCAGAAGCTCCGATGAAGCCGTCTATCGCCTCGATGGGCATCGAACTGCGGGCGGCGATTCTGCGGGCGGCAATCGAGTAATCGAAATCCACCAAAACCTTGCCGAGATCGAAGACAACCGCCGTGTTCATAGCATTTCCCAATAGCTTGGCTTGCCAACGAAATTCACAACATTATGAATGAGAAAAGAGTTTGATTTTTTCGTTGCTTTGGACGGTCAGACGACCAGCAGCAGCATCAATGGCAACATTTCGACACGCACATCTGACATTCTTTTTCGACGTTGACGGAATTACGTTTCCACAAGTAAGGCATTCGTAATAGAGATCATTTCCCACAGGGTAACCGTTTGCGGGATCAAAATGCTGGTAAATCCGGGTTGCTCGTTCCTGCTTTTCCTGTTTGGTTCTTTTACGCTCCAGCCATGAACACAGCTTTCCTAAAGCGGGCCGATATGACACGAAAGCAATGATTCCAAAAGTCAGCGCAATGATTCCAGCAGTTACGCCGGAGAAGCCAGTTTGTTTTGTCAACACGAGTCCCGATACAACCGCGACACCAACTGCGATAAAAAATGGAAGCAATTCAACAAAAGTCATTGTGTATTTTCACGACATTTCTCTTCGTCCTTCCAGCGCGCGGCTCAGTGTCAGTTCGTCGGCGAATTCCAGCCCGCTGCCGGCGGGCAAACCATAGGCGATGCGCGAAATCTTCAGTCCTTTGCGGGCCAGCCGCTTGGCGAGGTAATGGCTCGTGGCGTCGCCTTCCACGTCCGTGCCCAGCGCAATGACGATTTCCCTGATAGGCTCCTGCTTCAGGCGCTTTTCCAGCTCGCCAATTCGCAGGTCCTCCGGTTCCACGCCGTCGAGCGGAGAGATTTTCCCGCCCAACACGTGAAACTTGCCGCGATACGTGCCGGATTTTTCAATGCTTAAAATGTCCACCGCGCGCTCGACCATGCACACGAGCGACGCATCGCGCCGGGCGTCCGCGCAAATGGCGCAGGGAGATTTCTCGGTCAACGCGCCGCAGGTCGTGCAAAAATGAATTTTTTCGCGGGCATGAACCATCATATCGGCGAGCTGTTTCACCGTCGCTGAATCTGCCTGCACAAGATACAGGGCAATGCGCTCGGCGGAACGCGGCCCCACGCCGGGCAGTTTGTTCAAGGCGGCAATCAAGGCGGAGATGGAATCGGGAAGAACAGACATGGAATGACGAATGACTAAGCTCTGATGACGAAGGAAGCACTAAGCCATAATAACGAATTCCCGGCAGCGGCCTCGGGGATTTTGGGTTTGGGCATCCGGCATTCTCTAGTCATTCGGATTTGGTCATTCGTTATTTCACATAAGCCCCGGCAAATTCAATCCGGCCGTGACCTTGCCCATCTCGGCGTTGTAAATTTCCTTGGCCTGCCCCAGCGCCTGGTTCGCCGCGGTCAGAATCATGTCCTCGAGCAACTGCGCGTCGGACGGATTCAGCGCCTGCGGGTCAATTTTGATGGACGCGATGGTGCCGTCGCACCTGGCCGTGATCTTTACCGCGCCGCCGCCGCTGGTGGCCTCGACGGTGCGCGCGGCGAGTTGCGCCTGGACCTGTTCCATTTGCTGCTGCATCCGCGCAGCCTGTTTCATCAATTTTCCAATGCTGGACATTGTCAGAGGTTGAGAGTTGAGGGTTGAAGGTTGAGGGAAAATCAGGCGCGGACTTCGACGATCTGGCCTTTGAAAATTTCCAGCGCCTTTTGAATCAACGGGTCGTTTTTGAAATCATCCTTGTTGAAGGCCACGGGGGCCGGTCTGGCTTTTGCCGCCGAAGCCGCGGTCGCAACCGGTTTGGTTTGTTGGTGTTCATGCTTGAGCACGTCATCCGGGCGGGCCGAAGCTTGAACGCCAACACCTTCGCCAGGCTTCACGGCTATCGCGGGAGCTTCGGTTTTGATAAATTTGATCTGCGCGTTCGCATGGCCAAGTTCAGCGAGCTTGGTCTGGAGCAACGTATGATTGCGCGCGTTGTCCACGAGACCGAGATGGTCCTCGAATTCAGGGTCGAAGCCGATGGTCAGGATATTTTTTTCAAACGAAACCGGATTTGCGTCCACGAGATAACTGCGCGTGAACGGGCTGACGCGGCCAACGGTCTCCACCAGTCTTGCCCATAACCCGGCCAGGTCGGCGGAAACCGGGACGGCCGCGACCGGCGGGGCGGGCGCAACGGCAGCTTCCTGATGGGCCGCGTGGGATTTGGGCGCTGGTTTGGGCGCGGGGGCGTTGACGGGAGAATTTGCGGTTGGAGAAACAGGCTGGAAGCCTGTTCCACCCTGCCCGCCGCGCAACGAGTTCAATTGCTTCAAAACCGAATCGAGGCTGATGGCCTGGCGGGCCTCGATGGCCTTGAGCAGGGCCACTTCGAGCAGGATGCGTTTGGACGCGGCATCGCGCAGGCGCAATTCGGAATCGGCGAGCACTTCAAGAATGCGCGTGAGGGATTCGGTGTTGGCCAGTGGAGTTTGTTCTTTGAGCGCGGCCACCTCGGTTTCGGAGGCTTCGAGCAGATTCAAGTCCCCGCGCGAGACCTGGAAGATGAGCAGGTTGCGGAAATGGTTCAGCAGATCCGAAAGCAACCGGCCGAGGTCTTTGCCGTTTTGCGCCAGTTCATTCAACCCGGCCAGCGCTTGTTGAATTTCACCGGCAAGCACGGCCTGGCTCAGGCCCCACACCTGGCTTTGGGCGGCGAGGCCGAACATCGTCAACACGTCCGCCTCCTCGATTTTTTCGCCGCAAAAACTGATAAGCTGGTCGAGGGTGGATTCGGCGTCGCGCATGGCGCCATCCGCGCCGCGGGCAATGGCGTGCAGCGCGGCCTCGTCAATCTTCACCTTTTCCTTTTTTGCAATGTGCGCGAGGTGTTTGGTGATGAGCGCGTTCGGAATCCGGCGCAAATCGAACCGCTGGCAGCGTGAAAGAATAGTCGGCAGAACCTTTTCCGGGTCGGTGGTCGCAAACATGAATTTCACGTGCGCCGGCGGCTCTTCCAGCGTCTTGAGCAACGCATTGAACGCCGCCGTCGAGAGCATGTGGACTTCGTCAATGATGTAGAGCTTGAACTTGGAATTGGCCGGCGCGTATTTGCAGGTTTCGCGCAGCTCGCGCACCTGTTCGACGCCGTTGTTGCTCGCGCCGTCAATTTCCAGCACGTCGAGCGACCGGCCCTCGGCGATTTCGATGCAGCGCGGGTCTTGGTCGTCAAAATTGACTTTCGGGCCGCCTTCGCAATTCAGGCATTTGGCGAAGATGCGGGCGATGGTGGTCTTGCCGGTGCCGCGCGGGCCGCAAAACAGATAGGCGTGCGCGATGCGTTTTTGTTCGATGGCATTGGCGAGCGTCTGCGTGACGTGGTCCTGGCCGATGACCTCGGCGAAATGCCGGGGCCGGTATTTTCGGGCTATGACTTCGTAGGGCATTGCGATTTACGATTTACCATTTACGATTTACGCGCGTTTGGCAATACCGTTGACCATCGTATATCGTCAATCGCAAATCGTAAATGCGAATGCCAGGGTGACCACGGCAGATGTCGAGCAGACTACCGTTGCTGCCTTCCGGCCCTGGCGGGGTTCGTAAGTCCACATTCCATGGGCCCTGGCGAAGGGAATTTGCCGCATGTTTCATGGGTTGTCGAGACAAAGCGAAGCCTTGGCGGCACATCGAAAAAAAAGGGCGGCAATTGAAATTTTTGATTCACACCCCGGTGCGATTTGCATTAAGCTGCCGGCAGGTTTATCAACAAGCGAGCGCCCGCATGATGTGGATCGAACAATTGCAGTCCGCACACTGGCTCCGGGCAACCGGTTGCGCGCTGGGCGCTTACGCGCTCGGCTGTTTCGCCACCGGTTACTACCTCGTCCGCGCCCGCACCGGCCGGGATCTCCGTGACATCGAAAGCGGCAGTGTCGGCGCGCGCAATACCGGTCGCGTTCTGGGCAGATCCGGCTACCTGCTCACCGGCATGGGCGACATGGCCAAGGGCGCGCTGGCCGTCTGGTTCGCGGCGGAATCCACCAATCACAACCAACCGATCATGGCGCTGGCCGTGCTGGCCGTGGTCGTCGGGCATGTCTGGCCGGCGCAATTGCATTTTCGCGGCGGCAAAGGCGTGGCCACCTCATTCGCAGCGTTGCTGATGTTCGATTATCGGGTCGCGTTGACGATTCTCGTTGTGTTTCTGGCCGGCTTTGCCGTTACGCGCAAAAGTTTGTTCCCGGCCATGTTCGCCTATGTCTGCCTGCCGCTGGCGGACGGCTGGTTTCATCGCGCCGGTTCGACGGCGACCCTGATGACCATCGTGGCGGCAATTATTTTGTTTGCGCACCGGCGCAATTTAGCGGAAGAAATGGCCGCGCTGCTGGCCCGGCGCGAGGTAGCGTCCAAACCGGAACATACAAAACTATGAGCGCACAGGAATCGTTGGTGTTCAAATTCGCGAGCGAGGACTGGGAATTCGAGCAGATTCACCGGCTTAATTACCGGACCTTCGTCGAGGAAATCCCACAACATCAGGCGTCACCGACCCAGCGGCTCGTGGACAAATTCCACGCCGAAAATGCGTACCTGATTTGCCTGAGCAACCAGAAACTCGCCGGAATGCTCGCCGTGCGCGGCCACCGGCCGTTTTCGCTCGACCAGAAATTGCCGAATCTCGACTCCTTTTTGCCGGCGGGCCGGACGGTTTGCGAAATCCGGCTGCTGGCCATCGAGAAAAAATTCCGTGGCGCGCGTGGCGGCCAGGTGTTGCAGGGCATTCTGGCGCTGCTCTGGCAGCACGGCGTCGAAAAAGGCTACGACCTCGCCATCATTTCCGGCACCACGCGACAGCAAAGATTGTATCAGCACCTCGGTTTCGTGCCGTTCGGCCCGCTCGTCGGCAGCGGCGACGCGCAATTCCAGCCGATGTATGTCACGCTGGAAACGTTCGAGGTGACCGCGCGTGAATTCCTGCGCTCATCGCCCGCGCGCTCGTTTCATCCCAGCGCAGTGAATTTCATGCCCGGCCCGGTCGCCGTGCGGCGCGAAGTGCGCCGCGCGTTCGAGCAGGCGCCGGAATCGCATCGGGGCGAAAGTTTTAAAAAGGATTTTCAGGCCGCCCGCCAAATCCTTTGCGAACTCGTCCGCAGCAAACACGTCGAACTGTTTGTCGGTTCCGGCACGTTGGCCAACGACGCCGTTGCCGGACAACTGTCCTTGCTCAAGGGCCGCGGCTTGATTTTGACCAACGGCGAATTTGGCGAACGCCTCGTGGACCATGCCCGGCGGTTCAAGCTGAAATTCGACACGCTCGCAGCCGATTGGGGCCAGCCACTGGATTTGAAGGCTGTGGAGAAAAAACTCGCTGAAATTCGTAGCCGTGGCCGTAAGTCCGCTCATTCTGGAAAATCGTCAATCGTCAATCGTCAATCGTCAATCACCTGGCTCTGGTGTGCGTATTGCGAAACGTCCACCGGCCTTCTGGCCGACGTGGACGCGCTGAAAGCCCTGTGCGCCAAACACGGCGTGAAGTTGTGTCTCGATGCCATCAGCGCCATCGGCGCGTTGCCGGTGGATTTGAGCGGTGTTTACCTGGCGTCCTGTTCCAGCGGCAAGGGCCTGCGCGCCTACCCGGGCATCTCGATGGTTTTCTACAATCATGAAATCGCGCCCGAACCGGACAAGCTGCCGCGCTATCTCGACCTTGGATATTACGCGGAGGAAAGCGGCACGCCATTCACGTTCTCGTCGAACCTGCTCCACGCGTTGCACGCGGCAGTGAAACGGGTGAACTGGGCAAAACGCTTTGCGGAAACGGCCGAATGGTCGGCGTGGTTGCGTTCGCGGCTGGCGGAAACCGGTTTCGATTTGATTGGCAACGGTACGAAGACTTCACCGGCCGTCGTCACGATTGCGCTGCCGCCGGAAATGAACT
Source organism: Verrucomicrobiia bacterium (assembly GCA_035605035.1). Classification (GTDB taxonomy): domain Bacteria; phylum Verrucomicrobiota; class Verrucomicrobiia; order Limisphaerales; family UBA11358; genus UBA11358. Next base: position 11,656 of record DATNHI010000016.1, read on the forward strand.
CGGTGAAAATCGGCGAAGCGATGCAGGAATCCGGGTATCTGTTGAGTTACAACAGCGGCTATTTGCGCCGGAAAAACTGGATTCAAATCTGCCTCATGGGCGAGTGCACCTACGAAAAAGTCGTCTCCGTGACGAATGCGCTGAACCGGGTCTGCTTCCGTCGGCATGTCTCGTCCCAAGCTCCAGCGGCCGTGACGGCGAAATAGAATGAAACCGCAAATTACGGCTCAATAGCAGGTAAAACGGCATCGGCAAAGGAGTACGCACCATGAAGTATTTTGCGATAGGCATAGGGCTGGTTTTCCTGTTCCTCCAGACGTCGTGTTCCACGCAAAGAGCGATCTGGAGTTATTCAGGTGATGGTGAAATTCTAGCGATGCCTGACGGAGGTTTCTGGCAAGGCGGGGGTGGTTATGAAGTTCGATTCCCGCACCTGAAGTTAGATCATCCGGTTAAAGTGACTTACCACTTTACGGGGCTTCCAAAGACTGGCTGGTTCGTCCAAGTCTATTTCGCAATTGATGGGCCACAGGTTTGGCGATGGCGCAATGAAGGTGACTACGACGCAACGAAGGATCAGAATAATTTGATAGATAACCTGAACGGTACATTGGCGATGTCCCTAAAGGATGCAGAGGGGCATGTCATCCTTGGTTTCCAACACAAATTGTCCGAGTTCACATGGTGTCGGGGATCCGGACCTCCCTGTCTATACGATTTCTCAAAGTTTGGTTTCAAAACTGATCGCCGTGAAGGATACACTTTGGAAGTCACTATCAATCCTGACGCCACATTAAAGGATGATGAAGGTTATGTTTTGCTCAGAAGTGGCGGTCACGAGGGCATTTCTCTTTGAGTGTGATGAGTCACTCAAAATGTACGACACACTAATCTCCGCTTTTCATCGGCCAGCCGGCGGCCACCATGCCTTTGTAGCCGCCAATGAGCGAGTGGACGTTGCGATAACCCATTTTTTGCGCGCATCGCACGTGAGCGCCGACCGGAATTCCAGACATTTGTCTTCCAGCGTTTTCTCGCGGAGCGAGACAGGACGGTAGCCGTGGGATTCATCCCACGGAAAGGCGGTTCCAATAATCCAGCGTCGCGGAGCGACGCTTGAACTCAACCCGTTGGTTCGTTTCAGCCGTCGCTCCGCGACGGGATCCATTCACGACGAATTTTCGTGGTTTGAAAACCACGGCGACTATCAACTGGTCGCTCCGCGACCGCCACGATCCCGATTCGCCAGTTTCATTCTCCGCTTTTCATCGGCCAGCCCGCCGCCATCATGCCTTTGTAACCGCCGATGAGCGAGTGGACATTGCGAAAGCCCATTTTTTGCGCGGCATCACACGTGAGCGCCGACCGGAATCCACCGCCGCAATACATGATGATTTCCGTTTTCAGATCGGGAAACATTTTCTCCAGGTCGCGCTCCAGAATTCCTTTGCCGAGATGCGCGGCCTCGACGGCGTGTCCGGCCTGCCATTCGTGGTCTTCGCGCACGTCCAGCAGGACGATTTTGGGATTGGCCGCCAGCCGCGCCCGCGCCTCGGCAACGCTGATTTCGCTGACCCGCTGTTTGGCGTCGTTGACCAGGTTTAAAAATCCGGGTGAATGGTTCATGTGGGCAAGTTAGGTCACACGCCGCGCCGGTCAAACAAAATTCACGCCGCGAGCGATCAGTGGAGGGTAACCGGGTGGTGCTGACTTAATTTGATTGGAGGTAGGGTCATCGCGCTGCGATGACCGCGCCGCGTGCAGCGGCGCAAAGGGAGGCCAACCCACGCTGTTCCGCCCGCTGCACGCGGGCGGTGACGCCGCAGCGCGGCGTCCCTGCCTCCGCAATTTTCATTGGCAATACACGCTTCCATTGGCTTACTCCGCGCGTGTCGCAGCAAAGAAACAATGCCTTGATAGCTGGGAGCCTGTTGCTCGTGATTTTTTTGTGGGGCGGCAACAATACCGGAACCAAGTGGCTGGTCGCCGTGTGGCCGCCGATTTGGACCGGCGGCATCCGCTTTCTCTGCGCCGGCCTGCTCCTGCTGGCAGTGCTGCGGTTTACTTCGTGGCTCGGTGAATACCGGCCGTTGACATCGCAGCAGCGCCGGCAATTGTGGCTGCGCGGCGGCTTGTGCCTTGCCGCTTATATCGTCGTTTTCAACTGGGCCTTGCGCCTGACCGCCGCGTCGCATGTGGCGTTGTACATCGGCGCGTCGCCGGTCTGGACTTTGTTGTGGGAAGAACGACCGCAACGGACGTGGGGGAGCGCGCGGCGTTACGGAGCGGCGTTGCTGGCACTGGCCGGTGTGGTGGTATTGTTCTGGCCGGCTTTACGGACAGCCAGGCTGGACTTGCTCGGGGAGTTCTTCGGACTGGCCGCGAGCATCCTGTGGGCGAATTTCAGCCATCAGGTGCGCATTCTCGGCGCGGATTTGAGCGGAGCGGAAGTCGCGGCGCATACGATGTGGATGTCGGGACTTTTGCTGATGCCGTTCGGATTGGTGGAGATTTTCATGCGGGGCCTGGTGCTGAATGCCGGCTGCCTCGGCGTGCAGGCGTTCTGCATTTTGTTTGGCAGCGTGATTGCCTACGCGCTCTGGAACCATGCGCTCGGCCACTGGCGCACCAGCCGGGTCGTGTTGTTCAACAATCTCATCCCGTTGAGCACGATGACGTGGGCGCATTACTTTTTGCATGAGCCGGTCACCTCCACCTTTTGGGTGGCGATGATTTTAATCGTCGCCGGCGTGGTGCTCGGGCAGGCGAACTGGGCAAAATTGTCCGGAACACCGGAAAGTTTTTGACTGAAGAACAGAATTGACTAACCACGAAATACACGAACCACGCGAAGGAAACACAAGAGACAGCAGTTGACGGGAGCCGATTTTCAAGGGGAGCTGTTCTCGAAACGGTTTACGTTTTCGTGTCATTTTGTGTATTTCGTGGTTCTGACCTCAGTTTTAGGATTAAATTCGTCAGAACCTATGGACATTAAAAATCTCAGCGAAGTTCCGTCCTTTATCACCAAGGACGGCTCGGAAATCCGCGAATTGCTGGCGCGCCGCAATTCGGTCATCCGCAATCAGAACCTGGCTGAAGCGCGCGTGCCGGTCGGGGCCAGCACACAGGAGCATTATCACGTCCGGACCGAGGAGATTTATTACCTGACGCACGGCACGGGCCGGATCCGGATCGCCGGCGAAACCCGCGACGTCCGCGCCGGCGACGCCATCGCGATTCCGCCGGGCAGCAAGCACAAGCTTTGGAACACCGGGCCGGAAACGCTCCGGTTGCTGTGCTGCTGCGCGCCGGCCTATGAACACGATGACACCGTCATCACTGAGTCTTGAGGACGGCGTGTCAGTTTGGTTGTAGCGTCGGCGCTGTGCGCCGAAAGAGTCGAGCCACAGGCTCGACACTACATAAATACATAGCTGAATCGTGCATTGACCTGTACGCCTTCAAGCGTTTTATTATTGCTATGAAGAGGTTCACGCCGTTGACACTGTTGTTGCTCGCGGGAATGCTGATGACCGGGTGCAGTATTTTTCCCTGGGCGAGGAAGCATCCTCATCCCGCGCCCGCGCCTGCGCCGGCGGCTCCTGCCCCCGCGACGCGTTCGGCGCCGCCGGTCGTTACGCCGGATAATTCGCTCACCGCCCGGGTCGCCGCTTACAACGCCACCGGGCGGTTTGTGGTTTTGAGTTTTCCCGTCGGCCAGATGCCGAAGCTGGACCAGACGCTTTTCCTCTATCGCAACGGCTTGAAAGTCGCCGAGATCAAGGTAACCGGCCCCCAACGCGACAACAACATCGTGGCCGATCTCGTCACGGGTGACGCGGAAGTGGGTGACGAAGTGCGCGACCAGTGAATTCTGCAGGAGCCGACGTGAGGAGGCTCATTTTTCAAAGCCGCGAGGCGAAACAATTAAATGGAGCCTCGTTACCTCGGCGCCTACAATTTTATTCCTTGGTTTTGGGCGATTTTTCCACGAGCGGCTTGACGGTCTTGGGCAGCGCGCTTTTCTGGTAGGGTGAATGGAGATTGAAATAGATCCCGCACAGCGGCCGCGGTTCGCCGCTCTCGCTCAAAATAATCGTGATCCGTTTGTCCAGCGCGATGCCATGACGCAATCCCGCGCCGCGGCTTTCGTACGCCTTGATGGCCTTGTCCATCAGTGAGAGCAGCGATATTTCAAAATCCTCCGGCGTCTTGTCCAGGCACACGATATAACGTTCGTACGCCCTGACGGCGGCGGCGATTTCGCGCTTGAATGTTTCAACGGTCACAACCCGAAGCTAAAAGAAACGCGCCCGAATTAAAATCTAAATTTCCGAATTTTGTTCCTGTGTTCCTTGGTTGTTGAATTTTGGCCTTGGGCCGAACAACGCCGTCCCAATTCGAATCATCGTCGCGCCTTCCTCAATCGCCATCTCGAAATCGCCGCTCATGCCCATGCTCAAGTGGGACAGGGGTGCGCCAAGGATTTGTTCGCAACGCGCCTTCAGCTCGCGCAGGCGCCGAAAGTGCGGGCGCGATTTCTCCGGTTCCGCCGACCACGGCGGCACGGCCATCAACCCGTGGATTTCGAGCTTGGGCAGCGCATTGATGGCCGCCAATTCGGCCAGCAATTTGTCCGGTGCGTAGCCGAACTTGCCCGCCTCGCCGGCGACGTTTACTTCCAGCAGAATAGGCATCGTCTTCGCCGCCGCTTCGGCGCGTCTGGCGATTTCCCGGGCGAGCGGCAGGCTGTCCACGCTTTGAGTCATTTCGAACAGCTCGACCGCGTCGCGGCATTTGTTCGACTGCAAATGGCCGATGAAATGCCAGCGCAACCGGCCGGGACAAAGCGGAATTTTCGCCCTGGCCTCCTGCACCTTGTTTTCGCCGAACAGATTCAGTCCCAGTTGCGCTGCCGCCGCCACCGTTTCCGGCGGATGATTTTTCGTCACCGCCAGCAATGCTACGGTCGCCGGGTTGCGTCCGGCGCGTTCGCACGCCCCACAAATCTGCCGCTGGATTTTTTCAAGGTTTTCAGCCAGATTCACCGCGTCATTGTAAATCGTAAATCGTAAATGGTAAATGAACTACTGGCTTGTAAAACAGGAACCGGAGATGTATTCGTGGTCCGACTTTTTGAAGGACGGCAGCGCAGCCTGGACGGGAGTGCGAAGTTTTGCGGCGAGGAAGAATCTTCGGGCCATGCGGACCGGTGACCGCGCCTTCTTTTATCACAGCGGCGAGGAAAAAACCGTCGTCGGCCTCGCACGGGTCACGCGGGAAGCTTATCCCGATCCAACGGCCGACGAAGGCGATTGGTCGGCGGTTGATCTTGCACCGGAAAAATCGCTCTCCAAACCGGTCACGCTCGCGGCGGTAAGGGCCGACAAAATGCTCAAGGAAATGGCGCTGGTCCGGCAGACGCGTTTGTCGGTCATGCCAGTCACGCCTGGACAGTTCACGCGGTTGCTGGCGTTGTCGGAGATGAAGATTTGACGACTGGCAGGCCGGCCGCGGCGCTGGTTTTGGCCTGTTGGCATTTGCGGTATTCCAGGCAACCCGCCCACACGAAAAGCAGGGCAATCACCGCCAGGCCGATGGCTGTCTGGGTCGCAACCGGCAGCGTGAGCATCTGGACCATGACGGCGGCGGTGATGACCAGCGGAAGGTGGAAGGCGAACACGGCCAAGGAATGCCGTCCCAACAACGCCGCGGGCGAAAGAAACCATTTGGGCGGGTGCGGATTCCAGGCCAGCAGCAGGACGGTCCACGCCGCGAAATTCAACAGCCGCAACGGGCCCAGTGTCCATTTATCCATCCAGAGAAAAATGTCGGGAGGCAACCAGGCATCGGGCCAGAACCCGCGACGTGACAATAGCCCGACCAACACAATCGCCGCCGCCGGGGCGCCCAGCCAGAAGCGAAGTTCGGGTTTGATGACGGGTCGCCGGAGTGAAGTTTCGCCCAGCACCAGCCCGCATACCCAGAGAAATTGCCAGGCCAAAAGGTCGAACGCGCCCCACCGCAACGGCAACAGCCGGGCAGGATCACCGATAAGGCGGGCGTCGAGCTTGCATTGCGCCGCCAGCCAACCCAAAGCTGAAATTGCCAGAATGATTCCCCAACCGCGCCGGCGCGCGAATGCCAGCATCCACGGCATGACCGCCAAAAAAATCACGTAAAGCGGCAGGATGTCGAAGAGCGGCGGTTGATGCAGCAGCAGCGGCATGAGCGCCAGGCTGCCCAGCGGATGAACGAGAAAATCGTTGAAATGGGCGGCCAACGGTGGCAGCACATCCGCCAGCGCCCAGGCAATCAACGCGATGGGCACCAGCACCGCCAGGTGGACAATGTATATTTGCCGGCTCCGTCTCCAGGCACGACGCGACATCGCGCTCCAATCCGCCTGTTGATAAGTCCGTCCATAAACGATGCCGGCCAGGCAGGCGCTCAGGAAAATAAAACCTTCCGCCGCGCCGTTGTAGCCCAACGGGTCTTGCACAGCATGGGACACTGGCGTGGGCGCGTGCACCCCCGCCATGATGATAAGAAACAGACCACGCAGCGCATCCAATCGCATGTCGCGCGGTTTTTTCGCGCCTGCAGTTGGCAAGACGGACGGCCCTTTTTCGATGTACCGATTCAAAGCGCTCCATCCTAAAGTAATCTCTCCGTAATCAAATTTCTTTGTGATTTTTCGATTGAACAATTTTTGCTTTCGCTCTGACATTTTCGGTTGTCAGCACGCGGTGGGCCACGTCCTGATTTGGCGGAGCGCGGCTGGGTCGAAGACCAGCCGCAGCATTTTCGCCGTGCTGCGGCCGCTGTGCACACAGCCGCGCTCCGGGAGTTTCAAATTCGGACAAGAAGCGCAGCAGTCGTGGCTTGACCACGTGAAGCCGGAAATGGCATCGTCTCACCCGACCCGAATAAACCGTCAACCCGGAACCAACCATGAATGAACCGAACCTTACTCAAGTCAAAGATACCACCGGCAATCCAGCGCCTTTGGGGCTGCTCGGCTTCGGCATGACCACGGTGCTGCTCAACCTTCACAACGCGGGTTGTTACGAACTCAACAGCATGGTCTTGGCGATGGGCATTTGCTACGGCGGCACGGCCCAGGTCATTGCGGGAATGATGGAATGGAAAAAGGGAAACACGTTTGCGACGACGGCGTTTATTTCCTACGGCTTTTTTTGGCTGTCGCTCGTCGCGCTGGTCGGCCTGCCGAAACTTGGTTTCACGGCGACGGATGACCCCGCGATGGCCGCGTATCTCGCCATTTGGGGATTGTTTACCGGCGTCATGTTTGTCGGCACGTTCCGGTTGAACCGCGCGTTGCAGGTGGTCTTCGGCACGTTGACGTTGCTTTTCTTCCTGCTGGCCTATGAACATTTCAACAGCGCAGGCGTCGGCACAGGCTTCAAACACTTCACCGGCTACGAGGGAATCCTCTGCGGCTTCTCCGCGATTTATACCGGACTCGCCCAGGTGCTCAACGAGTTGTTCGGTAGAATCGTGCTGCCGCTCGGCCCGGTGAAAAAATAAAAGAGTATCACGATTAGCAGAAACCAGAATCTGGTTTTGAAGCTACTGTTTGAATTCCCAATTGTCCTCATACCGTTCTGCAGTTGGGGTGGGAATTCTATATTTCTCATTTTTAAATCCAATCCGAAAGAGCCGCATTGGATTATCTTTGTGTTTTCTGCTTGCGGCCAACCAAAAACGATGTTGTTCCAGGACATATTTTGCGACGACAGAGCTTGGCACAATGAAGAATCTCGCTTTCCAATCCAAATCAATTGTTACAAAACAATACCAGAGCTCTGGTCGGAAAATAGATTCGTGTTTCTCACTCATCATCCAGCCAGTTAAAAAGTGTCCAAATAGCTCTGAATCTGAAACATTCGATTTCTTCCCACCTTCCAGCTTGGTTTTCACTTCGAGTTGGTAAAGCTTATTTGTTTTTGGATTCGAGACGAGGATGTCTATATTCTTCGTCTGGCCGAGAGTCAGGCTGGCGTCGTAATTACATAGGGCGAGGCGGGATAATACTGCAAATTCGCCAGCAAGAGCGACAGAATTGGGTAAAATTCTAGTTTTGTTTGCTGGCATAATTACTTCAGTTTCAGCTTGAGTTAGCTTAAGTCAATTCCCAAACGTCTCCCCGATGCCGTCGCGCAGGGCGGCGACCATTTTTTGCAACTGCACCGGTGTCGTGCAGTATGGTGGCATCAGGACAACCACGTTCCCGACGGGCCGCGTAAGCACGCCGCGTTTGGCCATCGCTTCACAGACACGAATCCCGGCGCGTTCGCGCAAATCGAATGGCCGGCGCGTCTGCCAGTTTTTCACCAGCTCAACACCAGCCATCAGCCCCACCTGCCGGATATCGCCGACGTTCGGCAGCGACCAAAGATTCGGCAATTCGTCGCGGAGATTTTTCTGCAAGCGCGCCCGCGCCCGGACGGATTCCGCGCTTCGCAAGATTTCCAGGCTGGCGAGCGAGGCTGCCGCGCCGAGCTGATTGGCCGTGTAGCTGTGGCCGTGGAAAAAGGTCTTGAACTCGTCGTACTCGCCAAGGAAAGCATCGAAGACCTTTTGCGTTGTGAGCGTCGCCGCCATGGGCAGATAACCGCCGGTCATGCCTTTAGCCAGGCAAAGAAAATCCGGCTGCACCACTTCGTGATGACAGGCGAATAACGTAGGACAGGCTTCCAGCCTGTTTCTAACTTCTCCCGAAGATGGAGACAGGCAGGATGCCTGTCCTACTCTGCCAAACCCGGTCATCACTTCATCGGCAATCAATAGCGCGCCGTGACCGCGCGCGATTTCCGCGACGCGCTTCAACCAGCCTGCCGGTTGGGGAATCATGCCCGCCGCGCCTTGCATCAACGGCTCGAACACGAATGCCGCGTAGGGATTTCCCTTTTTCCTCTGCGCGGAAAATTTCTGTTCGACTTTGCCGACGCATTCCCAGTTGCATTTGCGATAGTCGCGGGCGTCGGCGCGCTCCGGTTTCGCGCGGTTGAACGGGCAACGATAACAATACGGCGACATGACTTTGTCCGTTTTGAAGAGCAGGCCGGAATAACTTTGGTGAAACAAATCAATGTGGCCGAGCGCGACCGCGCCCACCGTGTCACCGTGATACGCGCCTTCCAATGAAAGAAATGTTGGCTGCGCGGCTCGCGAGGACTCTCGCCCCGCCGATTTGCCGCGGGAGCGGCGTGTTAATTCATACGCGAGCTTGAGTGCGACTTCGAGCGCCGTCGAACCATCATCCGAAAAGAAAACCTTGTTCAGGTGGGGCGAGGCTCCCGACGAGCCGGCTCGCGCGGACGCTCGCCCCACCATTTGCCGATTCGCAACTTGAACCAATTTTCCCGCCAGGATGGATGCCGGTTCATTGGCCAGGCCAAGCGCCGAACTGTGCGCGATTTTCTGGAGTTGCCGCCGGATCGCCGCGTTGATTTTTGGATGGCCGTGACCGTGAAGATTGGTCCAGATGGATGAATTGGCGTCGAGATATTCACGACCGCTCATGTCGCGCAGCATCGCGCCCCTGCCGGAAACGATGACTCGCGGCTCTTGCCGGAGCCACTCGCGCATCTGCGTGAACGGATGCCAGACGTGCCGGTGATCGAGCTTGGCGAGGCGGTGCATTTAAATTTATGATTTATGATTTGCGATTCATGATTTGTTCCAGTGCGGCAGCGAGTTGATTGACTACATCCGAGGTGTGGGCTGCCGTCAAGGTTACGCGCAAACGCGCTTGGCCGCGCGCGACGGTTGGATACCGGATGGCGGGAATGAAAATTCCCTGTTCGCGCAGGGTGGCGGCAGCCTCAACGGTTTTCTTTTCGTCACCAACCAGAATCGGAATGATGGCAGAGGGACTTGCCGATGGCCGGTTGCCGGTTGCCGATTGAAATTCACCGATCCTCGTCCAGAGCGTTTTCCGCCGGGCTTCGCCGTCGTTGGATTGAACAAAACGGACGGCAGCCGTCGCCGCGGCGGCCGCAGCGGGAACGGGCGCGGTGGAAAAAATGAAGCTGCGGGCGCGATTGACGAGAAAATCAATCAACGCGCGCGAGCCGCAAATAAATCCGCCGCTCGCGCCGAGCGCCTTGCCCAGCGTGCCCATTTGAATTTCGATTTGGCCGCTGACGCCCGGTTCATCCGCCCGCCCGCGTCCGTTTTTGCCGCAAACCCCGGTCGCATGCGCCTCGTCCACCATCAGCCACGCGCCGTATTTTTCCTTGAGCGCGACCATTTCTCGCAAGGGCGCAGCGTCACCGTCCATCGAGAAAATGCTTTCGGTTACGACGAGGAGGTGCCTTCGATGTTGGGCGTTGAATGTTGAATGTTGAATGTTTTTTTCTGCCCATTTTAGCTTGTCTTCCAGGTCGTCAAGATCGTTGTGGGCGAACACGCGGATTTTCGCGCCGCAGAGCCGCGCGGCATCCACGATGCAGGCGTGCACCAGTTTGTCGAGCACGACCACGTCGCCCTCGCCGAGCAGGGCGCAAATCGTGCCGATGGCTGTCGCATATCCGGACGAAAAACTCAGCGAAGCCTCGGTTCGCTTGAAGCCGGCGAGGGCTTCCTCCAATTCATGGAACGGCGCGAGCGAACCGCAAATCAGCCGCGACGCGCCCGCGCCCGCGCCGAAGTTTTCGACGGCTTTGATCGCCGCCTCCTTCAAAATCGGATCGTTGGCAAGGCCGAGGTAGTCGTTGGACGAAAAATTGAGGAAAGTTTGGCCGCCGATTTTGATGTGCGGCGATTGCGGCGAATCCACGCGGCGCAGCTCGCGGAACAGATTCTGTTCCTGCAAGGCGGCAAGTCGCTGGGTCAACTCGGCGTCAAGCATTTCCACGCACTTACTTTACGGCTGATGATTTGTGATTTACGAGCAAAAATGCGGCGGCTGTGCTGCGGAGCGCGGACAGCTATGTCCGCCAGCGTGCTGGCCGCGCGAAATCGCGGACAAAGCTGTCCGTGTTCGGGTTCTGCAGAAGTCCCCAATCGGAAATCAATTCGGGCCGATTGCCCATTGGCCGTCAATCATCGAAGCGCGGACGTGTCCCGAAAAGTTGACGGCGACTTCACCGGCATTGGAGAACTTGCCGGCAAATGGGATAGCCACCAGATCGGCGCAGGCGCTTCTTGCAAGTTCGCCGATCCGCCCGGCCAGGTTGAGGGCTTTGGCGCCGTTAACGGTGGCCATTGACAGGATTTTTTTCGGCGAAAGCCCCGGATGCGCTGCGGCAAACACTCGCATTTCTTCAAACAAATTCAGTTCCGGCTTCTCGCGCCGGGTTTTATAAACCGTAGCCAGACTGTCTGTGCCGAGGCAGACATTCACTCCGGCCTTCAACAATTTGCCCAACGGAAACGGCCGGTGCTTGAAATAAAAATGGCTGCGCGGACAGTGAACGACACTGGTTTTTCGGGCGGCGAGCAGCGCGGCGTCCTTCGGGCCGAGGTAATTGGCGTGCACGGCCAGGAGATTTTTGCCGAGGATCCCGTTCCGCGCCAGATGCTCCACCGGCGAGCCGAGGCCGCAATCGGTCATGTCGCGTTCGTTCCGTTTCAGCCAGGCGTGCAGCGCGCCGCTCGCGCGGATGAACATTTCAAATTCCTGCGCGGACTCGGCGACGTGCGTCGTGAGGGGCAGTTTTCTTTGGCGCGCCTCACGGGCGCTGAACCGCAGCAATTCGGGCAGGGTGGAGTAGGGCGCGTGCGGCGAGAGCGCGGCCCGGCAGCGCGGGTGCGCGAGCGATTCAATTTTTTCAACCGCCTCGCGCAGCACGGCACGCGGTTCGCGCCGGGCGCGAATGCCGGTCATTTCGAGAAACGAGAAAACGCGCAGCGGCGTCGCATCCCAGACCTCGGGCAGCAGCTCGGGCACAACTTCGATGTCGGCGACGGTCGTGGTGCCGGTCTGCAGGAGCATGCGCGCGCCGTTCAGCCAGGACTGCGCGTATTCCGCGTAACCCCACTGCGCCTTGGCGGAAATCATGAGGTGAATCCAATCGGTGAACGTTTTCGGCGGCGGCAGCAACCCGGCCATGTCGGTGTAATCGAGATGGCAATGCGCGTTGACGAGGCCCGGCAGCAGAATCACGTCGCCGAGGTCAACCATTTTCGCGGTTGCGTGGGGCCGCAATTGCCGCCACGAACCGACGGCGCGAATGCGGTTTCGGGAAATGACCACAGCGCCGTTTTCAATCGGCGGCTGCGAAACCGGCAGAACGACGCGGGCGCGCAGAATCATGAGAAAGTGACGGGTGACAAGTGACGGGTGACAGGCGTTTGCCCGGGTCGAATCCTGTCACCGGTCACGTGTCACCTCAATCGGCGACTTCCTGGCGTTGGCGCTTGCTGCGCGCGGCGACTTTGTGTTTGCGCGCCTTCCATTTGTTGTGGCGCTTGCGGATTTGCTGTTCGATTTTTTTGGTGACGCGGTCAATCGCCGCATACAAATCGCTTTCGACGTCCTCGGCAAAGAGGTCGGGTCCGCGCACCGCCAGCCGGATGGAACAACCAAATTGCTTTCCCAAAGCGCGGGTGTGGTCGTGTTCGAGCGTGACGCGCGCGTCCACGGCGCGCTGGTCGAAGTGATCGAGCTTTTGCAGCCGGCTCAGGATATGATCTTCGATGGCCTTGGTAACGGTCACGTTGTGCGGCGAAAGAATCAACTTCATAGCCAGAAGATGCAACGGGCAGAGAACAAAAGCCAGCTAAAGTAGGGTGGCAGTGTGGATTGCGGCAAACTGCGGAAAGCGAAGCTAATTTCGTGCCAAGTTTTGCTTGTCATTGGGCAAATCTGCGTTAAGCTCTAAACAGAAATGGTTCAGAGCTTGCAACTGTCGCAGCGATTGACGCAGTCGCTGATTCTGGCGCCGCAGCTCCAGCAATCGCTGGCGTTGCTGCAGGCGCCCACCCTGGAACTCAAGGCGCTCGTCGAGCAGGAACTGCAGCAAAACCCCGTGCTCGAAGAAGTCGCCTCGCCGGAATCCGATTCCTCCGACCAACTGCCGGCGGATGACAGCGACACGCCCGCCGTTGCCGATCCCGCGGAATCGCCGAGTGACACGACATTCGAAGCGGCCCAGGAAAAGGCCGTTGATGCGCCGGTGGATGATTTTCAGGCGGAATTTGAAAAACTCGTGCAACTTGACCAGGAATGGCGCGATCATTTTACCCAAACGAACCTTCCGATTCGCCAAACGCCCGAGGAGGACGAGCGGCGGCAGTTCATGCTCGACTCATTGGTGGCCGGAACCTCGCTCGCGCAAACGCTCATGGAACAGTTGCGCGACACCAATTTGTCCGGGGAGCAGCGCGGCCTCGCCGAACTGATCATCGGCAACATTGACGATTACGGCTATCTCAAGGCCACCGTCGAAGAATTGGCCATTTCGACGAATCTGCCGGTCGAGAAAATCTCCGAAGTATTAAAGGTGATTCAGACGTTTGATCCGCCCGGCGTGGGCGCCACCAATTTGCGCGAGTGTCTGCTGCTGCAACTCGATCGGGCCGGCCAGCGGGACACGCTCGAATACCGCATCGTGAGCGATTTCATGGACGCGCTGGGCAAACGGCGCATTCCGGAGATTGCGCGCGGCACCGGCCGGAGCGTTGAGGACGTGCAAAATGCCCTCGGCCGCATTGCGCGCCTGGAACCGCGCCCCGGCCGCGCCTTCCTGCCGGACACCGACCAATACGTGCTGCCCGAAGTCTTCGTGCAAAGGGTTGGCAACGATTTCACCGTGACCACCAACGACGAGCACATTCCCCACCTGCGCATCAGCAACATCTACAAGGACCTCATGTCGCAGGGCGGCAATTCCGCCGAAGTCAAAAATTACATCCGCGAAAAAATCCGCGCCGGTAAATTCCTCATCAAAAGCCTGCACCAGCGGCAGCAGACGATTCTGAACATCGGGAAGGAAATCGTGAAACGCCAGCGTGAATTCATGGAAAAGGGCGTCGCGCACCTGAAACCGATGACGATGGCGCAGGTGGCCGAGGTGGTGGGCGTGCATGAAACGACCGTGAGCCGCGCGGTTTCCGCCAAATACATTCAAACGCCGCAGGGCGTTTTCGAGATGAAATTCTTCTTCACCGCCGGCCTGCAAACCGCCAGCGGCGACGGCGTCTCCAACACCAGCGTGAAGGACATGATCGCCGAGATTTTCAAAAGTGAGGACACCACCAAGCCGTTGTCCGATCAGGAGGTTGTAAAAATGCTGGGCGACAAGGGCATCACCATCGCGCGCCGCACCGTCGCCAAATACCGCGGCGAACTCAACATCCTGCCCTCCAACCTGCGGAAGGTTTACTGAGAATTTCTGGCGGTTGAAGGAACCGCAGAAAATTTGCAGGCTGTTCTGATATTAGGCGGCATGGTCTTGTGCTTTTGTCTCCATAGAACCCATCCCACCGATACGACACCAAGCAAAGCAAAAGTTGATGGCTCCGGGACCACATCCGCTCGGAAGGTGACGGATGATATGGAAGACAAAAGGAAATTGCCAGCCGTCGTCTGGAATCCGGTGCCTGAATTGATGCTCGGCGTTCCTGTCACCGGACTCAGTGAAGAACTAAGGTCGTAGCTGGCAAAGGCTGAACTGGAAATGTCAAGGATGTCCCTATGTTGGTTGGGCGAACTAATGCCGGCTCCGGGGGTAAAATCTATAGTATCGAAGTTGTCTGTTGGAATTGTGAACGTGGCGCTTCCAAGGCCAGACACAAACACTGTCGCTGTGATGTCGGGCACCTGAAAGACGCCCAGTGACTCCGTAATGTTCGCTGTGTCAGCGGTGGACGTGATGGTAAAGGCCGTATCTGAGAATGGGACTGCACCGAGACTACCACTTCCAGTGCCGGATAGCGTGTAATCAATCAGGCTAGCTTTAGCTGTCCAACAAAATGCTATCCAAATTATGCCAAAGATAATGATGCGTTTCATAATTAGTGGTGCGTAATGCCGCCTAACAGATAATAGACGCTGCCATGTGCAGCCTATCTTCAGTGCCGGGCAGCCTTTCCCTTTTCACAAAATGACTGTAAGCTGAACTGAAATCGTTGTCCAATATAAAATTACGCCAATTATGACCCCGCCGTCGGCTTCAGCAAAGGCTGCACGCATTTTTTGCAGTTCCGCCTTTGTTGGCGGCAGACCATCGGGAACAATCTTATTGGATCTTCTGCAACCCGGCCTTGGTCGCTGCTTGCAGTTCGTCCAATTGCGGCCGGAGTTCTTCCTTGGTTTTCCGGTCCATCCGGTCAATGAACAAAATGCCGTTTAAATGATCCACTTCATGTTGCACGACGCGGGCGAGCAGGCCGCCGCAGCGGAATTCAACCGGTTTGCCTTTGCCGTTTAACGCCTTCACGGTCACGGATTCGGGGCGCGTGATTTCGGCGAAAATTTCCGGGAAACTCAGGCAACCTTCGCCGCCGGTAGCCGGCTCGCCCGTCGGCTTGATTTCGGGGTTGATCAGGACCAGCGGCATGATGCCGTTCACGTCGGCAGGTTTGCCGTCCAATTCGAGCCAGGACGGACGGTCTTTGGCCTCTCGTACATCAACGACCGTGAGTTGCAGCGCGCGACCGACCTGCTGCGCCGCCAGGCCGACGCCGTGTTTGGCTTCCATCGTCTCGAACATGTCGGCCATGAGTTTTTTGACGTCCGGTGTGACGGCTTCGATGCGCGCGCCTTTTTGCCGGAGCGCCGGGTGGCCGTATTTGACAACGTCTAAAATCATTAGGAGTGACGCGTGACGGGGAAAAACCGAAATCCGAAGGGCGAAATCCGAAAGAAATCCGAATCCCGAATGCCGAACCAAATCGAGACCAGTCTCCGCTTGCTTCGGGCTTCGGATTTCGGGCTTCTTTCGGGCTTCGGATTTCGGGCTTCGGATTTTAAAATCATTGGTTAGCTGTGAAACATTCTTGCCGGTCGTCACTCCGCCGATACGCCTAGGATCTGCAAAATCCTTTCCAAGTCCTCCTCGCTGAAAAATGAAATCTCTACCGAGCCTTTTCCCTGCTCGTAGTGGAGTTGCACTTTGGTGGCAAAGACTTCGCGCAGTTTGGCCTCGATGTCCGCGATGTGCGGGTCGCCGGCGGGCGCGGCGACCGATTCCGGCTGAGGCGGAGTCCGGCGCGTGCCGCGCTTTTGCAGCTTGGACACCAGGCCTTCCGTCTGGCGGACGTTCAGTCCTTGCTTGACTACGCGCTCGGCGATGGCCTTTTGGTCACGCTCGTTGACCAGCCCGAGAATGACCTTGGCGTGGCCGACCGAAAGCCGTCCGTCGCGGATGAAGTATTGAATGGTGGCCGGCAATTTCAACAGGCGCAGCGCATTGGCCACCACGACGCGGCCCTTGCCGACTTTGGCGGCGATTTCCTCCTGGGTCAGTTGAAATTGTTCGGCGAGTTCGGCGTAGCCGTGCGCTTCTTCAAGGGCGTTCAGGTTTTCGCGCTGAAGGTTTTCGATGAGCGCCAGTTCGAGCGCCGCGCGGTCATCGGCCTGGCGGACGAGGACCGGCACTTCCGGCAATTGCAGCAGTTGGGCAGCGCGCCAGCGGCGTTCGCCAGCAATCAATTCGAAATAACCGTTCCGTTCGCGCACGACCAACGGTTGGACGATGCCCTGTTCGCGGATGGAATCAGCCAGTTCGCGCAGCGATTCGGCGGAAAAATCCTTTCGCGGCTGGAGCGGGCAGGGGCGGATGCGGTCGAGCGGCACGCGCTGGACGCGGTCACGCGGGTCGGGCGCAGGCGCAGGCGCCGGAGCGGGGGGCGGTGGTGGCGCGGGTACGGGCGCAGTTGGAGCAAGGACCGGACTGCCGCCCAGCAACGCGCCCAAGCCGCGGCCCAATGCAGGTTTCGACATGCGCGGAAGGTGTCGCAGGGCAGGGGAATTGTCAATGTGAAGCGCTCGTTAAACAAGTCGTGCTCGTCCTCGAAGGCTGCCAGGAACAGCGACGACAATTGCATTTTGCCGAAAAATCTGCTTGCCAACCGCTTTGCCGGATGTTCTAATGGTAAAGCAGGGCAAATGAAAACCCGGTTGCCAGTTGTAATTAGTTTTTGCACCGTGTTCACTGTTGCGAATTTCGCGTTCGCCCAAACTTGGACTCGAACCAGCGCACCCACCAATGATTGGATTTCGGTGGCCGCTTCGGCGGATGGGAGCCGATTGATGGCATCCGGTTCTCAATCCATTTATATTTCAACCGACTTTGGAACGACCTGGGTATCCAACAACGCGCCCGGCCTTCTCGTCGGTTGGCAGTGGTGGCGAGTTTCTTCATCGGCAGACGGATCTCAATTGGAGGCGACCGTTAACGCGCCGCGGGGGACGGGTCTGATTTTCATTTCAACCAATTCCGGCGGCACTTGGATGCATGCTTCGGATTATTTTGGAAAGAGCGGCGCCCAATTGTGGACGATTGCGTCGTCGGCGGATGGGAGCACGCTGGCAGCAGGTCTGTTATCCGGGGGATACGTTTTTGTGTCAACGAACCATGGCTCCACCTGGAATCAAACCAGCGCGAACCTGCAGGGCCAGACTTCCGTTTTTGTCTCCGCTGACGGCAGCAGGTTGGCAGCGGTAGGGGCGAATATTGGCGGGGCAATCGAGACTTCGACCAATTCTGGAGTTACCTGGATTACGAACAACGCACCGGCAGCCGAAAGGTTCTGTATCGCGGCTTCAGCGGACGGCACCAAATTAATGACCGCGGGCGATTCTAATTCGATTAATACCTCAATAGACGGTGGAATGACCTGGATTTCAACCAATGTGCCGAATGCGCCAGGCCCTTTGTGGTATACCGTTGCTTCTTCGGCTGATGGCAAAACATTGGTGCTGGCATCGTATCAGCCGGCCGGCTGTATTTATACCTCAACCGACTCGGGGGCGACCTGGATTTCGAATAACGTGCCTACGAATCTTTGGGAATCGGTCGCGGTGTCAGCCGACGGCAACAGAATGGTGGCGGCGGCTTTGGGGGATGGGATTTACATATCGCAAACGACTCCGAAGCCGGAGTTGAATCTCACGTCTGCAAACGGCAACCTCGTCTTTTCCTGGATTGTGCCCGCGACCAATTTCGTGTTGCAGCAGAATTTGGATTTGAGCACGGCGAACTGGATGACATTGACAAATACTCCGACGCTTAATCTCGCCAATTTACGGGACGAGGTCACACTTTCCCCGACGAATAGCAGCAGTTTCTTCCGGCTCGTCACGCAATAAGTTACGGGTGACGTGTGACAAGTGACGGGAAATCGTGCCGCTTGCCACTCGTAACCGTCATTGGGCGCGAACCCCTGCAAACCGATGTCGGGAAAGCCATACCCATCCACCATTTGAATTTCCGCGTGGCACCAGTGATGGATTTCAAGGTCTCCGCCACAAGAGGAATGACAAAGCGCCAGAGGGCTGGCGCACTCCAAGACGCTTCGCGCACGCCGAGCCGCTCCGAATTTCCGCCAGGTTTTGGACTGCGGTGGCCCTCCACCGCTTTTCCCACGGTCGTCCATCGCAAAAAGATTTCAGGAATTCGCACCCTTTCGTGTCACTTGTCACTTGTCACCTGTCATCCGGCATTTACCCTGAACCCGTGAGCCGCAAACACAAACGCATCGCCGCGCTGGTGGAACAGCATCAGGGACATCCACTCAACCAGCACTACGTCAGTTTTTTTCATTGTTTCAACTGCCAGCTTTTTTACGAAGCGCATGAAGTGCTCGAACACATCTGGTTGAAGGACAAGCACGGCCCGAACGGGCCATTTTACAAAGGCCTGATCCAGCTCACCGGCGCGTTTGTGCACCTGCAACGAAATCACCCGGGTCCGGCCGCCGCATTGTTCAAACTGGCTCTGGCTAATTTCGAGAAATACCCCGACCGGCACGAACAACTGGACGTCGCCGCTGTGCGGCATTTGATTGACACATGGCTGAACCGGCTGGAATCGCCGGGCGCCGGCGAGAATCTGCTGATCGCTGCCAACGCTCCACAAATCAATTTGCTCCCGGCAGCGTAACTCCGCCGAAAATGTTAAATATTCCACTTGACGTTTTGTGATATTTCTGTAAATTCTGTTTTGACAGAAACAAACGAATTATGCCAAAGCTGAGTCCAGTCGAAGAGCGGTTCATCCTGCATTGGGGCGAGATGGGCACGAAATGGGGCATCAACCGGACGGTCGCGCAGATTCATGCGCTGCTGCATATCGCTTCCCGTCCGCTCAACGCCGATGACATTGTGGAAACGCTGGGCGTGGCCCGCTCCAATGTCAGCACCAGCCTGAAGGAACTACAGGGCTGGCGGATTGTGCGGATGGTCCACGTGATGGGGGACAAGCGTGATCATTTCGAGGTGTTGCCGGATGTGTGGGAAACATTCCGCATCGTGCTGGACGAGCGGAAACGGCGCGAGATTGATCCGACCCTGGTCGTCCTGCACGAGTGCATCGAGAAGGCGAAAACGGACAAACAAATCGGCAGGCACACGGAGCAAAAACTTCGGGACTTGGCCGAATTCTTTGAAACCACGACCGGCTGGTACGAACAAATCCGGTACTGGCCGACCACGACCTTGAGACAGTTTGCCAGACTGGGCGGCAAGGCCCGCAAAATGCTGGGCCTCCGATCCTGAAATTTTTTTGGAACGTGATTTCTTTCAATACAGAAATTACTGAAAGAAACGGCGAAATCCCGGCGCGCGGATGGGTGCTGTTCGACGGCGACTGCCGGTTGTGCCTCGGGGCGGCACGGCGTTTTGCGCGGCTGCTCCGGCGGCACGGGTTTGAGCCGGCGGCGCTACAAGCACCGTGGGCGCGGGAACGGCTGGGGCTGATTGCGGAAGGTGAACCGGCGGAAATGGTCGTTTTAACGAGCAGCGGTGCCATTTTCGGCGGGGCCGATGGAATTCTGCAAATCGCCCGCCGCATCTGGTGGGCCTGGCCGTTGTTTGCCGTGGCCCAAATGCCTGGGGTGACGCCCGTTCTTCGTGTGATTTATCGCCACGTTGCCGCAAACCGGCATTGTTTCGACGGAGCCTGTCAAACGACAAAGCAAAGCCGGTGGACCGATGGGTTGCCGCTCATTTTGCTGCCGTTACTGGCAACGTTAACCCGCGGAATCTTGCCCGCATGGGTGTTCATGTGGCTGTTCGCCTTCTCGATTTATTCTGGCTGC
>DATNHI010000017.1:0-1248 GCA_035605035.1 Verrucomicrobiia bacterium
GGCGGCGTCTTCAAGAAAGTTCGTTATCTGGCCAGGGAACGGACCAAGGTTGTCGTACAACGCAAGTCCAATTGCATCGCCCCAGGCCGCACCACGGGCTGCAAGATCGATTTGTTGAGCCGTCGGATTACTCGACACCCCAGCAATGCCGTGAGCGGTGTAAAAAGCCTTCCAATTGGAAACCCATTGCTCAATTGCGGGTACCGTGTTTGACGTTTCTGCTGAGCCGAAGATAAAGCTTGCGGCCGCCGCTGCAAATGACGCGTCACCAGCGGTCGTATTCGGCATTGCAGCGTTCGATGGCCCGTAATTGTTCGCAAACGCGGTACTGCCGGTTTCATTGCCGAACGCGAACACAAGGCCCAATGCTTCACACGCATATACCTGCGGGTTGTAGCCGTTCACTATCGCGTTTTGGACCTGTGCCGGCAAAAAATTAATGACGAGCGATGTAATTTCAGCGGAAGTCCCGGTTACGCCATACATTGAGGCTTCGACCGCGACAGCCGGAATCGTCGTGTCCGCCACCTGAGAGAGAAGGCCGTTGACATATTGGGCTTCGGTCTGCGTGCCCCCATCAATTGCGTTGGCGATCGCCGTGGCCTGATCGACCGGCAGAGCGGTCCGGGTGATGGCCAAATAGTCGTTCTGGATTGTTTGCAAGGGCTCCGTGGTAACTGCGCTGATTGTGACTGAGGGCAGCCACGTAGTCGCGGTGGCGTCATAGGCGTCGACAATGAGCGTGTCAGTCCCGGCCGAGCCGCCGCCAACGTACTGAACATTACTCAGGTTATTGGCGTTGATCGTAAACATTTTTCCATCAGGCTCGATCGCCCCGGCCAAGGTGAAATGTCCGCTCCCACCGCCGTTATCTTCGAACGAATATTGCGTGATGCTTTCGCCGTTCAAATTCGTGATTGCGAAGAAGGAAGACGCCGCGACTGCCTGCTGCGGGGCAACGGTGAAACTGCTTGCGGTCACGATGGGGGGCTGCACGGTGACTGCTCTGATTGATGCTGAGGGCACCCACGCGGCCGCAGTAGCATCATAAGCATCAATAGCGAGCGTATCGGTTGCGGCTGAACCGCCGCCAACGTACTGGACGCTACTCAAATTATTGGCGCTGACCGTGAACGTTTGCCCGTCCGGCTCGACGGTCCCGGCCACGGTGAAATGCCCGCTGCCACCGCCGTTATCTTCGAACGAATATTGCGTGATGCTGTCGCCGCTGGGATTCGTGATTGTGAA
>DATNHI010000018.1:0-4216 GCA_035605035.1 Verrucomicrobiia bacterium
TTTCACCGGGTTGGGCCTGGGCTAGATACGTCATGACGCACGAGGCGGCTGCGAGCAGAAAGAACGGCCACTTTTCCAAAACAGTTGAGAGTTGAGGGTTGAGGGTTGAGCGTGACCCACCGTTTCGCGATTCCGAATTCCGAATTCCGAATTCCGAAATCCTCCGGAGCGGCCAATAATCGAGCAGCAACATGACAAATGGCAGCGTGACGAGCATCGGTTTGGCCATCAGTCCTAGCACGAAGCAAACCAGCGCCAGCCCATAAAATACTTTGAACCTTGAACCCGGAACCTTGAACGCCTCGACGTAACGCGCATACGCCAGCAGCGTCAGCAACCCGAAAAACGTGCTCAAGAGATCCTTGCGTTCGGAAATCCACGCCACGGATTCCACGTGCAACGGATGCCACGCGAAGAGGGCGGCCACGAACGCAGCCGGCCACAGTGCCTTGGTCAGCCGGAACACCAACGCAAACAGCAAAACCACGTTGCCCGCATGGAACAGGACATTGACCAGATGATGCATGCCGGGTTCCAGTCCAAACAGTTCGCAGTCCAGCATGTGCGAGAGCCACGTCAGCGGATGCCAGTTGTTGGAATGCCAGGTAGTGAAGGCCCATTTGACGCCGTCCCAAGTCAGGCCGTTCTGGACCATTTGATTGTCCGTGACGTAATCACCGTCGTCATAATTTACGAAATCGTAATGGCGGACCGGCAGATAAACCAGCAGCGTGGCGAGTGCGAGTAACAAACCGATGACGCGTGGACGGGCCTTCGCCCCGCCGACCTGTCCGCCATAGCCTTGGCGATGGCGGAAGGGATTGTGTTGGAAAGCCGCGCCGGTGCCTTCCGGGCAGGTTTCCGGGCTTTGGCGGTTCTGGCTTCGGCCACGCAGGCGGAACATCGGCCTTCTTTTTAAGGCATTTTTCCCGTCCGGCAAGCGCGGAGAATTCTTGGTGGTGGGATACTTTGCTGATTTTATGGAGCGCGGCTGTGTCGCAGACCAGCCACAGCACTGCGGCTGACGCTTCGCGCACAGCCGCGCTCCGCCAAAGCAGCCCACTGCTAAATTTTTTCTGGAAAAAGGCTTGGCATTCCCCGCGCGACGATTAATATTCCGTCCGGCAGGAAAAAGCTCGACCACCTGCCGCTTGGCCGCTACATCGGTTCCTCACGACCAGCGAAATTGTCGGCATGATGAACGGACACTTGTGTATTGTCGTGGGGGCCGCTTCGAATCAGGCGGAACTCATCTACGTTTGGAAACAGGCGACGCCGGAAGGCAAGGCGGTGATCGGCTGTCTCTTCGTGCTTTCCATCATCTCGTGGTCCATGATGACGTACAAGGTCCTGCAAATGCGCCGCGCCCGGAAGCTGAACCTGTATTTTTCCACCGAGTTTCTCGCCCAGAAATCCGTGCTGGAAATCTTCGACCGCAGCCTGCAGGTCGAGGGCTGCCCGCTGTTCATGGTTTATCTGGCCGGCTGCACGCAGTTGAATGCGCGGTTGCTGGGCCCCGGCGGCGAGCGGCGCAAGCAACGTGTCACGCTTAAAAACATGGAACACGTCAAACGCACCGTGGAAAACGCCGTCGCGCAGGAATCATTGAAACTGGAATACGGCTTGATCTGGCTCGCCATTGCCGTAAGCGGCGCGCCGTTCCTCGGCCTGCTCGGCACGGTCTGGGGCGTGATGAGCGCGTTCGGCGGCATCGCGCAGGCGCCGCAGGGGGCGGCCACGCTCGCGGCCATGGCCCCCGGCGTGGCGGCGGCGCTCATCACCACCGTCGCGGGTCTGCTGGTGGCGATCCCCTCGATGTTCGGCTACAACTGGCTCGTGCATAATTTGCGCGTGTTCACCGTCGGTCTGGACAATTTCGCGCAGGAACTTGTTTCCAAAATGGAGGCGGAGTATCTGGAGGAAGCATGAACATGAGCCGAGCGCCGAAAGTCGAGAGTCGAAAGCCAATCGTGATATTGGCATTTCGGCCCTCGGCCCTCGACTGAGTTATGAGACGCTTTTCACAGCGCAGTTATCTGGTGACGTTGAGCGAAATCAACATCACGCCGCTGCTCGACCTCGCGTTCGTGCTGCTCATCATCTTCGTCATCACCACGCCGCTGCTGGAGCAGAGCATCAACCTCAAACTCCCGCGCGGCGGGCAGCCGGATAAATCGGTCAACAAACGCGACATCCGCACCGTCGAAATCAGCAATACCGGCTTTTATAAGCTCGACCGGCAGGCGATGAGCCTCGACCAGTTGACCGCGCGGCTGGCCGCGGATTTTCGCGCAAACCAGAATCTCGTCGTTTACATCCGCGCGGATGCGGATGGCCCTTACAAAAACGTCGCCGAACTGATTGATAGTTGCCAGCGCAATGGCATTACGCGCTACTCGCTCCGCACCGAACCCGCCAAATGAACCGGCTGCAAAAAAAATGCGCGATTGTGACCGTGGGCATTCACCTGCTGCTGGTGGTGATTTTGATCGTCGGCCCCGGCTTCTTCGCGCCCAAACCCAAAGCCGACGACTTGCAGGTTCTGGATGTCATCCCGGCCAATTTGATTGACGCCGCGTTCAGCAGCGGCGTCCACGATGCGCAACCGCCACCGCCAACCCCGATCATTACACCACCGACACCCCCTACGCCAACGCCGGTAGTCACGCCGGCGCCGACCAGAGCGGAAACACCGGAACCCGCCAAGCCAATCGAGAAGGCGTTGACGCCCGAGCCGAAGCCCGCGGAAAAGCCGAAAATCCAAATCAACACCCAATTGGTTGCGCGCACCGCGCCGAAAAATTCTTCCAAAACCACGCCGCGCGATGATTCCCTGGAAAAAGCGCGCACGTTGGCGCTCGCCGCCCGCAACGCAGCCAGAGCTTTGAAAAACAGTTTCACCCCGGCCATGACGATTGACATGCCGGGCGACAGCAGTGTGTCTTACGCTGATTACGCCGCGATTGTTAAAAGCGTTTACTGGCAAGCTTGGGAGTCACCCGCCAACGCTCAAAATGACGAAGCAAATGTGAAGGTCCTTGTCACCATTGCCAATGACGGCACGGTGATTTCCGCCCGCATCATCGCTCCGTCGGGTGACCCGAGCGTGGACGATTCGGTGCAGCGCACTTTGGATCGCGTCACGTTCATTGCCCCATTTCCTGAGGGCGCAAAGGAAAAAGAACGGCCTTACACCCTCAACTTCAACCTCAAAGCCAAACGATCATCTGAATGAAAAAAAGCTGCCTCAATGTCTTGAAAGTCTGCCTGCTGGTTTTTCTGTTGACCGCGGTGACGGCGCGTAGCCAGAACGAAATCACCATCGAACATCAGATTACCATGGGCATGACTCCGCCGACTCCGGTTTCGCTGGAAGGGTTCAGCGGCGAAGCTTTGAGTGTTTTGCAATTCGACCTTTACGTCCAGGGTTACAGCTTTGTTACTCCTGACGCCGCGCAATACATCATCAGTGGCAGCAACGCGGGCAACGTGCAGGGCCGGGTGACAGACCGGTTCAGCAAGTCTTCGTTGCTCGCGCGCAGCTACACCGGCGCATCATTGCGACGGGAAGCGCACGCGTTCGCCGACGACATCGTGCTCGCCATCCGCCACGGCAAAGGCATTGCGCTGACCAAAATCGCGTTCAAAGACGAAGCGCCCAACGGCGACGGCGAAATTTACGTCGCCGATTTCGACGGTCGCAACCCGACGAACGTCACGCGTGACAACGCGATTGTAGCCGCGCCGGCCTGGGTGCCCGGCCGGCTCGCGCTTTATTACACGTCCTACAAACTTGGCAACCCGGACATTTTCTATCACGACCTCACCACCGGCCAGCGCCGTGCCATCGCGCGGTATTCCGGTTTGAACTCCAGCGCCGCCGTCTCGCCGGACGGCACGAGGGTCGCGATGATTCTGAGCAAGGGTGGCAGCCCGAACGTCTATGTCTGCAACGCCGACGGCTCAGGCTTGAAAAAGTTGACGACCACGAGCGAAGATTCGTCGCCGTGCTGGTCGCCGGATGGCCAGTGGATTTGTTTCGCGACCAAAATCAATTCGCGCCGGCTGCTGGCCAAGGTGTCCGCCGGCGGCGGCGAGGTCCAACCCGTCCGGACTGTCGGGGTGTCGAATCCGTCCGAACCGGATTGGTCACCAGACAGCAAATGGATTGCCTTCACGTCGCAGATGGGCGAGTTCGACGTGTGCGTGGTGCCCG
>DATNHI010000019.1:0-2915 GCA_035605035.1 Verrucomicrobiia bacterium
GTTTTTTCGGGTCGCCGATGCGGACGCTTTTGCGCACCTGGTCTTCGAGACGCAGCGCGACTTTGTAAAGCCGTTCGCCGGTGAGTTCCGCCAGCGTGCCATGATGCACCGCGTCGTCGTCGTGAAAACCGGGAAACAAAAGTTGCAGCAAGTCCTCGCAAATTCGCCCGACTGCGCGCGTGGACGGCATGTTGTGCGCGTCACGGTTGTTCAATCCCCCGACCGCTGCGTAAGAGGCCAGTAATGCCGGGACAAACTCGTCGTAGGGTTTTTCAACAAAAGAGGATGGCTTATTTCCATCCTCTGGCGCGGTAGAAATAATTGAACTGTTTTTCGCAATGGTTGGCGGGTGATTCATATTCCTTAAAATAGTTTCATGTGAACCTATTCCGTCGCCATGCCCATCTTCGTGATGTCAAGTTGGCGGAGGGTGTCGAGAACGGAAACCATGATTTGATAATCCGTGTCGTCTGCGCCTTTGACGACGACGCCGAGGTCAGGGTCGGCGGCTTTGAGCGCGGCCAGTTTATCCTTGAGTTGCGACGGGGTGACGGGCGCATTGTCCAAAGTGATTTGTCCCCGTGCGCTGACTTCAATGCGCGTCGGCTGGATTTTCGGCTTTTGCACCGGCGGCTTGCCGGACGGCAGATTGATTTCCAGATTGTTCATCATCTGTGGCGTGGTAATGATGAAAATGACGAGCAGCACGAACACGAGGTCAAGCAAAGGCGTGATGTTCAATTCGTTCAGCGAACTGTGCTGCGAACGCGATGTTTTTTTCAGACTCATTGCAGAACAGGCTCCGTTTGTTCCTGCACGTCAAAGCGGATGGTCACGCGCGGCGGAAAATTCGTGGGCGGCGGACGGTCAATGTTTTTGACCACGTTAAAAACTTGTTTGACCGTCGCGTCCCATTTGTCATCGCCGGAACCTTTAAGCCAGGTTGAATTTTCTATGTTGCCCTGCCTGTCCACGCTCACGGCGACTTCAGCCACAAAATCATCATCCGCCTCGTCATCCGGGCGGTTCCATTTCTGGCGCAAAATATATTCCATATAACCTTTGTATAGTTGCACGGGATCGGAACTGGTTTCGACGGCCTTGCCGCCGCCAAATTCAAATGACGGCACCTCGCTGTTTGGCGGCGCAACCACCGGCGGAGCGGCGACGGGCGGCGCTTCAACAATTTTTGGCGTTTCAATTTTTGGCGGCTCGGCTTTCGGCGGTTCGATTTTTGGTTTCTCCGGTTCTTTGGGTTTTTCCGGCGGCTTTTCCTTGATCATCTGCACGGCGATTTTATTCAGTTTTTTCCCAAGCAAACCTTCGCGCGCCGCAAAATAAAACAACACCAGCACCAAAACAGCGTGGAATGCGAACGAAATCATCAAGTTTACTCTCGACGAGTTCTTCGTTTTGCGCGGTTGAGATTGCGGCAGCATTTTATTTCAACGGGTCGGTTGCCAAATCCACTTTCGGCACGTTTGCCTGCTGGCAGACATCCAGCACGGCGCGGATTTGCTTGAATTTCGTGTGCGCGTCGCCGCGCACGATGACGTTCAAATCAGGATCGTCCGTCCGCAGACCGATGAGCGTCTGCAACATCTCGGAAGCATTGGCGATTTGCTTTTTATTCAGATACAACGTGCCGTCGCCTTGCACGGTGATGTAATTGGCCTTGCGCGGCGGGTCTTTCAACTGGCGCACGGCTGTCGGCAGTTTCAAATCCAAATCCTTCACCGGCGGAATCGTCGTGATGATGAAAATCACGAGCAGCACAAACGCCAAGTCCAGCAACGGCGTGATGTTCAACTCCGTCAGCGAATGATGCGCGGATTTGGAACACTTCTTCATGCGTCAGATAGCCGGTGTGTTTTCGCCCAGTTCCGCGCGCGTCAATGCAAAGGCGATTTTGTCCTCGATGTCGCGATTGTCCACATAGGTATGTTCAATTTGATTCGCAAAGCGCGAGGCAAAGCCGTCCAGTTCCTGTGTGATAACGCGGATGCTCGTCACCATGAAGTTGTAGGCAAACATCGCCGGAATCGCCACGAGCAGGCCCGTCACAGTCGCGACCAGCGCCGCCGCGACACCCGGCGCCATCGCGGTCAGGCTCGCCGAGTTGCTTTCCGCAATGCCCGCGAATGTGGACATCACGCCCCAAACCGTTCCCAGCAAACCGATGAAAGGCCCGCCCGCAACGGCTGTGGACAAAACAATCATGCCTTTCTCCAACGCCATCGCCTGCGCCGCCGCCGCTTCTTCCAATACCACCTTTACCGCCTCGAACGAACTGGTGCTGATGCGGCGTTCACCTTTCACGGTCACGGGATTTTTTTCCAACTGATAAGCCAGTTCGTCCGCGCCGCGTTCGTAAAGCGCGTAGGCTGGCGCACCATCAAACTCCTCACCGCGTTTTTTAATGTCCAGCGGGTCGCGCGTCGAAGCGTAGGCATCAAAAAACTTTTTGGCTGCTTTGCGCGCGATCAGCAACTGCCGGAACTTCGTCAAAATAATCGTCCAGCTAAACAGCGACAATATAAGCAGCACGATGACGGTGGCCTTGCCTTCTGTCGTCGCATTTTCGATAGCATACACCGCCGCGTTCGCGGCCAGCATGGGTTGAATGAAAGTGGTCATGGAATATTTTTTGGTTCAGTTTTGAGTTTTGTTTCGTGGAAAATTTGGAATTGTTCAATTCTTCTGCGGCAAAATCACCGTCACCCGGCTCACTTTTTGCGCGAGCACGATGCCTTTATTTTTCTTCTTCAAATCGTCATCGTTGTTGTCGGTTTTGGACGCGACAGTTGAGGCGTCATCAGCGGTTTGAGCATTGTCTTTGGCCACATTTGATTGTGGAATTCCTTCCGTCGCGCCGCTGGCGTCGCCGGATGTGGACACAGAACTGGCAATCAATG
>DATNHI010000020.1:0-25502 GCA_035605035.1 Verrucomicrobiia bacterium
GTTCGTCACGAGATAGGAGTGCTTCACGATGGGCAGCGTCACGCCGATAATGTCGGTTTCCTGGAATGCGCCGCGGCCGATCATGGTCTGGTTGACCTGGCCGGTGATAGCCACGAGCGGGCAGGAATCGAGGTAGGCATCGGCGATGGCGGTGACGAGGTTGGTCGCGCCGGGGCCGCTGGTGCTCATGCACACGCCGGCCTTGCCGGTGGCGCGACCGTAACCTTCCGCCGCGAAACTGCCGCCCTGCTCGTGACGCGGCAGGATGGTGCGGATTTTGGATTTGGTGAGCGACTGGTGGATTTCCATGCTCGCGCCGCCGGGATAGGCGAAAATGACCTCGACCCCTTCGCGTTCGAGGGCCTGGACGAGGATGTCGCATCCGGCCATGGCCGGGCCGACCTCGGCGCGCGGAGCGGAAGTGGGTTTCTTTTCTGGTCGCGCCGAAGCCGCTTTTCCAGCGGAGGCGGATCCCGTGGTTTCAGTTGTCTTGCTCATGTGTTCTTTTGGTTGCGGCCGGTGGCGCGGATTAAACAAAAAACCCACGACCGTTGCCAGCCGTGGGTTCTTGTCGAAATTCAATTTAACAACGACAAGCGCCAACGGCGTCGCCGACGACAACGACGACCGCCAGAATAATTGCTTGTCCGCTGTGTTTTAACATTGCGCCAGCAATTTAACATCCGGCTGGCGGCGGTCAAGCCCTGTTTTTGACCAATTTCATGCCATTTTTTGCTCCACCTCGGCGATGTATTTGCGGGTGGCGGCAGGCAATTCATGCCAGATCTTTATCGAAATGAGCGTTCCGATGACAGCGAAAGGCATCGCAAAGACCGGCAACCACAGCCAGCTTTCCCCTTTGGGCGGCAATAAAAAACCGAGGCTGACGGATTGGATGCCACTGCCGATGTAAGCGAAACCATTGACGATGCCCATGCTGGTGGCCGTGGCCTTACGTCCGCCAAAATCCGTCGCCGCGGTGCCGGACATGAGCGACGTGATGCCGATGGAAGCCATCGTGGTGAATACAGCTGCCCAACCGACTACGACCGGCTGGGAAAACAGAAAAATAAACATCAGCACCGCCAGGATCAGAACCAGGCCACAAAGAAACGCGGCCGGCGGCCCGCGGCGCGATTGAAATTGTTTGTCCGATACCAATCCGCCGGCAAAGCCGCCGAGGATGCCGAATACGCACAGCAGCCAGCCCCAGTGGTTCTGGAAAAAAACCGAGCCCGGCTGTTTTAATTCCGCGGCAAAAATCGGGTACCACTGGGTCATGCTGTAGCGGAAGACCCCGCCCGTCAATTCGACGCAGGCCACCAACAACATCAGCCGGCTGGTGAAAACTTTTTTCAGCAGGTCGAGCGTGCTGAATGTAATGTGCATCTGGCCGGACGAGGCGTCATGGGTGTCGAAGTGCGGGAAGTCCGCCTCTTCCGGCGAGTCCTTGATGAGCCATACATCCAGCAGCGCCCAAAAAATCAAAATGGCCGCCGGAATATAGAACACCGCCCAGGTCGCATCCACAGGTCGGACCGCGGACACGAACACATCATGCAACAGACCCGAAGCATTCGCCCGGGTCAGCGCAATGATTGAGCCGCCCCAATCAAACGCAAAATATACGCCGATCGAAATCAGCGTCCCGAAAATCGCGCCGAAGACGCCGCGTTCGCGCACGTGGAACCAATACGCCTTCACCTTGATGATGGACATCGAACCGAAACTCTGGAAATACATGTTCACCGCGTAAAGCACCGAGAAACTTAACAACAGATTCACCTTCAGATTTTTGGCAACGATCAGCCAGGTCAGGACGCCGAGGGCGATGTTGGCCAGGGACGCGCCCACGGCCGATATAATCATGCCGCGTTTCCCGCCAAGCTTCTGGTCAATGAGCGGACCGTTGACCAGGAATGACAGTGCATAGACCCACGTGCCCACGCCGAAAATGATCCCGAGGTCGGCGTTGGACATCAACGTACCCAGGGCGCCTTTGGCGACAATCAGGTTGTAACGTCCCATGCACAAAAAGGCATAGGTCATTCCCAGCGGAAACCAGTTGATGAACCGGCGCAGCATGAACCAGCGCCCGTGTTTCAGCGGATTGTTGAAGAAATAGGCAACGATGACCGCTCCCAGACACAAGGCAATCGTGATTGGATACAAGTAGTCAGGAATCATCAACGTTTAGAAAGCAAAACAGAGCCGCCGCGACCGGTCAAAGAATTTCGTGTGACAAATACATCACCCGGAGTTGCCGGCTCCATCAGGATCACACTGGTGCCCCGGCTTTGACTTGCCGGGACAACCGTTTCTGTTTCTGCATCACCAACCACATCGCTCCGCCGCCGATGAGGCCGAATATTACCATCGTCGGGAACCAGGTTCCCCAGCCGTAATGGTCAATCAACCAGCCGGTGGCCGGCAGGGCGATGGCCGCGCCGAAATATTGGAAGGAATCAATCACGCCCGAAGCGAACCCGGCCATTTTACGTCCGCCGATGTCCATCGCCGCCGCGGTGCCGAGCAACGAGTGTGTGGCGTTGACGCTGAGGGAAACCAGAATGAGGAAAGTGCAACTCAAAAACACACCCACCGCGTCTGCCCCGAGCAGACCGGACCACATCAGCACCGCCGCCACCGCGCAAACCAGAGCAACCATGCCGTAAAGTCCCATCGCCACGGGCGAGCGGCGCCCCCGGAAGAATTTGTCCGAAATGATTCCCGAAGCCAGTGAGCCAAAGACCGCGACGAACGGCATCAGGTTGAACGTCCAGAAAGCCGCCGCCGGCTTGTCCGACATCTTGAGGTGCAATTGGTGGTCGAAGTACAGGATGGCAAGCTGGTCGGAACTGTTGCGCACGGCGCCGGTGCAGGCGTAGGCCGCCGCATAAAACCACACCAGCGGATGGGTGAAGATGGTCACAAAAGATTTCTTGAGGCTTACGCGTGTGCCGGTGTCGTCCGGGCTGAGTTCGTCGTGGATCAAACCGGGATAACCCGCCTCCTCCGGCGTTTCCTTTGGAATCAACACCACGAGCACGGCCATCAACGCGGTGATGAGCGGCGGGAGGCGAAACAGCCAGCGCCAGTCATCCCTGGCCACGACCCACGTGCCGATGGTGAACCCGGCCAGAATAAACGGCGCCAGATTGTTGATGGCAAACTGGCCGGACTGAATCATGAACCCGAAAATGCCGGCGAATGTCCCGCGTTCGGTGCGGTTGAACCAGGCCGTGTTGATCTTGATCATGCCCGGCGCGCCAAACGATTGGAAATAACCGTTCAGCAGCCAGATGAGCGCAAACGTCGAGAACGTGCCGGTAAACGAGGCAAAGCCGTAGATGAAATTGAGCGAAATCGTCCCCAACGCGCCGATGAGCATGGCCATGCGGCCGCCGATGCGGTCGGTCAGCAGGCCGTTCAGCAACTGGCCGAAACCATAGGCAACCGACCAGGCGCTGAGAATGTTGGTGATTTGGAATGTGCTGAAATGAAATTCCTCCTCCATGCCCGGTGCCGCGAAACGGAAATTGTAACGGCACATGTAGAATGAGGCGTACATGAAGCCGAGAACAACCCAGTTCAGGCCGCGCCGCGGACGGAATCCCGGCGGATATTTGATGCGGACGGAAGTGGCTGATACGGGCGGATTCATCCCAATTAACCAGAGCAAAACAAAGCCGCGCGTTCAGGTCAAAGGATTTTATCGGGCAGAAAACAAAAAGCCGCGGAGCGTTTCCGCGGCTTGGATAAAATTTCGGCTGGGCTTCATTTCGCCGACCGGAAGAAAAAATGTCACGTCGTCATTGTTCAACCAGCCGATAATACTTCCAGGTCACACCGGGCGCGGAATTGGTTATGGCTTTCACCGAGCCGTCGCCACTGATGTTCGTGACCGTTTGCCATGTGGGACCGGTCAGCGAGTCCGAGGACAACACGGTGTAAGTTTTTCCCGGTTCAGTCTGCAATGAGAAAACGAAATTGGTTCCGGTACGAATCGGCGCAAAAATGACGGGTGCCGGCCAAATCCAAAATCCGCCTTGAATGGAATATCGCGCACTGGCCGGGACGGCCGCCAGCGGTTGGGCGACGGTGCCGCCCAACTGAAACCGGCTGCTGGTGCTGAACGTCGTTCCGCCACCGGCCACCACGTTGCGGGTGATGACAAAGCGGCCGCTGCTTTGCGCGAAAGCGGTGCCCGAAACGG
Organism: Verrucomicrobiia bacterium; assembly: GCA_035605035.1. Classification (GTDB taxonomy): domain Bacteria; phylum Verrucomicrobiota; class Verrucomicrobiia; order Limisphaerales; family UBA11358; genus UBA11358. Next base: position 4,217 of record DATNHI010000020.1, read on the forward strand.
AAACGAGCAGGAGCAAACAAAGGATTTTCATGGCAGCCTCCAGTTCATTTGTCGGCCGACGCTTTTACCAAAGCTTCCAACTCGGCCAGACGCTTCTCCAGTGATTCGTTTTGCGACTTGAGTTGCTGAAGCTCCGCGTCTTTTTCGTCCAGCTTCCGGTTCAGACCCTGGATCGCCGCCAGCGCCACGCCACCTTCGTCCACGGTCGCAATGTGCTTGTCGTCCGGGCCGACGTTGAACGTGGAATAAAAATCCTGCGCCATCGGGCCGATGTGCCGCGTCGCCGGATCGTTTTTGAAATTCCAACTGGAAATCGGCAGGCTGGCCACTCGTTCCAAAATCTCTTGATTGTCTATCGGCGTGAATTTCTCTTTCAAGTTTCGGTCGCTGGTGGTGACAAAAGACTGGGCCGAGATGACCCCGGAGGCGTTAAGATATGAGCAAGAAATTCCAATGGAGGCGTTAACACCGAGGCAGTTGAGCCAATCAGCCTGAATGTTGCCACTCGCGTCCATTGTGGTGGTATTGTTGATATTGATTCCGGCCAAAGTGGTGATATGGCCGGTTCGGTCAATGGCGGCCGCCCCATCATTGAAAGTCAAACCGCCGTTGCCGTCGCTGTAAATGCCGCTGACTCCATTGGTGCCGGGTAAAAGAATGCTGCCGCTGACGTTGAGATCGGACGTCAAATTGAGTGAGTTGGCGGTAATGTTCCCGGCCGAAAAATCGCCAAGGTTGCCATTGATGTTGAATCCGCCCTCGCCACCGCCGGCGATGGCAGCGCCATTGTCAAAGTTGAGGCTGTCCACTCCATCAATCTCGCCGTTCACACCCAGGCCGTTCACATCCAGATGGCCGTTCATCATGCAGCCGTTGGTGGACATGCCGAGCACCAACGAGTTGTTCGCAAAAATGCCGAAGACGTTGGTGTAACCCTGGTAATTGCCCGCCGACGCGTTCCACGTGCCGCTGGACAGGTTGGCGGCGGATGCCGCGCTGCTCGCATAAATCGCATAGGGCGACGGCTGCACCGGCACGCGCGGAGCGAGCGTTTCGCTGTCGGCGCCGCTCTGCACCGTGATGTCCAGCCAGCGGGCGCTGCCGTCGAAAGCGCCTGCGCCAAAATCAAGGTTCACGGTGAACAGGCCGTTAGCGAGGGTCGGGGTGGCCGTGAGGGTTCCGCCGATCTGATTGCCGCCGCTGGCGGCATCGTAGAGTTTGAAAATCATCGTGTAAACGCCGTTGGCATTCGTGCCGCCGTCGCGGAGCTGGCCTTGATAGGAAAAGGCGGTTGTGCCCTGGGCGAAGGCGGTTGAGAGTGGAGAGGTGATGGTTAAGAGCAGCGCCAGCATGGCCAGTACGGCGGGTAGATTCGTTTTGGTTTTCATAATGTTCTGTTTTTCGAATTGTTTATTTGCGCCAGCCGGAGGGTTTTGAAAAATCTCAGAGGCCGGTACCGGCGAAAGGGTGAAAAGCGGCAATTGCGCGGGCGGCAATTTCTTTTTCACAATCGGAAAGAAATGAGACCAATGAACGATATGGCCCGCGCAACTTAAGACGGGTTCGGTGAAACACACCGGTGGCGCAGTGTAAAAAGAAACAACTTTCTCCTCCGGGCCGGCAATGTCCTTGCGTGCATTCATAACCCCAACCAGCAGAAGCAAGTAATGAACCGGTTACAAACGCAATGGATGAAGTTTCGCCAAAAGGCAAAATCCACCCGTAAATTGCCAAAATAGGTTATGCGGAATGCGAATGAGAGAAATAAGAAGCCGCGGAGGAGTTCCGCGGCTGCGTGCGACAGTAAAATTTCCGGCTACTCTACCTTCGCCGGCTTTTCGGCCTTTTCGTTTTTTTCAACCTTGGGTGCTTTGGGCGCCCTTGCCGGTCTCTCACTCTTGGGTGCGCGGGGTTGCTTTTCTCCGGCGGCTTCAACCTTTTCCGTGCTGGCGGGTTTCTCGATTTTTTCGGCCTTTTCGCCTTTGGCTTCACGCCTCGCATAACCGCGCTTTTCCGTCCGGTACCGTTTGCCTTCCTCGGTCTTTCCCTCGCCGGGTGCGCCGGGTGCGGCTTCCGGCGCGGGCGCGGTCACCGGCGTGAGGCTTTCGACGCGGACTTTGAGCGTGCCTTTGACATCGGCGTGCAGGTGCAATTCGATTTCGTGTTCGCCCAGTGCGCGAATCGGGTGCTCGAGGTGGATTTTCCGTTTGTCGAGCGAAATGTCGAACTGGTGTTTCAATTCGTCGGCAACCATGCCAGCGGTCACCGCCCCGAACATCTTGCCGTCTTCGCCCGCCTTCACCTTGACAAGGCAGATGAGCTTGGAGACGGCCTTGGCGAGTTCGGTCATGGTGTTGAACTCGTGCGCTTCGCGCTCGCCGCGGCGCTGTTTGAGCGCCTCGATCTGGCGTTTGTTGGCCCGCGTGAGCGGGATCGCCAGCCGTTGCGGAAACAAAAAATTGCGCGCATAGCCGGCGGCGACCTTTACCTGGTCGGATTCGGCGCCCAGGCCGACGATGTTGCTGGTGAGAATGACTTCAGTCTTCATAAAGTGACCAATGACGGGTGACAGGTGACAAGGGGAAATTCGCGCGGCGAAAATTAAAATGGAACGTCATCACTTTCGGGTGGCGGCGCCTCGGCGTCGGCGGGTGCAGGTGCGGAACCCGCTGCCGGGCGCGAAGCCGGAGCTTCCGAGGCGCCGCCGTCGCCACGGCCGCCGCCGGAATCCAGAAATTGAAAGTTTTCCAGCACGACGCCAAGTTTGCTTTTCTTCTGTTTGGTTTGTTTGTCTTCCCAGGTATCATAGCGGAGACGGCCTTCGATCAAAATGGGGCGGCCTTTTTTCAAGTATTGGCCAATGGTTTCAGCCGTTTTGCCAAAAGCGTCCACGTCCACAAAAGTGACTTCTTCCTTCAGCTCGCCGGTTTCGCTCTTCCACTTGCGGTTGCACGCCAGACCGAGGCGCGCGACCGCCGTGCCTTTGGGCGTGTAACGCAATTCCGGGTCGCGGGTCAGGTTGCCGGCAAGGATGACTTTGTTGAAGCTGGCCATAACAAGTTGAGAGTTGAGGGTTGGGGTTTATTTGGCGGGTTTGGGTTCGGGTGCCTGTGTGAAAAGAACGCGAAAGACCTCCTCATTCAACGCAAATTTCGTCCGCAATTGCGCGACGAGGGACGGCGTGCCCGTGAAAATGATGTTCGCGTAGAAGCCGGCGCTGTGTTTTTTGTCCGCCACGCGCATGAAATTTTTCCGGTCCATTTTCTGCACGGTCTCCACCTTGCCACCCGCTGCCGTGATGTCGGTGGAAATCTTGTCGAGGGCGTCCTTGACGCCTTCTTCCCTGCCTGCCGTGTTCAGGATGAACAAACCTTCGTATCGTTTCATTGTTGTTCGTTAAATCAGTGATTGGTTAAATGAGTTAAATGAGTTTGCGTTGCGAACACTTATTTAACCAGTCACTCATTCAACCATTTAACTTTTCCACATTCCCATTAAACCGATTCATTGCCTTTTCAATTCCATCGGCCAGCCAGCATTCCGCCTGGTCGGCTGCCCGGCCCAAAACTTTTTCCATCAGCGCCGTTTCCGCCGCGTCAAAACGGTCCAGCACGTAATCCGTGATTTCCCGTGCCCCGTCTTTGCGGCCGATGCCGAGCCGCAGCCGCGCAAATGCCTGCGTGGCCAGGTGCTGCTCAACGGACTCCAACCCGTGGTGTCCGCCACTGCCGCCTTCCGCTCGCAGGCGAATCTCGCCCAGCGGCAAATCCGCATCATCCACCGCCACCAGCAAATTTTTCAGCGGCGACCGATAAAAACTCAGCACCGCTTTCACCGCTTCGCCGCTCGCATTCATGAACGTCTGCGGCTGGCACAGCAGCGCGCGGCGTCCGTCGCGTTCGGCCCGGGCGACGCGGGCCTTGAACTTTCGTTCATTGCGCCAGTTCACCTTCCAGCGCGCGGCCAATTTTTCCACCAGCGAAAACCCGGCGTTGTGGCGCGTCTTCGCGTATTCCGCGCCGGGATTGCCCAGGCCCACGATCAAAAACACATTTTCCATTCACGGTCCGGTGGGACTGCGGCGGCTTGACGCCGCTTTCCTCGACGCGACATGTCGCGTCGGACCAAAGCGCGGACATGTCCGCGCACTCCAAATCATTTCTTTCTCTCCGCCGGCTTGGCGGCGGCTTTCTCGGCGCCCTTCTCCGGGGTGGCGGCGCCCTTTTCCGGGGCTTTGGCCGCGCCTTTCTCGGCACCCTTGGCCGGGGCCTTTTCGCCAGGCTTGACCGCGCCCTTTTCGCCCTTGGCCGGGGCTTCGCCTTCCTCGCCTTCTTCCTTCTTTTCCTTGATCATCTCGACGTCACCCGCAGCCACCGCCTCGGTGGTAGTTGCGGCTGCTTCTTCCTCTTCGGCGCGCGGCAGGGCCACCGACACGACCGGGATTTTTTTGTCGCCAATGAGTTCGACCCCGGCGGGCGCCTTGATATCACCCAGATGAACAGCCTTGCCCAGTTCGAGATGGCTGACGTCCACAATGATTTGCTCGGGCAAATCCTTGGGCAGACAGCGGACTTTGAGTTTGAACAAAATGTGTTCGAGCACGCCGCCGCCGGTCTTCACCCCGGCCGCTTCCCCGGTGGTTTCCAGGGGGACATGAACGACGACCTTTTCGTTTTCGGCGACTTCATGGAAATCCACGTGCAGCATGTCGCCTTCGAGCGGGTGATGTTGGATTTCCTGGACGAGGGCGAGGCGTTTGGGGCGCGCGTCGCTTTCGACCGACAAATCCACCAGCACATTTTCCGAGGCGGAATGGTGGATAAGTTCCTCGAGTTCCTTCGCGTTGACCTCAAGGTTCTGCGGTTTGGCCTGGCGGCCGTAAATGATCGCGGGCACGCGCCCGGCGGCGCGCAATCGTTTGGCTCCGCCCCGGCGCGACAACGTGCGGGGATACGCTTTCAACGGCACTGATTTCATCGTCTTAAAAAAATTCCGGCGTTTGCCAACCCAATTGGCTCGCCAAAGAGCAGGGAAAAATATCAGGTGCCCGCAATCCGTCAACATCAGAATTCGGCCATTTTCAAGCCATTTACCGGGAATTGACCCGGTCAAAATTCCCGCCAAATGCAGGAATCGTGGCCAAGGCAGCGCCGGCGAGAAGCGAATAGGCTGGACGCCCGCGCTGTTCCGCGTCATCCGTATTGAAGCGTGCCGCGGAGTTGGTATGATTCCGTTAGCGCGAAACTGATGCCGAAGAAAATCCAACGAACCCGCAAAGCCAAACGTCGGCAGAAAGATGTCACCGTACTCCGCGAGGATGCGCCACCGTATCGCGTCAATGGAAATGGCAATGGGAAAAGGCTGAACGTCTTGGACACGTTTGCCGGTGCGGGCGGATTTAGTCTGGGATTTGAACTTGCCGGATGCTCGATTATTGGCGGAATCGAAATTGATTCGTGGGCGAGCGAGACATTCGCATACAATCATAATGGGGCGTTGGTCATCACCCGAGACATTCAATCCGTCAGCGATGATGAACTGCGTGACATGTTTGCCAGCCGGCGGCCAGACATTTTGCTTGGCGGTCCGCCTTGTCAGGGTTTCTCAATTTGCCGCAAAAACGCCGGTGACCCGATTGATCCGCGAAATTCTTTGTTTGTGGAATTCCTTCGCGTGGCGAGGACGTTGCAGCCGGATTACGTCATTATGGAGAATGTTCCGAATATTGAGAACGCGCGCACGCGCAACGGCGACTTGGTGCTTGGAATCATCAAACGCGAATTAAGAAATCTGGGCTATCACGTGGCGCACAGTGTTCTTGAAGCGACGGATTTCGGCATTCCGCAAATCAGGAAACGCCTTTTTGTTGTCGCGTCCGCTCACGAGTTTGAAAGTCCATTCCCGAAACCGACACATTGTGTTCAGGGCACAGTGAGTGATTTGTTTGCAGGCGCACTCGAGCGTTGCCCAACTTTGTGGGAAGCAATTTCCGACTTGCCAAAGTTGAAAGCTGGTGAAGGCAGCGAGATTCAAGACTACGCGCACGCGCCGGAGAACGAATACCAGCAGCAAATGAGAGAAGGCAGTGACAAACTTTGGAACCACACTGCGATGCGTCATTCGAAGCGCATGATTGAGCGGTTTGCTTCGATGACTTGCGGGCAGTCTGTATCCGATGTTCCCGAACATTTGCGCCCGTTAAAACGCAACGGCAACGGGAAGATTTCAGGGAAAGTTTATGATCAGAACAACCGCCGGATGCACCCCGACCGGCCTTGTCACACAATTCCCGCTTCATTTTACGCCAACTTCGTTCATCCATATCAGCATCGGAATTTCACTCCGCGCGAGGGAGCGCGGCTGCAATCGTTCCCTGATTGGTTTGTCTTCAGGGGGAAGCCGACCGTTGTTAGCCACAAGTTGCTGGCCCGTGAAGGCCGAACAGATGAGAAACATCTTTGCCAATACAATCAAATCGGCAATGCCGTGCCGCCGCTGCTGGCCGAAGCGATAGCTCAAAATCTGCTCGCTCAAGCGAAAATCAAAACAGCCACCCAATATGCATGTTCACGGTGATAACCTTCATCAGAAAGAAACCGCTGAGGCGAAATATGCCGACGCGGAATCCAAAAAGTTTCTGCGTGAGATCCGCAAGAAATATGATGCTTGGCGCAAAGCCAATGAAAAATTGAAAGGCCCGACCAGAATAGTCACTACCCGGGATTCCAAAACTCTTCGTAAGCGTGTGGCTCTATTCTCGTCTTACAAAGACTTCGTTGACCGACAAAAGTATGCCGAGAAATTCGATTCGCGTTCGAATCTTCATTCGTCCATGCTCGAAGAATTCATCTATTACCTGTTCCGCGATTTGGTCGGCGGGTTTGCAGAACGAGCGCTCATCGGCAAATCGCATACGTTCAAAGATATTTTCTTCACGCCGCCAAATTATGTCGCGATGCTCAAAACACCCCACGCGCGAATCGAAAGAAAAGATCACGACTTCGCCATCGGTGTCAGCGTGAGCGCGGTTTTAAACAGTGCCGGTCAGAAAAAAGGTGAGGTGCATCACTTCCATATTCCTGCTGTCGCAATTGAATGCAAAACGTATCTGGATAAAACGATGCTGGAGGGTGCTTCGATGGCTGCGGAACAACTGAAATTTCGCAATCCAAACGCGCTTTACCTCGTCGTCTCCGAATGGCTCAAACTCACTGAAAACGTGAATCTTCGAAAATTCAAAGTGGATCAAATTTACATTTTGCGGAAACAGAAGAACACCGACCGTGAATATCGTTTTCTGCCGGGCTATGAAAAGAATCCCATATACCTCGACGTTGTCAGGCATCTATTCAATACGGTCAGGGCACATCTCACATCAAATTGGGAAGGCGGCGTTTCCTACGGCTTGCAGCGGGGATATTTGCTTTGATCGGTTCACCGCCGGATGAGCAAGACACGTCAATCCAAGCACCGCTTCTCGACCGCAGCATGTAAAGCGCGAATCAAAATTCTTCTCACCGGTGTGAATCGTGTGCCCAATGCGCTGCCGCTTTCGTCGGAGGATACCGTAAGCCTCATTCAACAGCACCTGCGTTGCAAACGGGCGGGCTGGTTGTCGGTGCTGGTTGTGACGGCAGCTTTCAAGGCGGCGAAGATCAGACGGTTTAACAACGAACAAGGCGGCCCATTCGGCGATATACAAATTTCAATTCCAAGCGGACACAAAATGGTCACCCGTTGCGAAATGAAAAACAAGACCGTTCAGCAGGGTGACATTGACCGGGCACTTCAAAAAATTGCGGCGCAGGGGAAGCACGTCCAAAATTACATTTTCATCACGACCGAGCCGGTCACTGATGATGTTCGCGAATATGCCCGCTCGAAGTATGACGAAACCGGCGGCGTGGAAATCGCCATCCTTGATTGCGTTGGATTTTTGCGGCACTTCCTGCATTTGTTTCACCGGCTGCGCAAAGATTTCCTCGACCAATACCAAGTCCTCGTTCTGAAAGAGCACGACAGCGCCGTCAGTCAGGCTTTAAAGGAAGCGTTCCTCGCGTTGCGTCAGGCAGCCGAGAGCGCGGATTAAAAGGGTGCCCCTCGTAGGCGAGGACTGATTCGCGCGAGCCGAGGTTTTGGAGACAGACGGCTCGTCAGGAGCCTCGCCCCACCAACGGGATCAACTCGTGCGGCCGCCTTTGAATTCAAAGAGCGAGTTCACCGACGAATTGGTATGAATTCGTTTGATGGCTTCGCCCAAAAGCCCGGCCACCGACAGGGTGACAATCTTCACCCCGTCAATAGCGGGGCGTTGGACTGTATCAGTTGTAATCAACTCGTCAATCCCCGATTTTCGCAATCTTTGGATGCCCACGTCGTTCAAAATGGCATGGGAAACACAGGCCAGAATCTGTTTGGCGCCCTTTTTCTTGAGCAACGCCGCCGCTGCCGTCAAGGTGCCCGCCGTCTCCGTCAAATCGTCCACCAGCAGGATGTTTTTGCCTCTGATTTCGCCGATGACGGCCATGGATTCGACCTCCGTGGCATTTTTGCGCCGCTTGGCCACGATGGCCAGGCCCGCCTCCAGCGTTTGCGAATAGGCGTGCGCCATCTTCAACCCGCCGATGTCCGGGCTGACCACGACGAGGTCGGTCAGGTGTTTTTTCCGCAAATACTCGTACATCACCGGCGCGGCGTAGAGATGGTCCACCGGGATGTCGAAGAACCCCTGGATCTGTTGCGCGTGCAAGTCCATGGTCAGAATGCGGTTCGCGCCGGAGGCGACGAGGAGGTTGGCCACGAGCTTGGCGGTGATGGGCACGCGGGGCTGGTCTTTGCGGTCCTGCCGGGCATAACCGTAAAACGGCAGCACCGCCGTGATGCGCGCCGCGCTCGCCCGTCGCACCGCGTCAATCATGATGAACAGTTCCATCAAATTGTGGTTGGTGGGCGGGCAGGTGGACTGGACGATAAACACGTCCTCGCCGCGGACGTTCTCCACGACTTTCACAAACGTCTCGCCATCCGGGAACGACGAGATGTTGCACTTGCCCAGCCCGATGCCGATGTACTTGCAGATGGCCTGGGCCAGAGGCTCATTGGCGGTGCCGCTGAAAACTTTCACGAGTCAAAAATTGTTCTGGTTAAAACGGACCCTCGTCGCGCCGGAGCGGTGCTTCCGTCGTCGTTTCACTTTGACGAAACAGGTTGCCGCGCCGCGAAGGCGGAAAAACCGCCGTTGTGGCGGATGAACTTGTGGGGTGACTTTAACAGCGAACGAGGTCGGCGCAAGCGGAAACTGGATGGCAGTTGAGGCACGTTTGAAAACTGCTTGTCAGATACCCCGCGCGGGAGTATTTCCTCAATAATTCCGTCAGATTCAGAGATACACCAAAGTCAGCTACTGAAATTTTTATGAAAAAGTTGACGCCGGTTCTTCTAGTTTCGTTCCTCGCCGCCCTTCTCATGCCTCTAAAAGTCCCGGCGGATGGCGGGTTCGTGGTGCCGAAATTCGTTTGGGACAAGCACAAGGACATCAACGAGCCGACGCAGAAAGCCATTCTCGTTTACGACGCCGGGCGCGAGGACTTGATTCTACAGGTCAAATACGAGGGGCCGGTGGGCGAATTCGGCTGGCTCATTCCGGTGCCAAACCTGCCGACGGTGCAAAAAGGCTCGATGAAATGCTTCTACGAATTGAGCCAATACACCCAGCGGCATTTTGATTGGCTGGACCGTTCCGGTCCGACCCGATCTGCCGGCTTTGGCGCGAACGATGCGGAAGGGAATTCGGAGCCGCCGGTCAAAGTCATCGAAATCAAAACCGTCGGCGCTTACGAAATCGCCGTGCTTTCGACAAAAGACGCCGGTGCGCTGGAAAATTGGCTGGATGCGAATCAATATTATTTCCCTGCCAACAAAACCGATGTGCTGGAAGCCTACGTCAAGCAACAATGGTATTTTGTCGCGGCCAAAATCAATTTGGGGAAAAGTGACGGCTTTCAACTGTTAGCGGAATCGCCTAAAGGCAAGGCGGCGCCGAAATCCACCCATTCGACGGGGTTGAAGCTCGCCAACGGCGAATTGAACCCGCTGCAAATCAGCTTCGCGAGCGACCGTTGCGTCTTCCCGCTGAAAATTTCCTCCATCAATGGCCAGCCGTCGGAGGTGCAGGTTTATGTGCTGTCGCCGGAGCCGTTGGTGGAAAAGACGATGCTCGAAAAGAAGCTTCCGCTGGTTTACAGCAACGACCTGGCGCGGGCGCGAAGGAGCGCACAGTCATTTGAGAGATCGCGGTTGATGCAGCGGAACCTGAGTATGCGTTTTATGGGTGGGACCCCATCGGCCGACTCACCGCTATCGGCGGAAGACGAAAAGGGAATTCAAAACATCACTGAAACGTTTTTCACTGCGCCGGACGAATTGCTCCCCTACGCCAAAGTCACCGAGGCGGATTTGCCCGATTGCAGCAAATGGATTCCTCGACTCGCGGGCAAATCGTGGTGGCTGACGAAACAAACCTGGACATTCAAGCCGGAGGAAATGCGCGATTTGGAATTTGAACCGGCGTTGCCTTACTTCGCGGAGCAATTGGGTTCAAAATACGGCTATTTTGCCGCGGCGAGCCTGACGCCATTCGGGTCGGACGCCGTTCCCGTGATATTGACCGCCATGCAAAGCACCAATCCGACCGTCCGGGTCAACGCCGCCGGGAATTTTAACGGCAGCTATTGGGGCTATGGCTCCACCGGTTACCGGGCTCTTCGCGACCCGAGATTTACGGAAGCAGCCTTGACGTGGTTGAAAGATTCAGAGCCGGCAGTTCGATATACCGCGGTCGAAATGCTGACCGAATATTCAGACTGGAACCCGAAAAATGCCGAACCGCTCGTCGCTCTGTTGCGCGACAACGATGACCGTGTTCGCCATGCCGTTGCGTTCAGCCTCCCGAGATTTCGCAGCGACATGGAAAAGTACATTCCGGATTTTGAGCAAATGCTCAAAGACAAAGATTCCGGCACTCAATGGTCGGGTTTGGAAATGCTCCAGCGCCTGCAAGTGGAAATCCCACGCGAGGATTTGCTGCCGTTTTTCAAGTCCTCTGACACGGAAGCCCTGGGCGTGGCGTTCTCGCAATTGCGGCGTCAAGAGGAAAGGATTTCCGACGACGATGCCCTTGCTTTGCTGCAAAATGCCCAGCCCATGGCGCGGCTGCTCGGCCTCCGCGTTCTGGACCAGAACCCCGAAACACAATCCGTCGAACTGGCGCTGCCATTATTACGCGACCCGGACGAGTTGGTGCGATTAAAGGCTGCCCAGACGCTACGAGTGCTTACCGGCCAGCATTTCACGGAGGACCGGACCGCGGAATGGATCAAATGGTGGACTGAAAACAAAACCAATCTCGTCGTCCAACTGCATCCCGAAGAATTGCGCCCGCAGTTTCCCGGTGCTCCGGCTGGCGGCGGGAACGACCGTCCGCCACCGCGCGTCCCGCCGCAAAATGTTCCGCGTTAAGGATTGAAAATCGTACGGTAGAATCTTTGGCCAAGCTGGCTCGCGTTGGTGTCCGTGAACGTGAACGGCGCGGTGTGGACACAGGCCCGGTACAAACCAATAAGACGGGACAATCCGCCCGTGGCGCATTAATTTCGGGCCGTGCGTTATCGGACTTTGGGCAGGACCGGGTTGCGCGTCTCGGTCATCGGCGTCGGCACCTGGCAGTTTGGCGGTGAATGGGGCCGCGATTTTTCGCAGGCCGAGGCCGACGCCATCCTCGACGCGGCGGCGGAATGCGGCATCAACCTGATTGACACCGCCGAATGTTACGGCAACCACCTGTCCGAACAATTCATCGGGAACTACCTCGCGCGCCGCGACCGTTCACGCTGGATCGTGGCGACGAAATTCGGCCACCGCTTCAACCGCTTCATGAACCGCGACGACGATTTTTCCATCGCCGGCGTGCAAAAGCAACTGGAGGCATCGCTCCAGGCGCTGCGGGTTGAGACGATTGACCTGTATCAATTTCATTCCGGAGCGGACGCGGTTTTTCAGAATCAGGAACTCTGGACTTTTCTCGCGGAACAGAAGCGCGCGGGCAAAATCCGCCATCTCGGCGTGTCCATTTTGCAGAAGGGCAGTGAGCTGCAGGCGCGCGAAGCCGCGAAGTTCGGCGTGGAGGCGCTGCAGGTTTTCTACAACCGGTTGGATTGCCGCGCGGAGGAAATGTATTTCCCGCACGCAAAACAAAACAATCTCGGCATCTTCGCCCGGGTGCCGCTCGCCAGCGGATTGCTCTCGGGCAAATACAAGCCCGGCGTGACGTTTGCCGACAACGACGTCCGCGCCACGTTCGACGCGGAAAAACTGAAGCGCGACCTGGCGGAAGTGGAGCGCCTGCAAAAGGAGGAAGTGCCCGCTGGCGTGCCGCTGGCGCGATGGGCGATGGCCTGGTGCCTGAAAAACCCGGTCGTGTCCGCGCTCATCCCCGGCTGCAAAAATCCGGAACAGGTGCGCGCCAATGCCGGTGCGGCGGAGTTGGTAGAATATAGTCTGTAGCAGCCGATGTGAATCGGCTCATTATTCCTCCTCCAAATGTCAGAGCCGACTGACATCGGCTGCTACCCGGCCAAACCGTCCACCGCACAATCCCTGCGACCGTGACGCGGCTGCGAACTTCACTTCGCCGCGAGCGCGGATTCGATGGCTTGAGTGACTTCCGCCGAATCCGGTTTAACCGGCGAATTGAACCGCTTCAGGATTTTACCGTCGCGGCCGACGAGGAACTTGGTGAAGTTCCAGCCGATGTTTCCGGGAAACGGAGATTCCTGCCCCGCCAGCCGCACATAAAGCGGATGGCGATTGGCGCCGTTGACTTCGATCTTGTCGAACATCGGGAAAGACACGTTGTATTTGGACGAGCAGAACTGTTTGATTTCCGCGTCCGTGCCCGGTTCCTGGTGGCCAAACTGGTTGCAGGGAAACCCGCATATGACCAGGCCCTGGTCCTTGTATTTCTGGAAGAGCGCCTCCAACGCCGCGTATTGCGGGGTGAACCCGCATTTCGAAGCGACGTTGACAATCAGCAGCACCTTGCCTTGGTACGGCTTGAGCGAGGTGTCCTTGCCGTCAATGTCCTTGAGCGGAATGTCGTAAATGGACCCCGCCGCGCCGGCAATAACAGTTTGAAAAAATATAATCGAGACCAGTAGTAAAATTGCTTTCATGGCCCGAACCATGCACCGGCTCTGGCCAATTGTCAATCCGAAGCCGGCGAAAAACTTCTTCGCCGGGAACCTTTCCGCGCCGCGCGCCTCTTATGCAGTGAGAGAACATATCGTTTCAAACCAGAAAGAAAAAAGGAGAATTGTTATGATCGACAAGCACAACAAAGTCCCATGGTCAATCGGGGCCGCCGGCTCCGCACTCGCCCTGGCCGGCGTCCTGGCCGTCACCAGCACCGCTTCGGCGGGCAGTCTTAGCCGCAATTTCAACCGGCCGGGCAACATCCTGATTGCCGACCAGTTCAACAACCGCGTGATTGAAGCTGACCCGTCCGGCAAAATCGTCTGGCAGTTCGGGCTGGGACCCAATGACTTTTCCCGCAAATCCATCATCGGTTGCAACGACGCGCAGCGCGTCGGGCCTTACACTTTGATGGCCGGCACCGGCACACCGCCGGGAGTGATTCCGCAAGCCCCCGGTGGCGTCGCAGACAACCGCGTCGTCCTGGTGGATCCCTTCGGCCATATCATCTGGCAATACGGCCAGTTTGGCGTGACCGGTTCCGGTCCCAATCAGTTGAGCACGCCGGTGCAAAGCACGTGGCTGCCGAATTTCCATGTCCTGATCACCGACCAGGCCAACAACCGCATCATCGAGGTCAACCTGCGCAAGCAAATCGTCTGGTCGTATCCCGGCTTCAACACCAATGACTCAGACCAGCTCAGCGGCCCGAATTCCGCCGAGTTGCTGGAAAACGGCCACGTTCTGATCTCCGACCAGGGCAATAGCCGGGCGCTCGAGGTCACCCACGACAACAACGACCAAATCGTCAACACATTCTCCGCTGGCGGTACGGTCAACATTCTCGCGTTTTCCAGCCGGCTGGATAACGGTGATACCCTGCTGACCGATGCCGGCAATGCACGTGTCGTTGAGGTGGATGCCAATGACAACAATGTCTGGGAATACGACATTGACACCAACTCTCCCAGCGTGCAATTCCCGTTGCCGACACGTGCGGTGCGGCTCGCGAACGGCGATACGCTGATCAGCGACCAGTTCAACAACCGGGTCATCCGCGTCAATCACGCCAAGGCGATTGTCATGTCTTATGGCCTACCCCTTTCAGGCGGACCGGTGGTTCCTTTCCCATTTGGAAATAACGTCGGTTACGACCTGCACACGACACAAAACGGATTGTATTCGCCCTACGACGCGAAAATCATCGGCGATTACACCGGCTTGACGCCTCCATTTGATTTCGACAACGACATGGATGACTGACCGATCACCGGAACATCAGGCAGAACACCAAGGGCGGCGCGAAAGTGCCGCCCATTTTTGTTACCTTCCGGACTGGTCGTGCTTAACTACCTCGCAATCCAACCGCCGCCGAGAACCAGATCATCCCGATAAAACACCGCTGCCTGGCCGGGCGTGATAGCGCGCTGGGCTGAATGCAGCTTCACCATTACCGAGCCATTGCCGGTCGGCGTCACGGTTGCAGGTGTGCCGGGATGGTTGTAACGAATCTTCGCCGTCACTTCGACGGGTTCCGTTAACTTGTCGAAAGGGATCCAATTGCAATTCGTCGCGATGAATTCGTCCCGGTCGAGTGCGGATTCATCTCCGACCATGACGCGATTGGTGTCCGCATCCAACTCAATCACATAAACCGGTTTGGGCGTGGTGATGCCAAGGCCGCGCCGCTGGCCGATGGTGTAAAATTCAATGCCGTCGTGATGGCCGAGCACGTGTCCGTGCAAATCCACAATCTCGCCGCGATGTTTCTGCGCCAAGCCGGCCTTCTGGAGGAAGCCGCCGTAATTGTTGTCCGGCACGAAACAGATTTCCATGCTCTCTTCCTTGTCCGCAGTTTTGAGGTGGCAATGCCGCGCCACTTCGCGCGTGTCGTTCTTGGTTTTCTCGCCCAGTGGAAACAGCGCGCGCGCCAGTTGGTCCTGCCGCAGCGAGAACAGGAAATAACTCTGGTCCTTTTTCAAATCCCGTCCGCGCTTTAACAGATAACGTGTAGGAGCCGACGTGAGGAGGCTCAAATCAATTTCGGATTTCGGATTTCGGATTTCGGATTTGTCAGATAGAGCCTCCTCACGTCGGCTGCTACAAATATTTTCCACCCGCGCAAAATGGCCGGTGGCGATATAATCCGCGCCGAGCTGGTTGGCGCGGTCAATGAGCCGGCCGAACTTGAGATTCTGATTGCACATCACGCACGGATTCGGCGTGCGGCCGGCCTTGTATTCGTCGGCGAAGTATTGGATGACGTGTTTCTGGAATTCCGCCGCCTCGTCAATGAGGTAATACGGTATGCCGAGTTGGTGGCAAACGGCGCGGGCATCGGCGACGGCCTGCGGGCCGCAGCACCGGTCCTCGGCGCGGTTCACACAATCCTGCGGCCAGAGCTTGAGCGTGATGCCGACGACCTCGTAACCCTGTTCCAGCAACAGCGCCGCGGTGGCGGAGGAGTCCACTCCCCCGCTCATGCCGCAGACGACGCGCTGACGCTTTTCCGGATTCACAGTGGGACATTATACAATGCGCCGGCGGCGTGTAAAATGGTTTGCGAAGCGCGTTAAAGGAAAATGTTACTGCGTTTTTTCAACAACCAACATTTCAGTCGGCTCGCGGCTTGGCGCTTATTTTGGACCAATGCTGTCAATCTTCCATTCGTTCCCGGTCTTTATCATTTTTACGTCAACTACCTTAACTATCTCTTGCTTTTCTCCCGGCAGAGTTCCTCGGAAACTGACGTGCAGAATCACCTGATCGTCGGCGATGACCTGCTGATCAAGAATTTGAAATCCTTCCGCTTTGTTCAAGCCTTCTGTGCTCGCGATAATGAAACATGCCGCCAGGGATTTGCCCATCTTTTGTGCCATTCCCTTATACTGCTGCAATTGTCTCTCACGCTCGCCTGGAGTAAGGCTGGCTAGAAACGTTTCGAAATCACCCTTATGGTCAAACCAGATTGCCGATAAAAAGGCTGACTGCGGATCGGTATATCCGGCAAAAGTCCAGGAAGTCTTAGGAAAGTCAGTTTCGGTGGGTGCTACCGGCTGCGGTTTGGGTAGAGGTCGTTGTTGATGTTGATGATGAACTACGAGAGAAGTAGTGCCGGTTGCCACGATGACACCGGCAACGGCGACGGCTGCAGTTTTTGCTTTTGTCCATGCCATAACTTTCAATGCTCCTTTAATGAGGGTTAAGGTTGAGCTGCTGGCCGCCGCGCCTTTGGCCATGGCTAGGGTGGTCACGGATTTTGCCAATGCGACGGGCGCAGCTTGAACGGAGTTGGCGGAAATCGCCCCGGCTATGATGGCCGTGGTTGACGAAATGCCGCGCCGGCTGAAAAAGCGATGCAGCTTTTCCAACGCACGCAGGACACGCCGTTGCGCTGCCGACTCATTTACCTTTAGTGCCGCCGCGACCTCACGCAGGCTTTTGTCCTTGAAAAATCGCAACATCACCGCGTCACGATCTGTTTTTCCCAGCCGCGAAATGGCTTCGTCCAGCAGCGGTGAAAGCTGATGCCAGACTGCGTCATCGGCAGATTCCTGTAGGGTGGATTGCATATAAGCCTTCTGTTCGCGAAATTGGCGGCGGCGTTCACCACGCAGGAAACTCAACGCTGTCATCCGCGTCGTTTCATGAAGCCAGCCCTCAAGGATGGTGTCCGGGCGCAATCGGCCGGCTTTGCGTGCGAGAATGATGAACACGGCCTGGGTAATTTCCTCGGCGTGGGCGGCGATGCCAACCTGACGAAGGGCAACGGAATAAACCAGGCCGATGTGGCGCTGCACCAGTTCGGCAAAGGCGGGTTCCGAGCCGTCCCGGCTGTAATCCCGCAGCAGTTCCATGTCGTTCGCGTCTGGCATCTGCCTATTTATGGCCGATGGCCGCGAAACCAGACATTTAATTTTCGAAGATTTTTCCGAACCACCGCCCGATCGGCGCTCTTCCGCGCCGTGGGCAGGGACGCTGCGCTGCGGCGTCCGGTCGGTGCAGCGCGCCGACCCTACCTCATCTGCGGCTACATTATAACTTTAACTGCTCTGGATTTTGTTTCCGTTACCGCTGGTAGTAGCAGAGATAGGCCACGTCAGCCACGGCTTCGACTTCAAATTTCACCTTCGGCGGCACGACGAAGAACTGGCCGTTGCCGTAACTTTTCCAGTCGCCGCCGGGCAGTTTCGCCTTCAGCGTTCCGGCCACGACGTGCATGTGTTCCTCGCAATCCGTGCCGAAGCTGTACTGGCCGGGTTCGATCACGCCCACCGTGGCCGGGCCGTCGGGCGTGTTGACCGCCAGGCTTTGGACTTTTCCTTCAAAATATGAATTGTGTTTCATGCGCCGTTTTAATGCCGTTTTTCGGCGTAGATGACAATAAGAACCATGATCCCGGCCAAAAACGATCCACGCATCCCGTGCGTTTCACTTCAACCACCACTTATGCTGCGGACGACGCAACGGCACTTTGGCGGATTCACAGAAAGACAATAGGCACGGCACGGGCAGCGTGCAAATTGGTTTGAGCGATCAAGAAAATATTAGCAATCCACTATTGTGCTCTCTTGATGATGTTTTGAAGTCTTTGTTTGACGAGCGTGGCTTTCACAAACACCAGCAAGGTTTCTGCTCCGTTATTCGGACTGTTGCCAATTGTTTGGCCACCGTCGCTAATCTTGTTGCGGAGAATCGTCATCTCTCCTGATTTGAAAAGTGAAGGCTGTCCATTTTGTTTTGTAATTTTAATTGTTGGCGAGACACCGTTCTGCAATTCCCGCAATTCACATTGGATTTTCAAACTGATCTTTGAATCTGGCTGAACCGTTGGGGTTACATCCAAAGTTATTCCGACATCTGCATTTGTGCCGTCAATCTGAACCGGCTTTGTTATGGATGCGGTCGCTTGATTTCCAGAAAAGCCAATAGCTCTTGGTGCGCCAAAATATTCGACATCTGGATATTGTTTAAGCAAATCTTGGAACGCCTTGGAGTTCTGATTGATTGTGACGTTGGGTTTGGAAAAGTCGGCGATAACCGCATCAACTTTTGCCGTCGGCGTCTTGAGAAAAAAAGTGGTAATCAAAACTTGTTGCGTGTTTGTAATAGTCTGGATTTGACTGGAAGTTGAACTGGATGAATTGTCAGACAGACCAATTGTTGCCGTGCCGCCGACCAGCAAAGCCGCCGTTCCCGCAATGATTGCGAATTTGATCTTTAACCAAGTCATTGTTTTCATGGTTCCCTTCACAAGGGTTAGAGTTGATACCGTCGCGATTGACCCTTTTACAATCGCCACGGCGGTCACGGATTTGGCCAGCGCCACCGGCGCGGCCTGGACGGAATGGGCGGAAAGCGCCCCGGCCAGGATGGCCGCGGCCGGTCTCACACCGCGTTTTGTAAAAAACTTCCGCAGCTTTTCCAGCGCACGGCTTACGCGCATTTTCGCCGCGTCCTCGCTCGCGCCCAGCGCCGCGCCGACCTCCCGGAAATTCCGGCCTTCAAAAAATCGCAGCACCAGCGCGTCGTGGTCTTTCTGGCCAAGCTTCCCCATGGCGTCGTCAAGCAGCGGCGCGATTTGGTTCCATGTTTCTTCCTGAATTGACGGCGACGAGGCGTCGCTGCTGCTTGTCAAATTGTTTTGCATATGCGCCTCCTGTTCGCGGCGTTGTCGCCGCCGTTGGATGGTCAGCGCATTGGCGCTTGCGTAACGCGCCGTGCGGCAAAGCCAGCCGGGCACAATCGTTTTGTCACCCAGCGATCCCGCCTTGCGCGCCAGAATGATGAACACCGCCTGCGTGATTTCCTCGGCCAGCAGCGGGTCGCGCGCCTGCCGCAGGGCCACGGAATAGACGAGATTGACATGGCGCGAGACGAGCGTGGCGAACGCGTCCTCGGAGTGGCGCCGGGCGTATTCCCGCAGCAAAGTCAGGTCGTCATTCATGGTTTCACCGACATATTTACGCCGTCCCGGAAAGGTAACGGATTATTTTTAATGAAAGCGATTTTTGCGACTAATACAATCTGGATTAATCAATCGAATTCTAATGGGGTGATACCGGACTTTTTTTAAAAACATTTATTGCACACAGGTTAAAATGGAGTAAAAAATAGTGGAACGACGGGTTACAGAGCCTGAACGATGAGCCGCAGCATAGAACAGAAACAAAGACCGGGTCGGGAGCGAACAACGCCACCGCCAAAGCAGGGCCTTTACGACCCACAGTTCGAGCACGACGCTTGCGGCGTCGGCTTCGTCGTTAACATCAAGGGCAGGAAATCGCACACGATTATCGAGCAATCTCTCCGGGTGCTTTTGAACCTGAACCACCGCGGCGCCTGCGGCTGTGAAGCCAATACCGGCGACGGCGCGGGTATCCTCCTGCAAACGCCCCACGCCTTTTTCAAAGAGGTGACCAAATCGTCCGGCTTCGTATTGCCGTCAGCGGGCGAATACGGCGTGGGCATGGTCTTCCTGCCGCACGACGCGGCGCAACGGGCCGAATGCGAAAAGATTTTTGCCGCCATCGTGGCCGAGGAAGGCCAGCGCGTCCTGGGCTGGCGCGACATACCAACAAACAACGCCTCGCTCGGCGCGACCGCGAAGGCGTCCGAGCCGTTCATGCGGCAGGTGTTCATCGCGCGCAATGCAAAATTGGCCGACGACCTCGCCTTCGAGCGAAAGCTTTACGTCATCCGCAAGCGCGCGGAGAACGCCATCCGCTACTCCGGCAAGGTCAAGGGCGGCGACTATTTTTATTTCGCGAGCCTGTCTTACAAGACCGTCGTTTACAAGGGCATGTTGCTGACGACCCAATTGCCGGAGTATTATCCCGATTTGTCGCATCCGGCGATGGAGTCCGCGCTGGCGCTGATTCATTCGCGGTTCAGCACGAACACGTTTCCGAGCTGGAACCGCGCGCATCCGTATCGCTATCTCGCGCACAATGGCGAAATCAACACGCTCCGCGGCAACATCAACTGGATGCACGCCGCCCAGTCGAATTTCCAGTCCGAATTGTTCGGCGACGACATCAAAAAGATTCTGCCTGTGATCAACACCGACGGCAGCGACTCGGCGATGTTCGACAATTGCCTCGAAATGCTGGTCATGACCGGACGCGAATTGCCGCATGCGGTGATGATGATGATTCCCGAGCCGTGGGAGAACCACGAGAGCATGTCGCCGGAAAAGCACGCGTTTTACGAATATCATTCCTGCCTGATGGAACCGTGGGACGGCCCGGCGTCCATCGCGTTTTCGGACGGCGTCCGGATTGGCGCGTGCCTCGACCGCAACGGCCTGCGTCCGTCGCGGTACTACGTCACGAAAGACGATCTGGTCATCATGGCGTCGGAAGTCGGCGTGCTCGATGTGCCGCCGGAACGCGTTCTGCAAAAAGGCCGCCTCCAGCCCGGCCGCATGTTTCTGGTGGACACGGAGCTGGGCCGCATCGTCGCCGACGAGGAGCTCAAGAACAAGTTTGCCCGGGCGCATCCGTATCAACAGTGGCTCACCGAACATCACGTGTTGCTGAAAAACCTGCCCGACCCGGGATTCCCGAGCGAGCCGGGGCATCAAACCGTGCTCGAACGGCAGCAGGCGTTCGGGTACACGTTCGAGGATTTGCGGTTCATCATCGGGCCGATGGCCAACGACGGCGTGCAGCCGCTCGGTTCGATGGGCACCGACACGCCGCTGGCGGTGTTGTCCAACAAGCCGCAGTTGCTTTATAATTATTTCAAGCAGCTTTTTGCGCAGGTCACCAACCCGCCGATTGACCCCATCCGCGAGGAAATTATCACTTCCACCGAAACGATGGTTGGTCCGCGCGGCAGCCTGCTCAACCCGAAGCCCGAAGGCTGCGCGTTGATCAAGCTGGAACATCCCATCCTCACCAACGAGCAACTGGAGAAACTCCGCCACGTCAACCGCAAAGGGTTTAACGCCGTCACGCTGCCGATTTTGTTTCCGGCCGGTAGTGGTGCGGGTGTCTCGCCCGCACGAAGTGGAACAGTTTCACACGGGCAAGAT
>DATNHI010000021.1:0-4458 GCA_035605035.1 Verrucomicrobiia bacterium
AGCGCGTATCTGGCGTATGTTTCGCGAGTTGGCCGACGAGTGCCGTGAAATATTCCGCCGGCCATCGCTTGGTCGGCCAGCGGGCGCCCGGTTGGAGGGCAATCCAACGCACACCACTGGTCTGCCACTTCGATTTGACGGCGTCGGCAATGGGGGAGCGTTCAGGCAACCATTGAAAACTCCAGTGCAACGGCACACCGAGTTGCGGGAGCACGGCCAGATACCAGTCCACCGCGTGCGTGTGAAATGATGGGCGGCGGACGGCGACGTCATAAAATCCACGCGCGCCCTCGCGCGGTTCATCGAGGCCGATGAGAAATTTTCCGTTGGCGAGCCAGGCGAACGCGCCACTGCGCGCGAGACATTGGAGGTCGATGACCCAGTCGAAATTTTGCGCGCGCAACCAGCGGACGCTGCGAAGCGCTTCTGGCCAGTGGCGCGGCGACGCCCAGCGTTGGCGTTCAAAGCGCACCACGCCGGTCAAATCGGGATCGCCTTCGAGGAGCGGTGCAAATTGTGAATCGATCCACCAAAAGATTTCGCTCGCGGGCAAATGGCGTTTGAGCAAGCGCAGCACGGGCAGCGCCTGCACCACGTCGCCGAGCGAACTGGGTTTGAGAATCAGGATTTTCAAAAAGCGTCAGTTGCGGTCATCGGCAAGGACGATCACGCAAGCCACTCATAGTCTTCCCTTGGTGCTCGGCAGTTGTCTCCCGAGGCGCGGGTCGCGGCGGCACGCCGCATCCACGGCCCGGGCGAACGCTTTGAACAGCGCCTCGACGATGTGATGCGGTTCGTCGCCGTAGAGCAATTCGAGGTGCAGGTTGCAACGGGCTTCATTGACGAAGCCCTGGAAAAATTCGCGCGCGAGGCCGAAGCGGAACGCGCTCGACATGTCCTGGACTTTTTCCGATTGGGCGACGCGCTTCTGGGCGAATTGGTTCATTCCGCGCCAGACGAGATGCGGCCGTCCGCCGAAATCAATGACGCAACGGGCGAGGCATTCATCCATCGGCACGTAGGCCTCACCGGTAAATGGGTTTCGCGGATGGAAACCGGCGCCGTAGCGGCGGAGACCACGTTTGTCGCCGAGCGCGCGCGTGAACGCTTGGCCGAGGGCGATGCCGCAATCCTCAACCGTGTGGTGCGCGTCCACTTCCAGATCGCCGGCGCAGCGGAGTTTCAGGTCCATGACCGCGTGTTTGGCAAAGAGCGCAAGCATGTGGTCAAAGAAGGGGATCCCGGTTTTGATATGCGATCTACCTTTACCGTCGAGGTTGAGGTTGACGGCAACACGGGTTTCTTTGGTGTTCCGCGAAATTCTGGCCTGCCGGGCTTTCACCCGGCCATTAAAACAGAGCGTCCGGCAAAACACAAAGCGCAATTGCGCCGTCAGCGGGAAGCAGGCGCCGCGAGCGATTGTTTGAGTTCGTCAATGTGCTTTTGAACATCGCCGGGCGTGGGCGAAGCGAGCTTGGCCTGTTCCCAACGGGCAATGGCGGCGTCAGGATTGCCGGCTTTTTCTTCGAGTTGCGCGAGGTTCGTCTGGAGCTGCTCGAAAATAAAACGGCTGTCAAAATTCTCATCGGTCATTTTGAGCCGTTCCGATTGCGGAACGCCGGGCTCCTGCCGCGCCCAGCTTCGCAGCGCGGCCTCCCAAATATTCCGCGCGCGGTCTGCATTGTGATAATTTTCAAAATAGATGCGGCCGAGTTCAAACAGCAATTGCGGGTCGTTCGGATTGTGCCGCAAGCCATCGCGCAAAACCTGTTCGGCTTCGGGAACTTTATTCAATTTCGTGCGCAGCCAGAAAGCGGTGACGACGTAGGTCTTGATGTTTTCGGGATCGAGTTTGGCGGAAAGTTTCAGCCACGGCAAAATTTCCCCCACTTCCCGGCTTTTGCTCAAATCATCCGTTGGCCCGCCTTCGTCCAGATGTGTATGGCGGTTCGGGATGAAATGGCGGCCAAAAGCGTCAATCCAGTCGCGTGGCGGCCCCATGAAACTGGTTTCTTCGCCCTGATTGTGGCTGGCGACGGCACCGGTATCTTCGGCCATATGCGGCGTTTTGAAGGCTTCGTTGTTGTCGAAAATCGTCGGATAATAACCGCTGTGATAATAGGCGTCGGCCTCGACAAAAGAGCTGTTCGCAAAGATGCGGCTACTGTCGCCGAGCAACAAATTGAAAAAATTATCCGATTGGCGGCGGATGTTTTCGAGCGCTTGAAATTGCGGTTGCAAATCAGCGGCGAGGCCGAAACACAATATCAGCAGCGCGATCCACAGCAAAAAAAATGTCCGCGGCGAGTTCATTTTTAATTAACGGCTTTGCGGTGGAAAACCAGACAGGCGGCGACAAGAAAAACCGCCGTGTAAGCCAGCGAGTAAAGGATGTCGAGGCAGAAAAAATTCCAGCTGATGAGCGGCCAGTCGTGGACGATTAAATTTCGCATCCCGAACGCCCATTCCAGATGCGGGATTGCAAAATAAATCGCGTAAAAAACAGAGCGAAGTGGCTCGGCCAACGACAGGGCGAAGGCGTCGAGGTATCTGCCGATGCACAAAATCGCTACCACAATGACGAAGCAAATTGTGGAGTTGGACGATGGCGCGGCGAAAACCAGCGAGCCGAGCAGCGTGAGCGCGATGACCGCGCCGAGCATGACCCAATGCAAAAACGCAGCCTGAAAATAGTTCAGCAGCGGCCAAGTATGCTCGCGGCTGGCAGCCAGCGCGCCGAAGAAGGCATAAAAGCAAATCAAAACCAAGCCGCAGGCGAGCCAGCAGCCAAGAAATTTCCCGAAAACCACTTGCGTCCGCGTCAGCGGTTTGGCAAGCAGAGGAAGCAGGGTGCGTTGTTCGCGTTCCGCCGGAATCTGCCGTGCCGTCGTCGTGATGGCGATGACGAGCGACGAAATCCAGATGAGCAGCAGGCAAAGTTCCTTGATGTAGCGGATGATCTGGTTGTCGTTGAAAATGTTGACCAAGGCCATGATGACGCAAATGACGATGGTCAAAATGAACAGGACGTAAAAATCCTTGCGGCGGTAAAGTTCCTTGATGACGACGCCGGCCAGTGCAAAAATGGTTCTCATGCGACGGGTTGGGGTTGGTAGCCGATGACTTCCAGAAATGCTTTTTCCAAATTCGGATGCTGCGCGACGATATCGCTGACACGACCAATCGTCTTGAGTTCGCCCTCGGCGATGATGGCGATGCGGTCGCAAATCGTCTCGACTTCGCCCAATTCGTGTGACGCGAAGAAAACGGTTTTGCCTTCATTCTTCAATCGCTGGATGATTTCGCGGACTTTCATGCGGCCAACCGGGTCGAGGCCGCTGGTCGGTTCGTCAAGAATCAACAAATCAGGATTGTTGATGAGCGCCTGCGCGAGGCCGATGCGCTGTTGCATTCCCTTGGAATAAGTTTTGATCTGGCGTTTGCTCGCGTGTTCAAGCTCCACGAGCTTGAGCAATTTCCCGATGCGTTTGTCCGTTTCACTTCGCGACAGTCCAAAAATTTTTGCGTAGAAGCGGAGCAATTCCTCGGCGGAAAGAAATTTGTAGTAATACGTCATCTCCGGCAAATAACCGATGCGCTGGCGCGCGATGGGCTGGCGCACATCAATGCCGAAAAGATACGCTGCGCCACTCTTCGGCGTCACAAAACCCAGCAGGACATTGATGGTCGTGGTCTTGCCGGCGCCATTGGGGCCGAGAAAACCAAAGATTTCACCGGCATTCACTTCCAAATCGAGGCTGCTCAGGGCGACTTTCGTCGTCTGCCGGAATTCGCGACTGGTGAATTCGACACGCAACTTTTCCGTTTTCAAAATAGCATTCATCGCAGCGATTGGCTTGAGCCGTGGCCCTCTTCCTAATGGAAACAGACGCGAGAGTCAACTGCCCCCGATGCTGGCAAACAAAAATTTTGAAGCAACATTTTGAACCGAAGCCGTCAAGTTTCGATTATGGCAATCGGTGTGGCGGGTCCAGCGTGCTGAAATTGCAACTGACCTGAGGAATGGCTCCCACCGTACCCATGGTATAAGTGCCACCAACCGGGCAACTGGGAATTGCGTCGTTGGCATTCAACTTAAGATAGGGTGTCAGGTCAGAAGTCAAATTTGGCGCAGGGTCTCCCGTCTTTTTCCCCCGTTCCAATGCCCATTCGGTGACTGCGCCATCAATCTGATGCAGGTTGTTGATGCAAGCATTGGCTTGCGAGGTGGCCCGAGCATGCACGAAATTGGGGATGGCAATCGCCGCCAGGAGGCCGATGATGGCCACAACAATCATGATTTCCACCAGCGTGAAACCCGCCACCCGCTTGGGTTTGGCAGTTTTCATATCACGTTAACTTTCTCTTTGCGGTGTGAACCACGCAACGGGCCAGTTACCATGATTACAGTTATCGTTCACAAATTGCCCGTTGTGACCGCATCGGTCATTCACCCAG
>DATNHI010000022.1:0-5875 GCA_035605035.1 Verrucomicrobiia bacterium
GGGCTTGACGAGTTCCCAGATTCTGGCACAGACCACTTCGACCGGCCCCGTTCCGTCCACCACGCGGACGCGGTCGGGTTCAGCCGCGACGACAGCTTGGTAACCTTTGGCGACCCGGTCAAAAAAATGGCGGTCGGCTTCTTCCAGCCGGTCGCGGGCAAAAGGCAGGGTAACCTGGCGCGAGCGCAGGCGTTCGGCGCTGACTTCCGGCGGCACCTGCAAAAACAAGGTCAGATCGGGCCGGGTATCGCCGACGGCAAAATCAATCACGTTTTTGACCAACGCCAGTTCCAATCCGCGTCCGTAGCCCTGATACGCCGTGGTCGAATCGTAAAAGCGGTCGCACAGGACAATTTCGCCGGCGGCGAGGGCAGGGCGGATGACTTCGCGGACGAGCTGCGCGCGGCTGGCGTTCATCAGCAGCAATTCGGCTTCCGGCGTCATGTCCACGTTGTTTTTACTGTGCTTGAGGGTATGGCGGATTTCCTCGCCGACCGGGGTGCCGCCCGGCTCGCGGAACACGCGCACGCGGTAGCCCAGGCCGCGAACCTGGCTCGCGAGCAATTCGATCTGCGTGGATTTGCCGCAGCCTTCGCTGCCTTCAAAAGTGATGAATGGAGCCTTCACGATTTATGATTTACGATTGATGATTTACGATTTACGCAAAGAGTCAAACCGCGAAATGCGCGAAAAAGAGGAAAGAAATTTTCCGCCAGGTTCTGTCTTCCGTTTTCGTGTAATTCGTGCGTTTCGTGGTTAGATTTTTTTCAATTTCGACCCTTTCGGCGTGTCTTCGATCACCCAGCCTTTGGCTTTTAGTTCGTCGCGAATCGCGTCGGCACGTTTGAAATCCTTCGCTTTGCGCGCGGCCTGGCGCGCTTCCAGCAACGCGGCAATGTCCGCGGGGACTTCAACCTCGCCTGTCGTGCCAATGCCGAGCACGGCATCAATTTTATTCCAGGCCGCCAACGCGGCAGTGGCCTCGTTCGCATTCAAGGAATTATCCGCAATGCGCTTGTTCATTTGGGTCACCCATTTAAAAACTTCGCCCCAGGCGGCGGAGATGTTCAAATCCTCGTCGAGCGCGGCGGTGAATTTTGCCTGCAAGCCGGCTGGAGCGCCGGTCTCCGACCCGGCACGTTGGAGAAGTTTGCTCCGCGCCGGGTCGGAGACCGGCGCTCCCATTTCGCGCAATTTGCCGAGGCATTCATCAATCCGTGCGAGCGACTGCCGCGCGCCCTGCAAACCGTCGAGTGTGAAGTTGAACGTTTCGCGGTAATGCGCCGTGAGCAGCAGGTAACGGATTTCGCGGCCGGTAAAACCCTTCGCCAGCAGATCGCGGAGCGTAAAAAAGTTGCCGAGCGATTTGCTCATCTTTTTGCCTTCGACGAGCAGAAATGCCCCGTGCAGCCAGTGCCGGACGAACGGCTGGCCGGTCGCGCCTTCGCTTTGGGCGATTTCGTCCTCGTGATGCGGGAAAATCAGGTCCTCGCCGCCAAGATGCAAATCGAAACTCTGGCCAAGGATTTTCATGCTCATGGCGCTGCACTCGATGTGCCAGCCGGGCCGGCCTTCGCCCCACGGACTGGACCAGAAAACGTCGCCGTCCTCCGGCACGCGCGCCTTCCAAAGTGCAAAGTCGGCCACCGATTCCTTGGCGTATTCGTCGCTCTTCACGCGCTCGCCGGGACGGAGTTCGTCAAAGTTGATTTTGAGCAGACGACCGTAGGTGCAACCGCTGCCTCGATATTTCTCGATACTGAAATAAACCGAACCGTCGGCGGCCTGGTAAGCGACACCGCGCGCGACAAGTTTTTCGATGAGCGCGATGATGTCGCCGATGTGTTCCGTGGCATGTGGTTTGTGGTGCGGCTCAAGGCAATTCAGCGTTTTTAAGTCCGCGAAGAACGCCGTTTCATACTGGCTGGTGAATTCACTGAGCGTCTTTTTCGTCTCACGGACTCCCTTGATAATTTTGTCCTCCACGTCGGTGATGTTCATCACGTGCGTGACGGAGAAGCCCTTGAATTCGAGGTAACGCCGGATGAGGTCGGCAAATACGAACGTGCGCCAGTTGCCGATGTGCGCGAAATCATAAACCGTCGGCCCGCAGCAATACATGCCGACGGTTTTGCCCGTCGAATCGAGCGGGGTGAAATCCTGAATCGAGCGCGAGAGCGTATTGAACAGTTTTAATCCCATCTGCGTCCGGCCAAATTAGTCGCCGGCGCTGGAAAGAAAAGAAATTTTGTCAGGCGCTTGTCGCGCCGAAGCGGCTGGCCGCGTCGTAATGGAGTGAAGACGGGAGCGAAGGCGGAAAGGACGCGAAGTTGGCGAACGAAACTTGCGGCCTACCCTCACATTAGGCGGACGCGCAACTGTCACTTGCCAATCTTCCTGCTTAAAAACAACAAGCTGACGCCTGAAACAAATGCAAAAACGCTTGTGGTCTTGGAAAAGAACCATGCGCAACGCCATGTGCTCTCAGGCGACTCCGCCTGCCTCGTCAAAACTTCAAGCGTTGCTCGATGAATGGTAACATCGTTTGTTGGCTCCAACATGTCGGGAGGCCAAGCCAAATGGTTTATAGCGTCTTGGGTAGCTTGTTCCGCGGTAGCATCCGGCTTCGGTGGCGGCGGTAACGGCAATAAAAAGGCAACCACGGCCAAAAGCACGCATAACATCGCCAAGAAACCTAATAGGATTTTCATGGTCTCGTCCGCCTAACAGACATTCGACCCCGCGTTGTGCAGCCTATCTTTTGCATATTGCAGCCTATCCTTTTTCACAAAATGACGGTAAGCCGGACTGAAATTGTTGTCCAACATAAAATTACGCCGTTTATGACCCCGCAATTTGAATTGGTGGGGCACGTCATATCAATCTGCATTCAAAATACAACCGACCGGCGGGATGGGCTGTGCCGTAATTTGGACTGCGCAGACGTGTCTGCGCTTTGAAACGACGCGACATGTCGCGTCGAAGAAAGCGGCGACGTGTCACCGCACTCCAAATTTATCGCGTTTTGAAAGCAGATCGGTATCACTCCGTGCGCGTCGTTGTTCAAATTTGTTTTAAAACCGGCACGCAGAAGACTGCCCGCCCTACCGCGGTGCTAAGGCTGCAAATCATTCAACGCCGCAGGCGCGGCATTTTGTA
Source organism: Verrucomicrobiia bacterium (assembly GCA_035605035.1). Lineage (GTDB taxonomy): Bacteria > Verrucomicrobiota > Verrucomicrobiia > Limisphaerales > UBA11358 > UBA11358. The sequence goes on from DATNHI010000022.1 coordinate 3,160, forward strand.
GCAGCGAACGTGAGTTCGCTCTGATTATTTGAGCCGGCTCACGCCGGCTGCTACTTTTCTACACAGATTTCGCCCCTGACGGGGCTGAATTTCCGCCGCCGCTTTCCGATTTCGACCGCATTCGTTTGCGGCGTTCGACGAACAGGAAAAAAACGCCGGGGCCGAAGCAGAGGAGCATGATCGAGATGCCGGTGGCGACGCCCCAAAACGTGCCGGCTGGCGCGCAAATTCTTCTGAAATTTTGCTTTCACGCCTTGCCAAATTTTTTTTTCGACGCAAACTGTCAAAAACGGGCGTCACAAGGACGCGACGAATGGAGAACACATGAGCAAAGAGGCCAGACTGGAGTTGGACGGAAAGACCTGCACGCTGCCGATCACCGTTGGCAGCGAGGGAGAAAAGGCGGTGGACGTTTCGTCACTGCGCGCAAACACCGGCTACATCACGCTCGACGAGGGTTACGGCAACACGGGTTCCTGCGTGAGCCAGATTACGTTCATTGACGGCGAGCAGGGGATTTTGCGTTATCGCGGCATCCCGATTGAAGAGTTGGCGGAGAAATCCACGTTCATCGAGACGGCGTACCTTGTGATTTACGGTGCGCTGCCGAACCGCGCGCAACTGCGGCACTTTTCCGATTTGCTGACGGACAACCAGTTTCTCCACGAGGACATGAAGTTTCATTTCCAGGGTTTTCCCGTGGGCGCGCATCCGATGGCAATTCTCTCGGCGATGATCAACGCGGCGAGTTGCTTTGATGAAGGCCTCATGCGCTGGCATTGGGGCATGGCCAAGGAATTTGAGATTTATGCCGCCCGGTTGATTTCGCAGGTGCGCACGATTGCGGCCTATTCGTACCGCAAATCGCTCGGGCTGCCGCTGATTTATCCCAAGAAGGCCTACAAATACACCGCCAACTTCCTGCACATGCTGTTCTCGATGCCATACGAGGACTACGAACTGAAGCCGGAGGTGGTGCGGGCGCTGGATTTGATTTTCCTGCTGCACGCCGACCACGAACAGAACTGTTCCACCTCCACGGTGCGCATGGTGGCCTCGAGCCAGGCGAATTTATTTGCCAGTTGCGCGGCCGGCGTGTGCGCGCTGTGGGGACCGTTGCACGGCGGCGCGAACCAGGCCGTGCTCGAAATGCTCGACGAGATCCACAAGACCGGCGACGACGGCTCAAAGTTCATCGCGGCGGCCAAGGACAAAAACAGCAGCAAAAAACTCATGGGTTTCGGCCATCGCGTGTACAAAAATTACGACCCGCGCGCCAAGATCATCAAGAAGGCCTGCGACGATCTGTTCAAGGTTTTGCATCTCACCGACCCGTTGCTGGACATCGCCAAGCGGCTGGAAGAAGCGGCTTTGCGGGATTCGTATTTTGTGGAGCGCAAATTGTATCCGAACGTGGATTTTTACAGCGGCATCATCATGCGCGCCATCGGCCTGCCGGTGGAAATGTTTCCGGTGATTTTTGGCATCGGCCGCATGCCCGGCTGGATTGCGAATTACAAGGAAATCATGGAAGAGACGAAGAGCCGGATTTATCGTCCACGCCAGATTTACACCGGTCGCACGCTCAGCCACTACGCGCCAATCGAAGAGCGGAAATAATTCCAGCGGCGACAGTTACGACGATCGGGGGCATACCAGGCCGGTTTGGCGGGCACGGTATTTGCTCTGTGGAAGCGCACTATTCGATGAAAAAAATCCTGGTCATAGACGATGAGGAGTGGCTGCGCGAGATGATTCACCTGGCGCTGAAACAGAAGGGTTTCACGGTGGTCGAGGCGGCCAACGGCGCCGAGGGCATCGAACTCGCGCGCAAGGAATTGCCCGATCTCATCCTTTGTGACGTCAATATGGAAAAGGTGGATGGTTATCTGACACTGACCTCGCTCCGCAACGAAGCGCCCACCGCCGCCATCCCGTTCATTCTGATGACCGGCCTCGCCGACAACGTCGGGATGCGGCACGGCATGGAACTCGGCGCCGACGATTACCTGCCGAAACCGTTCACCACCGACGCGCTTTACGCTGCCGTGGACGCGCGCCTCAAGAAGGCGCAGACCGTGCGCGACGAGGCCGAACGCACGCTGGCCAGCCTGCGCGACAACATCAGCCTCATCATGCCGCATGAAATGCGCACGCCGCTTAACGGCATTATTTCCAACGCCGAACTCCTGGCCACCTCCGCCGCCACCCTTAACCCGGGCGAGATTGCCGAAATGGGACAGGAAATCCACAAGTCCGGCCAGCGACTCGAACGGCTGATTGAAAATTTTCTGATTTACGCGCAACTCGAGCTGATTGCCGCCGACCCGAAAAATGTCAGCGCTCTGCGCATTGGCAAAATGGAGCACACCGGCCCCCTCATCACGGAACTTTCCATCGCCCAGGCCGCGCAGGCGGGGCGTCCGGATGATTTAAGTGTGGAGACGACCGACCTTTCTGCGCCGATGTCGGAAGAGTATTTCAGCAAGGTCGTGAGCGAACTGGTGCAGAACGCCTTCAAGTTTTCCGAATCCGGCTCGCCGGTGCACGTCAAGCTGGGCGAAGAATTCAACAACCTCGTCCTTTCCGTCAGCGATCGGGGTTGCGGTTTTTCCACCGAACAAATCCGACGCATCGGTGCTTATGTGCAGTTCGACCGGAAAATGCAGGACCAGCAGGGATTGGGACTGGGATTGGTCATCGCCAAACGGCTGGT
>DATNHI010000023.1:0-2185 GCA_035605035.1 Verrucomicrobiia bacterium
CACGTCAAACAGATTGGCGATTTTTGTGAAGAGCGTGGGTCTCATTGCTTCGGTTTCAACGGTTCATGCCTTCCAACAGGCGCGGCGGGTGTTCGTGATGAAACCATTCCGGCCCGAAGGTGATTTGGCATGCAATATACATCTCGAATTCCGTTGGCCCGTCAATTGAACAATTGGCGGAAGAGAGTAGATGATGGCGTTCATTCAAGTCAAACACAGTCCTGAAATTGAAGGCGGCGTCACCGGAGGATGCAAAGGGGAACTGTCCGGCGCAAACCAATTCACGCGGCAAAGATGCCCGGACGCGGAATGGCCTTAAGCCATCCCAATTTTTTCCCGGAGGGAAAACCAAGGCCGCGAAAATTGCGGCCTGGTGGTCATCGGGATTGATCCTACACCGCCGCCTTTGCGGGCGTGAGTTTGAGCACGTCAGCCCGCATTTCCTTGCCGGCCTTGAATTTCACCATGGCGCGGGCGGGAATGGGCACGTCGGTCTCAGGCGCGTTGGGATTGCGGCCGACGCGCGGCTTGCGGATTTTGACCTCGAAGACGCCGAAGTTGCGCAATTCCACCTTGTCGCCCTTGGCGAGCGCCTCGGCAATGTAGTCGAGGGTTTTCTGCACCACGTCGAACACTTGCTGCTGGACGAGGCCAGTTTCATTGCTGATGCGAATAACCAGGTCACGTTTTGTGAGGGTCATAATTTCTATCGGGTTTTACTGGGTTGAATTCATTATCACTGAACGATGCGGATTGTCCAGAAATCATTGGCCAGATTATCGTCGGTGACGTACGCGTAAGGCAAGGTGAAATAACCCTGCAGGCCCCACCCCGTGCCCCACGAATTGCGGACGATGAACCATTGCTTCGCATCGTCGTAGCCGACGCCGACGACCGCGTGGCCGCCAACGACCCGCTCGCCGGCTTTGGGCAGCGAGGCGTGCCCCGTCCGCGCCACCGGCGCGCTTTCAAAACCTTCATAGACGGTGAAACCGAAGACAAACGGATAGCCTGAAGCGAGGCAGCCTCTCAGTTGGCTTAAGACCGGCGTCACGCGCTGATATAAAACCACCTTGTATTTCAAGGCAGCGGCGTAACACTTCGTCGGCGGTTTGCTCTTAAATTTGGCGATGACGTAGGGCCATTCGGTTTCGGGGCAGTCGCCCTGATGGCCGACGCTTTTTATGCCATCGCGGATTTGCGCGCCGCTGTCAGAATCCACCGTATGTTCGATGGCGCGTTCGTTGTAATAAATGAACAGCCGCGACGGCGTGAAGTCGCCCAGCTTCTGTTTCAACCGGTCAAATTCAATGGCCGCGGCGATGGCATTGGCCGTGCAACTGCCGAGCTGGCCCTGGTCATAGACCGGCGGGCATTGCGGACGCAGGTCGGCTTTGGCCGGCGGCGCGGCGGCCAACTCGACAGGCGCGGCATAGAGATGGTCGCGATGATCAGGCAAATCCGGCACCCAACCATAACGAGCGGTCTTGAAGCCCATAAGTTTCATTGCTAACGCTAAAATGAACGCTGCCCTTTTATAATGTTAAGTCATTGTCTTTGTCCACAACAAAAATGAAGATTCTCAACAGGCGGCCAGCCAGGAACATTGATTTTTTATGCTTGCCTTGCGGCCCGGCCCCAGCAAGATACCGCGCATTCGGCCAGATTGCAGAACGACGGTGGGTTCAATCTGGAACAAATCAAATATTTTCCGGACCGATGAAGTTCAGTGCCCCTATTTCTGGCTTTTGCGCCACCCTGCTCACCCTGCTCTGCCCGAACCTGACGCGTGCGGCGGACGACACGCCGATCATGCCGCTGTCAGAAATCAAACCGGGCATGTTGGGCGAGTGGCACTCGACCGTTTCCGGCAGCCGGGTGGACAGCTTCCCGATGCAGGTCGTAGGCATCGCGGAGAATTTTATCGGCCCGCAACGACCCGTCATTATCTGCCAGGCGTTGGACGCGACGAACAAGCTCACCGGCCCCGTGGCGGGCATGAGCGGCAGTCCGGTCTTTATTGACGGAAAACTCATCGGCGCCTACGCCTACGGATTTCTCTGGCCCAAGGACCAGGCGTTGATTGGCGTCACTCCCGTCGAATTCATGCTCGAAGTGGAAACCAATTATCCGCCCGCCGCGCCATCGGCGGGAACCAAAGGCCTGGCAGGCATTGAAAACGGCG
>DATNHI010000024.1:0-1724 GCA_035605035.1 Verrucomicrobiia bacterium
ATTCGACCCTGCGGCGGTTGGAAACGCAGGTCCTGGTGCGCGACAACAACGGTTCCGTCTATGGCGTTACCTACAAATGGCGGCCGGACAACAGCGACGCGGATTTGCTCTCGAGCAGTTTGTCGGAAGCCATTGCCATTACCAACGCGACCGGCGTGCAGACGCAGACGTGGTATTATCCCAGCCCGGCGGATTGCCAGGAATGCCACAACACCGCCGTCGCCGGGAACAGCTTCGGCATCGGCGTGCTGGGCGTCAGCGCCCGGGAGTTGAATGGCAACCTGACTTATCCCGCGACCGGTGTGACCGACAACCAAATCCGAACCCTGAACCGGCTCGGCCTGTTGTACCCGGCGATCAACGAAACCAACATCACCGGTTACTCCCAACTCTCGGCCATGACCAATTTGAGCGTGTCGCTCCAGGAGCGCGTGCGCTCGTATTTGGACGTCAACTGCCAGGCGTGTCATCAGCCCGGCGGCGCCGGTCCCACTTGGGACGCGCGCTACGACACGCCGCTGGCGCAGCAGAACATCACCAATTATCCGGCCTTGATCCCGCTCGGAATTTCCGACAATGCCTGCATCGTGAAAGCAAAGGACATCTGGCGGTCCGTGCTCCTGGCGCGCATCAACACCACCAATCAGAACATCCAAATGCCGGATTTTCGAAATCTCATTGACACCAACGCCGTGCAGGTCATCACCGGCTGGATCAACAGCCTGCCCGGCACGCCCGCGCTCGCGCCGCCGACCCTCACTCCCGATGGCGGGATGTTCTTCAACGGCGTCGGCATCACGCTGCAACCGCCGGACTCCAACGCGGCGATTTATTACACGCTCGACGGCTCGTTGCCGGCCACCAATTCGCTGTTGTATTCCGTCCCATTCGACCTCACGAACAACGCGACGGTCTCGGCTGCCGCGTTCGAAACCAATTACGGCAACAGCGTGGCCGCCAGCGCGCTGTTCCTCGTCCAGCCGGTGCGCTTTTCGACGGAGAGTTTCTCGAACGGAATTCTCCAAATGCAATTCATCGGCGCCGCCGGCAGCAACTACGTTCTGCTGGCCTCGACGAATCTGGCGAACTGGACACCGATGGCCACCAACCCCGCGACGACGAACGGGATCATTTTCACGGACCCCACATCGAGCAATTACCCGGCCCGTTTCTATCGCGCAGTGCAGCAATGAAGCGGTTTGGCGACAAGCGGAAGGTGACAGGCGACATGTGTAAGTGTCAGTGTAAGTGTCAGTCCTCACTTTTTAAACTCGGCGGCAGCGAGGTACCAGTGGTCACCATAACTTTTCACTTTTAAGACGCGCAGGCCCGCCCGAAAACGACTCCTCTGGCGCAGTCCGCCGCCCAGACTCTTGCGGATTGGTGCCCTCCCAATTTTGCCCCCCATGCGCACTTTTTTGGAACAGAAACAAACCAAGAAAACGAAGAGGGGCAATTCGCTGCCTTCGTTGCCTTTTGTTGGCATTCGGGACAGGGAACCTTAAAACCCCTGCCAATACAGAATACCGGGTAAACCGCGAAATACGCCAAACACGCGAACGTTGCGTGCTCTTCTTTACGATCTTTGTGACACAATAGTTCAAAATCATTCATTCTTTGGAAGATTTTTCACGCCGCAAGTGCCGTCAGTTGTTCAACATCGGCTTGCCGGGCCGCCAGCAGAGCGGTGATGATGCGGCGGCCTTTTTCGCTCACCACGTAGC
>DATNHI010000025.1:0-2975 GCA_035605035.1 Verrucomicrobiia bacterium
GGCGATTTTGCGACCGGCATGGGTTTGCTCGCCGACGTATTGCTGAATCCGACTTTTCCCGCCAATGAACTGGAGCGCGAACGCGAAGTGCAAATCGCCGACATCCACGCGCGCAAGGACGACCTCCTCAAGAGCGCCAGCCTGGCGATGCGCCGGGCATTGTTTGGCAACCTCGGTTACGGTCTCGATGCGCTGGGCACGGATGAAACCGTTCAAAAAATTTCCGTTGGCGACTTGAAAGCGTTTCACCAGAAACACACCGCTCCGAACAATTGCGTCCTGGCCATTTACGGCGATGTCAAAGCGGCAGATGTGAAAGCCGCCGTGGAAAAGGCGTTTGCGAATTGGCACCGTAGTGGCACGGGCGTCCCGCCCGTGCGTTTCAACAGCCAAGCGCAACAAACGGGCGGGACGCCCGTGCTACTGGCCAGGCGCGTCACCGAAACCCGCGACAAAAAGCAGGCGGTGCTTGTCATCGGATTTCCCGGCACGACCATGCACGATGACGACCGTTACCCGCTGGAGTTGATCCAGGAATCGTGCAGCGACCTCGGCTCGCGGCTGTTCCTGCGCATTCGGGACGAACTGGGATTGGCCTACTACGTCGGCGCGCAGAATTTTGCGGGGCTGGTTCCCGGCTATTTCGCGTTTTACACCGGCACCGAACCGTCGAAAGCCGGCCAGGTCGAAACCGAACTGCTGAAGGAAGCGGAATTGTTGCGCACCGAAGGTTTGACCGCCGAGGAACTCAAACGCAGCAAGGCCAAAATCATCGGCCAGAAAAAAATCGCGCGGCAGGAGCTGGGTCATCTCGCTTCCACGACCGCGCTCGACGAACTTTACGGCCTCGGCTACCAGCGTACGGAACTGGATGACGCGAAATACGAAGCCGTCACGCTGGACCAAATCAAGGCCGTCGCGCAAAAATATCTCAAGCCGGACGCGCTCGTGGTGGCGGTGGTGAAGCCGGAAAAAGATTGAGCCTGGGCGGAGTTCAGGCGTTGGTGCTCAATTTGTAGGCCAGCCCCGCACTGGCGATCAGCGAAAAAATGCCGACTTTGCTGACGAGCAGCAGCAGGAAAACGCTCTTAAAAGTGTCCTCAACTTTATCTTCGGCTTCTTTGAGCTTTTTCATGTCCACTCCATGTTTTGCCAGGTACTGTTCCTTCGTTTCCTTGCCGCTGGCGAGACTCTGATATTCGGGGAGTTCTTTCTCCCGAAATTCCTTGATATCGTCATCACTCACGGACGCCGGCTTGACCACGTCGCCGTCGTCCGCCGACTCCCGGGCCAGGTACAGCCGGATTTCGGCGTCGGAACCGGTCGGGATGGCTTTAACCACCTCTTTTGCCGTGTCCGCGACGGCGTTAAAGCCGGCGTCTTCGAACTCATGTGTAGTTTTGTGCCACCAGTTCAGCGCAACGAAGTACTGTGCGCCGATCACGGAAGCCACCACCAGGATCGCCGTAATGAGCCCCAATTCTTTGCTGCCCTCGCCGCGGCCCAGGAATTCCGCACCCCACCCGGCCAATCCGCCTACGCCGAGGGCCAGAAATGTGGCCATCAATCGGGATTGAATTCCGATGATCGAGTAACCGGTAACTCTGAAAACCACGTAGTAAATGGTTGCACCAACCAGCACACCTAGAAGTCCGCCGAGCAATCCCAAGGCAAAACTCGGTTTCCGGCCCGGCTTGGTCTGCGCGCCAACGGCGGCTTGTCGGGCAAAACTTGTTCCCTGCCGTGACAGCGGCGCCGGCACGGCCAGCGCGCTGAGCGGTGGAGGCGCGGAACCCTGGGACACTGCAGCGTAACTGCCAGCCGGAATACCGATTGGCGGCGGCGCCTGCAGTGGGAGCGGTGGTGGCGGCGGCGGCGGCGGAGGTGTTAGTGGTGGTGGCGACGCTGGCGCGGGAATCTGATACACTATCGATTCGCGCAGAATGGCATTTGCCTTTCCCGTTCCGTCGGCGCCACAAATCGGACAGGTGACCGTAAAAGGCATCCGGCCATTGACCGGTTCAACGTCGAACTTGAACTTCTGACCGCAATCGCACTGGACCTTGAGTTCCAACATATATGCCTGTTTTCTAAGACAAATGCAAATCTGATTTCATTTTGCTTGCGTTTTTCCGGTCACGCTGCGATATTTGGTCACACAAGCGAACTAAAGAGAAAGCATAGGACATGAAAACGAAATCAGTCAAGTCAACTGGCGCGCTGGTCCTGCGCGGCTCGCGCTATTACTGTTTTTGGCGAGTCAAAGGCGCGGACGGCAAAACTAAAGCCATCCTGCGGGCGCTGCGCGATGAACACGGAGGCGCGGTCACGACGAAGCCGGAGGCGGAGAAGGCAAAGGCCCGTCTCATGGAGATCGTAGCGAAGGAAAAACAGGTGGACACCTTGAGGTCCATCCTACATTCGATTGACGATAAGCAGGCCGACATCCAGCGCCTTCAGGATGAGCAGCATCCGCCGATGACATTGGTTCAGGCATGGAGCGCGTTCGCCAAATCAACGCAACGGCACGATTGCAGTAAGTCCACTTTGAGATTTTACGAAATCAGGTTCACGATGTTCCAACGATGGATTGAGCGTGAACACCCGGAAGTAAAAAGCCTGCGGGACATCACACGGCCAATGGCAGAGGCGTATCTGGACACGCTGAATCACGGTACGCTTGCACCGGCAACCTTCAACTACCACCTGAAAACCCTGAAGTACGTTTTTAGAGTTCTCCACGATGACGCCCGGCTCACGGAAAATGTTTTGGACAAAGCCCAAACCCGGACACTCATTCAGCATGGCCGGCGTGAGTTCACTGTGGATGAACTGCGGAAGATTGTTGCCTCCGCCACCGGGGAACTTCTATTGCTGTTTGCCGTTGGCTTGTATTGCGGACTGAGATTAGGCGATGCTGCGACCCTCAAATGGGGCGAAGTGGATTTACGTCGAGGACAGATACGACGGATTCC
>DATNHI010000026.1:0-8466 GCA_035605035.1 Verrucomicrobiia bacterium
GTGATTGGCCCGCCGTTGTTCGGCAGCGCCATGAACCAACTGCTGCTGGCGTTATCCTTCCACTGCGGCGCGTTCGGCGCATACGGAATCAATCCACTGGCCGGCGTGCGGTTGGTTGTGTTCGCATAAATTCCCGTGCCGGACAACAGCGGCGGCAGCGAGCCGGTTGAATCCGTGGGCATGTTCAAAAATGCCGGAACGATGCCGTTGCTCGTCAAACCATACGGCTGTCCGTTGCCGGCGTTGACGGTGATGGCCACCGGCGCGGAGGTGCTCACCAAGCCGCTGCTGCTCACGGCTACGGCGGTGAGCGAATAACCACCTGCCGTGAGTCCGGTGGCAGTGACGGCGTAGGGCAGATTGCTGACGCTGCCAACGAACGTGGAATTCGCGTAGAAATTCACCTGCGAAATCGTGTCGTAAAGCGCGTCGGCGTTGGCTCTGATCGTCACGCTCGCGGCGGCGGTGTAAACTGAATTCGGCGGCGGTGTGATGAGCGTGACGGCCGGTGGCGGATTGCTGTAGGTAAAGCCGTTGACAGTGACGTTGTCAAACGTGGCGGTGCTGATCAAGCCGTTGTTGTGCGCGCACACGGCAAGTCCGACGTAATAAACGGTGTTCGTCAACGAGAGCGTCGTTGGACTTCCGACCTGCGTCCAATTCACGCCGTCGGCGCTGATGTAGGCGTTGAACGTGTTGTTCGTGCGCGTCAACCGGACCCAATTGTTCGGCGCGGCGTTGATCGCGCCGCCGGAGACGTTGCCGGCGGCGGCAGTTCCACCCTGGCTGCGATATTGAAAATCGAAGCCGTTGCCCGGCGTAATGGGCATAATTCCATCGGCGGCGCCGGGGTCGAGCGAGTCGCGAATCATCACGCCGGCCTTGGCCCACGGATCGGTGGCGGTTTGCGACGTGACCCGCGCGCGGATGTCGCAGTTGTTCGTCATGGGCTGATAAACAAACCGGAAGGCGTCCGCCGTGTTCCAGATGTCCGCGCCGGAACCGCTCACGATGAAAACGCCATTGGAAAAGAACGCGCTGCCGGTCAAGCCCACCGCGCCGATGTCGCCGGTCAGCCACGGCGGCGGCGGATAATTCTGGCTATTGACGAAACTCGCGCTGGCCACGGCGCTGTTGACGAAGCCATTTTCCGCGGCGACCGCCTGAACCGTCGTCGTGGTGCTGACAACGAACGGCCCGGCGTAAAGCGCGGAATTGGTCGTCGGCGCGGTGCCGTCTGTGGTGTAATAAACTGCGGCTCCTGGCGCGGTGTTGCTGATGGTGACAGAGACAGAATTGGTGAACACGCCGCCGTTGGGCGAGATGACCGGCGGCGTAAGGAATGCCGCCAGACCATAAACCGAAATCGTGTATTGGGCGCCGACATAGACTTTGCCGCCGGCGACGGTGGGCGTGGTCATTTTGACGCCCGGCCCGGTGCTGTCGCGCGAGCCCATCAGCGTGCTGTCCCAAAGCTCCTGCGAAATGTTGAACGCGTTGTAGGCATACAGAGCGCCCGGGCTGCCGGAGTTGCCGGAATTGTTGTTGAGCACCCAGACGATGCCGTTGTTCGCGCCGTTGGCGGAGATGACCGGACTGCCGTTGAGCGAACCAATGGACACCGGCGCGGTGGCCACGGAGCTCTGGTTGATCGAAGCGTTGCTGACGCTGAACTCTTCCAACGCCGCTGAACTCGCCTGGAAATAAAGCAGGTTGTTCCAATACGCCGGCGGACTCCACGAACCGTTGATGCCGTTGAAAGATTCCACAATCTGGCTGTCGCTGCCGCTTTGCCAGTGGCCCATGTTGTCGCGGTCCACGAGATAGATTTTCCCCGACTTGCCGACGCCGACAATGAGATGCGGATGCGTCGCGCTGCCGACGGAATCCGGCAGCAAGATCGGCCCGCATGATCCGAGGTCGGTGTCATTCGCCGCCAGCGTGGCCTGATCGTTCGGCGTGAAATAATCGGCGACCAGCAGGTCGTTGGTCGTCGCGGCGTTTGTCGTCGAAAGTTTCAAGATCGTGTCCGCGTAATCGCCGCCGTTGGTGTTGGCGCTGAACGAGCCGTTGCCGGTTTCAAAATACAGATTGTTGTTCGTGTCCACGCAAATGCCGCCGCCGCCCTGCCAGATGCCGCCCTCGGCCGCGTTGCCACCAAACGCGGTGACGCTCGCGTTTGGCGTGGTGTTGAAAATGCCTTTCAGCGCGAGATTCGTTGCGCTGAAGGCAAACACCCAGCCGTGAAATGGATCGGTGTCTGCGTAACTGGCATAGGTGACAACTAAAATTCCATTCGCCAGGCACAGCGCCGGGCGCGCGCCGTGCTGGACGGGATTGAATGTTTGCACGCCGTTCGTGCTGCCGACGCCGGTGCCGGGTACCGAGCCGGCGACGATTACCGGGCTGTAAGCGCGCTCGGCACCGGTCGTCACATCGAGTGCGTGGATGCGGTGATTGTAGTTCGTCGTGTTGCCGACGATGTCGCGCGTGAAAGCGTCCACATAAATGGTCCCCGTCTTCGGGTCAATGACCGGCGTGCCGGTGACGCCGACTTCGGGGACGATGTCGGTGTAGCCAACGCCGCCGTTGTAGCGTCCGCCGAAGGGGGCGCCGGCGCAGATGGCTGACGAGCCAACATTGTTCTTCCACAATACGCCGTTGTTCGTGCCCAGATTTCCGTCGGCGTCGAGCCCGTAAATCGAGTCATGTTCGGTCGCGACAAAAACCACGTTGTGAACACCCTGGCCGGGAATTGTCACGTTCGTCAAAATCAACGGCTCCGCATAAACGTAACCGTCCACGGTGTAGGAAAACAATTTTCCGAACGTGTTGGGGTTCACGTTTGCCGGTGTCAGCCAGGTTTCGTTGGTGTTCTGCCCCTGGCGCGTATTGTCGTAGTGATACGTCAGCACCGACACCGGCGTCACGGCCGGACCTGACGCGAGCGTGGTGAAACTCACCGACGGCTGCGCCCATGTCGCGCCGGCGTTGTTCGTCGCGTAGGCGGTGAAATAATAAGTCGTGTTCGTTGTCAGCCCCGAGACAGTCGTGCTGAAAATTCCGTTGGTCTGGCCAATTGAAACGCTATGCGCCCACGATGCTGCGTTCGTGCGTCCGTCGGTCGTGCCGTAGTAAATCGTGACCAGCGGCGTGCTGACGCCCGGCGAAACGATCTGGCCGTTGAGCGTCGCGGAAGTGGCGAGCACCGGCGACGCGGGCAGATTGACGACGATGGGATTGGTGACGACCACCGCCGTCACGCTGACGTTTGTGAAGGTGGCGGTGTTCAGCGCTGAATTGTTGTGCGCCGTCACGTCGAGGCCGGCCAGCACGTTGGTGTTCAGCGTCACCGACTGGCTGCTGACCTGCACCCAATTGCTGCCGTCAGCGCTGTAAAACCCGGTGAAGGTTGACGACGAACGGACCAGCTTCAACCAAGTCGGCGGATTGATGCCGCCGACGGCGAAGTTGCCAGAATTCCCGCCTGCCGTGCTCCGCCATTGGAAGCTGACGCCGTTGCCGTAAGATTGAACGATGCTCACGTTGGCCGAACCCGCCGTGCTGTCGTCGCGGAACATGACGCCCGCCTTGGACCAGCCGGAGCCGGGATCGCTGTTTTGCAGGCTGGTCACTTTGGCGATGATCGCGCCGTCGCCGTTCACCGTGGTGCTGGCGAAATTGAATTGGTCCGCAGTGCCCCAAATGTCGGCCCCGCCGCCAGTCACAGTCCAGCCGCCGTTGGTGTAGCCAGCCGAGCCGGCCAAACCCGGCGACCCGATGTCGGCGTCTGTCCAGCCTGCCGGCAGCCCCGCCCACGATGACATGGCCATCGACAGAAGAACCGAAAACAAAACCAGTTTCGCGAATGCCTGGGGCGTTTTTGAAAAGTGGTCACGCGCGAACGTTTGGAATCCCACGAACATCAGTTGAATCCGGCAAGACGCATTCATAAATGAATATGAACTGTACTATAAGTGATTGTCACGCTTTTTGCCACAACAAAATATGACAAAATCCGAACAATCTACGGCCAAGTGTTTTCTACCGGTTGCCTTTCCCATCCATGCCAGTTATGTTACGCGCCATGACTCGGACGATGATTGTCGCCAAAATCGCGCTGGTGGTTTTCGCCGCTGCCTTTTCCGCCGCGGCCCAGACCAACGCCGCCGCGCCATCGGCGACCAATGCGGTTTCCGCCGGCGACAAAGCGCCATCCGTGGAGTTGCGCGAGCAGTTACGCACCCGGTGCATCGCCGAACGCCGCTCCGTTTGCGGGAAAATCCTGCGGATTTTTCCAAACGGCATCCTGGTCGAAAGTGGCTACACGAATCTGGTGCGCGGGACGCTGACAAAATCATGGCTCGTGCCCGGCAGCGTCGTTGCCAGCCGCGCGCAAAATCTTGTCGAAACCCGGGAACCGGGCGCGATGTGTGTGGGCACGGTCTTTCTCACCGACCTGCCGCGCGGCAAGCCGCATCAATACGATTACGTCATCATCGCCGGCTATCCGACCGGCGAGTTCACCTACACCTCCGTCGGCACGATCCAGAGAACGGTCCGCCGCTTTTCCGCGAACCTGGACAAGGCGGTGAAAACGAATTTAGATGTCGCGGAACAGCACGCCACGAAATGAATTTCAACATGCGGAGAATGCGCGTTGCCGCCGCCTTCATTCTTTTCCTCGCCGTGATTCCGGTTTTTGCCGATGAAAAACAAAAACCGTCCGGCCTTCCGTCGCGGCCGGAATCAAAAAGTTTTCTGCAGTTGCCGCCGCGCGCGGACGGCGCGATTCCGAAACAGCTTTCGCAAACCGGCACCTTCAAAAATGTCCGCGACTTTGTGCTGGCGGACGGTTTGGTCCCCTTCGATCTCATGGTGCCATTCTGGTCTGACGGCGCGGAAAAATCACGGTTCATTTCCGTGCCAAAAAATCAGACGATAAAATTTTCACCCACTGGCGAATGGATTTTTCCGCCCGGAACGGTTTTCGTGAAATCGTTTTTCTTCGCGACAAACGAACTGACTCCAAACTCGCTGCGCCGGCTGGAAACGCGCCTGCTGGTGTGCGACGAAACCGGCACGGTTTATGGCCTCTGCTACAAATGGCGCGCCGACGGCAGCGACGCGGAATTGCTCACAACGAATCTCACTGAGGGAATTCCGATTCAAACCGCCACCGGCACGCGCACGCAAACCTGGTATTATCCGAGCCGGCAGGATTGTTTGACCTGCCACACGGCGAACGCCGGTTTTGTCCTCGGCGTCAAAACACGGCAGTTGAATCGTGATTTCTCTTATCCCTCCGGCGTCACGGACAACCAACTGCGCGCGTGGGATCACGCCGGTTTGTTTGACACCAAATTTTCCGACGCCGATTTGAAAAACTTTCCGGCGCTCGCCGCGCCGGACGATTTGTCGCGCTCGTTGGAAGACCGCGCGCGTTCCTATCTCGACGCGAATTGCTCGAACTGCCATCGCCCGAAAGGAACCGTCGCCTACTTCGACGCGCGTTACGACACGCCGCTGGCGCGGCAGGGACTGGTCGGCGGTCGCGTGCTGATTGACGAGCGGATTGACGGCGCGCGCGTCATCGCGCCGAACGACATCTGGCGCTCAATCTTGTTCATGCGCACCGACACGACCGAGCCGTTCAAAATGCCGCCGCTGGCGCGCAACACCATTGACGAGCGCGGAATGAAATTGCTCCGCGAATGGATTGAAAGCCTGCCGGGCCCGTCGGTGCTGCCGCCGCCGGAAATGTCGCCGCGCGGCGGAAATTTTCCGCAGCCGGTGGAGGTGACGTTGAAAAGCGAACCGGGCGCGAAGATTTTCTACACACTCAACGGCACGGTGCCGACGACTTCCGATCTGCCTTATGACAAGCCGATAAAAATTTCCGCGCCGACGATTGTGCGCGCCAAGGCGTTCAAACCGGGCTGGACCAGGAGCATTACCGTGCAGGAAATTTTTTTGATTGGCAGATGAACGCGGCTTTTGCGGTCACGGTGCGAACCATTTGTTTGCCGGATTTTGATTGAGGTAAAATTGATCCAGCCGCAGCGGTTCGGCGTGGCCGTCCATGAAACCAAGGTCGCAGCGCAGATTGTGGCGCGCGATGGGTCGCGCGTCTTTGTCGTCGTTGATGTCGGAACCGGGCGCGATCATTTTCAAGGTGTCGGGACGCAACGTCGTAAAATCGTCTTCCGTGCCGACGTCGCCCAGCATCACGGTCATTGTGGGTGTGTGGAAACCCTCGAGAGAGTTCGGCGTCGTCACGCCAGGATCGGTAAGGTCCACGAATCCGAGTTCGTTCAGGCCGTAGGAAATGCTTGTTGAAACCGGGTCGTTCGGGCAAAGATGGATTTTCGGATTGTTCAAATAGGGATCGAGCAGCGCCGGCCAATCCACTTCGTTGCTCGTCGCATCGTTGTAAGCCGTCGGCGGAAGAATGTCGCCGTTGTCGCCTGAATACATAAAAACGGCGAGGGCTTGCTGACGCGCATTGTTGACGCAAGCGGCCTGCTGCCCCTTCTTCTTTGCGCCCGCCAGCACCGGAAGCAGCATCGCCGCGAGAATCGCAATGATGGCAATGACCACCAAAAGTTCGACCAACGTGAAGGCTTCTGGTCGGCGTTTCTTCATCCTTGCAACGGTCTTTTACCGCCTGAATGGCTGCAAAATTATTTCACAACAGGAACAACTTCCACGCCCCACGGACTGCCGGGTGATTTGACGCGCGCAATCTCCTTTTCCGTTGCCAGGTCAACAACGGAAACGTCGTCCGATGGGCCGTTCGCCGCGAACAGGAATTTTCCATCCGGCGAAATCGCGATGCCCCACGGCCGCTGCCCGACTTTGATGGTGTTCAAAACTTCGAGCGTGGCCGCGTCCACCACGCAAATTGTTCCGCCGCGTCCCGTGCTGGCGTAAATTTTTTTGCCGTCGGCGGAAACGCGCAGGCACTGCGGTCGCGAGCCTTTTGGCAGCGCGACGACTTTGGCGACTTTTTGCTGCGCGGTGTCAATCACGTTCAGCTCGCCGCTGGATTCGGACGAAACGAACGCGCGCGAACCGTCCGGCGAAAACGCGACGCTGCGCGGGCGCGGATGAACCTGCAAACGCGCGATGATTTTGAACGTGGCGGTGTCAATTCCGAAGACATCACCGGCGGTTTCGCAGCCGACGTAGAAAAATTTTCCGTCCGGGCTGACGCCGACGCCTTCCGGCTCGCGCGTGACCGGAATGATGCTCAAAACTTTTCCATCGGCAGCGTTCAGCACGGTCGCCGCGCTGACGTCCTCATTGGCGATGTAAATGCGCGAGCCGTCGGGACTCAGGCAGAATTGCTCCGGGTCCGAGCCGGCGGGAATTTTGCGGAGAAATGTTTTCTGCGCCACGTCCACCAGGCCGATGCCGTCGGCGGATTTGTCGGACTTGGCCTTGTCATCGTCATCATCGGAATATTTTTTCAAGATGGGATTCCCGTTGGCGTCCAGTTGAGGTGGCGGCTCAACGGGCGTGCCGCTCAACGCCACGTAAATGATTTTTCCGTCCGGGCTGGCGTGGATGCCACGGGGACGTTTGCCGACCGGAATGGTGGCGGTGACTTTGAAATCATCGCCGCTGATGACGGTGACGGTGCCGGCCTTTTCGTTCGATACAAAAACCTGGTAACCGGCGGCGTTCACCGGCGCGGCGATGGCAAAAAGCGCGACGGTGATGGCGACGGCAAACAGTGCAGGCGGCAGATTGATTTTCATAATGAAACAAATTAGCACGCCGCCGAACCGGACGCAATTCATGCCCAGATTTAGTCGTTAGCAGGGAAACCCCCGTTCTCTGAACGGGGTTAGAGAAAGAGCTATGCTGAAAAGAATCTGCCCCTGAAAATCCCTTCTGAGCGTTGTCCCACAACGAACAGAAAGGAAAGAACATGAGCAGATTCAAAAGGTTATCGCATACGGTCTGGCACTGTGAATATCACATAGTCCGGGTGCCAAAATACCGTTATCGGGTGATGCAGGGAAAGGTCAAAGAGGAAGTGGAGTTGTGCGTGAGGGAGCAGAGTCGGCAGAGGAACTGTGAGGTGCAGGAGATGAACGTGCAGGCCGACCACGTGCATCTGATTGTGCAGATACCGCCGAAGCTGGCGATCTCGGAATACATGGGGCGATTGAAGGGCAAGAGCGCAATCCGGGTGTTCAGCGCGTTTCGGGACTTGAGGCAGCGGCGCTAGTGGGGTAATCACTTTTGGGCGCAGGGCTACTGGGTTGGGACAGTGGGGTTGGATCAAGAGATGATCCGGAAGTATGTAAAATGGCAAACTGTTCCTGAATGAATGAGATCACGGGAGGGCGAGTGTCAAAGCTCGCTCTCCCAACAAAAATCGAATAAACATTCACGAACATGCCAACGCTGTAACATTTCAACCTGATTCTATGGAAAATAAATCTGAACAGAAAC
>DATNHI010000027.1:0-13837 GCA_035605035.1 Verrucomicrobiia bacterium
CTCGAAACTTCCGCCCGCCAGCACGACGAGCTTGAACGAATCGCGCGGACGGACCCGGGCCACGCTTTCCAGCAGAAGGTCAATGCGCTTCACCGGACGCAGATTCGACGAGTGGATAATCATCACCTCGTTGTCCGCCACGCCCAGTTCCCGGCGCACTTCCTCGCGCGAACGGCGCGCCGGCCGCGGCGCAAAAAAATTATGAATGACTTCCAGCGGCCCGTTGAACCCCAACACGCGCTGCGTCTCCTGTTTCAGGAATTCGGACACGACGGTGACGGCATCGGATTGGGTGAGCGCGTGATGGATGGCCGGACCGTAGCCGGGATCGGAGCCGAGCAGCGTGGTGTCGGTGCCGTGCAACGTCGTGACCACGCGCGGCTGCTGCTCCGGCGGAAGCATCGCACGCGCGAGAATGGCCGCCGTGGCGTGCGGCACGGCGTAGTGGACGTGCAGCACATCCAATCCGCGGTCGCGGCTCACTTCGGCCATCCGGACTGAGAGCGGCAATGTGTAGTCCGGATACTTGAACAATTGATATTCGTTGATGACGACCGGATGAAAATGCAGTCGCGGCGTATTTTCCGGCAGCCGGAACGGGCGTTCGTAGCTGAGGAAATGCACTTCATGACCGCGCCGCGCCAATTCTTCGCCCAAGCAGGTGGCCAGAATGCCGCTCCCCCCCACCGACGGATAACACGCGATGCCGATTTTCATTTGGTTCTTAACCACGGATGGACACGGATGAACTCAGATAAAAACAAAATTCTCTCTCTTGTCCTTCCACCTCCGCTATACTTCGACGCAACGCGTCGGCCTCTCTCTTCCTGTCCAGTGGGTAGTAGGTCGCCTGAACGCGCTTTCGCGCATTGAACTCTCGAATTGAGCGGTGCAAATTCTTGTCCCACTTGGGACAAGGTTTTGCATGAAGAATGCGAGGATCACAGGGAGGACCGGGGTGAGGAGTGCTCCGTTTCGTTTTAATAAGTCCGTGTTTATCCGTGTGCATCCGTGGTTGAATTCAAAATTGCCGCGCGCCACGGCCCGCGTGTGCCAGTGAGTCGAGCACCAGCGGGTCATTCGGAAACAAGGCGATGGCATGGCCGCAACCCGCGCGCAATCCGCGCAAGCGCGCCCGTGTGATTTGCAGCTCAACGTAATTTCGCGAGGCGGCCTGCGACGCGTGCGCCTGCATCGCCGCGATCCAGGCCTTGAGAACGTCCGGCGCGGACACATCAATCAGCACCGGCGTAATGTCGGGCGGTTCGGCTTCAGGCGTGACCGCGTAATAAAACAATTGCTCAATCGCATGAGCCGGCACACGGCGCAATGCTTTGACGCCGCCGAAACGGGCGAGCCGGCAGGCGTCGCGCACCAGTTGTCCCAGCCGCGGATGATCCGGATGCTGGTTCTCCACCAGGCTCGGTGCGAGGACAATCCCGGGCCGCACACGCCGGATGATGGCTGCCAGTTTAATCGCGTGCGCAACGCGAACTTCAAGATGCGCATCGCCATCCAGTTTGATGAATTCAACCGTCGCCCCCAGCAACCTGGCGGATTTTTTCGCTTCGACGACCCGTTGTGCCGGCGTACCGTGGGACGCTGCTTCGCCTCGCGAGCAAATGACAAACCGCGCCTTGCGACCGGCGCGGGTTTCCTTCGCGATGACGCCGCCGCACCCGAATTCGATGTCGTCGGGATGCGCGCCAAAGGCCAGCAGCGTCCTGAGTTCAGGACGGGAAGTCGGTGTAGGCTTCATCGGACCGCTCAATCGTTTCACGATTCACAAAGGTGATTTCCGGCGCTTCTTCCGGGCGAAGATAGGCTTTTTCACCCGCCCCGGCAACGTAATGCGTGCAATGCACGACCGATTGCATCCAGCGCAGGCGGCTGTCGCGCGCCGGGCTGACTTGCTCCTTGTTGAAGGTGACGGCCCGCAACGTCACGTAGGAATCACCGCCCTCATGCAGTTTCAAGGTGCCACCTGCGGACCGGGCGCGAACAATTTCGCCTTCATGGGGAATATCCGCGAAAAAATCCGGAATGTCACACGCCGCGCGCCGGACGACCGGGTCGCTCGAACGCACGAGCCGGATTCCCTCAAGCAAACCCATGGCGCGATACATCTCCAGACAGAAATCGGCGACGTTGGACGCGGAGACGTTTCGGTAAATCTCGATCAACCGGCTCTCGACGTAGTTCGGCAACTGGAGCAGGGTTTTGCCCTGCCAGTCGGTGGGAATGCGTTTGAGATATTGCGGCGAAAATTTTCGCTGGAGCCGGTTTTCAAAGGCGAAATTGAGCTGGGCCGGTTCATTGGTCTTGCGATGCCGCAGCGTAGTCCTGGTTTCGCGCGGATCGTGGTCGCTGTCGTGGTAGAAGAAGACGATTTCGCCGCCCAGTTCCGCGCGCAGCCGCCGGGCCGTCTGGATTTTGGCAAACAGGAAGCGCCGCGGGAAAAATCCGCACGGTTGCTGGCCAAAACAAATGACCGGTGCAGAACTCATGAGGCACGTAAGGTTGGCGCGGACCGGCTACCGGAACCTGAAACGGCCTGGATCATCACGCTCAACAAAACGCAGGCCGCGCAGCCGATGAAGTTATACCAGAGGTAGCTGATGGTCAGGGAAAAATAGAGGACAAAGACGAGCGTCTGGGCCATTAGCGCCGCCCAGAAAATTGCCGTGCCGCCTACCCGCTTCAAAAAAAACGCCACCAGGAACAACGCCAGCACTACGCCGTAAAAAACCGACCCGACAATGTTGACGGCCTGAATCAGGTTTTCCACCAGATTCGCGAACAAGGCGAAGCCGATGGCGACCAGACCCCAGAACAAGGTGAACCATTTGGAGGCGGCAACGTAATGCGCGTCGCTGGCTTCGCGCTTGAGCAGGTGCCGGTAGAAATCTACCGTGGTGGTCGCGCCCAGCGCATTCAGTTCGGCGGATTTCGACTGGAGTGCAGCGGCAAAGAATGCGGCCATCAGCAGCCCGATCAAACCGTGCGGCAGGTGGTCAAGAACAAACATGACGAAGACGTAATCGGCATCGTTGCTCTTCACGCCGGGATCGTCGGCGAGGATGACCCGGGTCGCGTTGGTGCGGATAGCGTTAATGCGGTCGAGTGCAACCAGCGCCTGCGCCTGCGCAGCGGCCTCCACTTGACGGTCACCTGCATGTTTGGCGTCGAGCCATTGGTGGATGTACTGCTCCTTCTGCGCGTAAGCCGCGGCAAATTCTTGCTGAAGCGCGTGAAGTTTGCCGTCGGAATCATGCCGGACCGCCTGATGCCAGGCCGCTTGATTGAAAAAGACCGGCGGTTGTTCGAACTGGTAAAAGACGAACACCATCACGCCGAGCAGCAGGATGAAGAACTGCATGGGAATCTTGAGCACGGCGTTGAACATCAACCCCAACCGGCTTTCGCGCAGGGACGACCCGGAAAGGTAACGCTGCACCTGCGATTGGTCGGTGCCGAAGTAGGACAGGGACAGAAAGAATCCGCCGAGCACACCGGTCCAGAATGTGTAGCGCCGGTGGAGGTCGAATGAAAAACTCACCGCCTCCAGTTTTTTGAGGCCGCCAGCCACGGTGAACGCGTCGCTCAGACCGGTCGGCAGTTTCAGCAGCAGAATGACAAAGGCAACGATCATACCGCCAAATATGACGGCCATCTGGTATTTCTGGGTCAGGTTCACCGCCTGGCTGCCGCCGACGGCGGTGTAAATCGTCACCAGCAGACCGCTCAGGATGATGGTAAGGTCCAACGGCCAGCCCAGCACGGTGGACAGAATGATAGCCGGCGCGTAAATCGTGATGCCGGCGGCCAGCCCGCGCGACAGGAGGAACAGCGCCGCGCCCAGCAGGCGGGTTTTGGCATCGAAACGGTGGCCCAGATATTCATAGGCGGTATAGACATTCAACCGGCGGTAAATTGGCAGGAACACTGCCGCGATGAGAATCAGCGCCAGCGGCATTCCAAAATAATTTTGCACGAAGTCCAGCCCGCTTTCGTAACCCTGGCCGGGTGTTGAAATGAACGTGATGGCACTGGCCTGTGTGGCCGCGACCGAAATGCCGATGGTCAGCCATCCAACGTTTTCATCGCCTCTCAAATAGTGACTCAGGTTCCGGTGCTGGCGCGTATGCCACGTGCCATAGGCGGCAATTCCCAACATGCTGCCAATCAGAACGACGAAATCGAGAAGGTTCATGAAAAGATGACCGTCAACGCCAGAAGCAGCGCCACCCACAAGATAAAACAACCAAAGACAAAAGTGTAAACGCCGCGCCAGGTGCGCAATCCTGGCAGGCCGGTCAATTCGTCCCTGCTATCCGGGGGCACTTCAGCAGGAATGGTCTTGGCCTCTGAAGCTCTCATTTCCCCAGCGAAACCAGATTGGCAAACAGCCGGTAGGCACCGGGCACACCATCGGGAAGCTGCCGGAAAAACACCAGGCTGGTGTAAACGACATGACCCTTGCCGTAATCCGCGACGAGCAGGCCGCCTTTAAGCGGCGCTTCGCCGGGGTCGCTGCACGCGAGAATCGGCGTCCAATGGTCGTCCCACTGGTTAGGATAATAAATCCCGCGCTCCTGAATCCAGCCGTTGAAGTCGGCGCTGGTGATTTTGTTCGGCGTGTTCAGCGCCGGATGGTCCGGCGAGAGAAACGTCACCGGCGCGGTTTCGTCGGTCACGCGTTCGCCGGAAAGGCGCAGGCTGTATGGCGCGAACCGGTCTGTTTTCAAATCGTTTCCTGGCCGGTCGTATTGCTCGATCAAATTGCCGCCGTTGGAAACAAAATCGAACAGCGCCGGCAGATGGGTAACGAGATCCGTCCGGACATTGAAGGCTCGTACGCCAACCACCACCGCATCGAAATCCTTCAAGCGGTTCGTGGTCAAATCGTCGCTGGCCAGCAGCGTGACGTCGTAGCCCATTTCCTTGATGGCATCGGCCACGCTGTCGCCAGCACCGGGAAGATAGCCGACTTTTTTCCCGCGGATGGCGAGGTCGAGGCTGACGGCCTTGACGCGCGCAGGCGGTTGCAGCAATTGCAGCGGGATGTGGGAATAACTGATTTCAATCCGCTGGTTGTCGTAAATATTGTCGCCTATTTTCGCCCGGGCGGTGATTTGGGCAGTCGCGACTTGCGGGGGCGCGGTGACTGTGAAGGAAAATTCCTCGCGCTGTCCTGGGGATGCAAATGAAAACTCTCTTTTTGCTGGCGTGGCTTTCCAACCGTCGGGCGTGTCCAGCGAAAGTTCGCCCTTCAAATCGGCGCGGGCGGCGGTGACTTCGACGGTCACATCCCGTGAAGCGCCGGGCGCGAACAATTTTACTTCGTCTTCGCAACGCAGCGAAACCGGCGGAATGATTTTCAGCGCGCGGCGTGCTTCAAATTTGCCGGATTCAGTGCCGGCTTGAACGGATTCATCGGCGACAACGAGCGTTTGATCACCGACGCGAAAAACATATTCGACCGGAAACGCCGGCGGATTTTCCGGCTGGCCGATGAGCTTCGGATCATCCACGCGGAACATGCCGACAGTCGGTTCTTCGCGCAGCCAATATGGCTGGCTCAACGGCAATGTCGCGGGCAAAGTTTCCGTGGATTCGGAAGTGAATTTTCCGTGATTTACTTCGGCGCTCATGGGTGCGTTGTCCGGAAGGGGAATTTCGCGACCGGTCGCCGGAAAACGAATTCCTTTCCAATGCACCGGCCAGCTTGACGCGAGATTCACGGCGAAATTCAGCTTCAACGGTTCGCCGGGAACAACTTCGGCTTGTGGCACGGTGGTCACGACGGAAAGACCGAGGCATTCCTGTAGAATTTTGTCGAGCAGCTTTCGTTTGAATTTAACCAGCGGACTGTCCGGCAGCGCCGCGAGACTTTTTTTCACCGCGAGCAACGCGTCCACGCTCGCAGACGGATTGTTTGTGTCAAATTGCGCGATGATTTCATCCGCCTGTTTGCCGATGTCCGCTCCGCCGGGTACGCGCGACCACGTGGTGTCAATGCCGTCCATGATGTCATTGGTCGCCGGCTCGCCGTCGAGCACGAGGAAACTGGCCGTGCGCGCGCCTCCGCCGAAGCCGCCGAAATTCCCGAAGCCCTGGCTTTTGTGCATCGCCCGGCTGCGCGCGGCGAGTTCGCCGAACGAAATTCCAAGCACCGGATCGGTGCCGCTGATTTCCACGCGCGGGCCGGTGGCGGTGGCGCCACCGCCACCTCTGCCGCCGAAACGGTTGTTTTGCAGCAGGCGCTTCGGCTGCCACGGTTTCAAATAATCGAGTTGGTCTGGAAATGCTTTCGGATCACCGGCAAGTTTGAACGCTTCGCCCGCGAGAATGGCGGAAGCGACATGATGGCCGTGTTGGCCGGGAGTTTGGTTCGTGGAAAAGCCGGCGATCACCACGTCGGGTTGAAACGTGCGGATGACCCGCACCACGTCGGCAAGCACCTGCTGGTGGTCCCAGATGCGCAGCGTTTCGCGGTAATCCTTGGAATAGCCAAAATCAATCGCGCGGGTGAAGAACTGCTCGCCGCCGTCCAGCCGGCGCGCGGCCAGCAATTCCTCGGTGCGGATGACACCCAGCTCTGCGCCGAATTCCGGGCCCAGGACATTCTGGCCGCCGTCGCCGCGGTTGACCGAAAGATACGCGGAGCGGTAATGGCGTCCGCGCGCGAAGTAAGTGATGAGCTGCGTGTCCTCGTCGTCAGGATGCGCCGCAACATAAAGGACGCTGCCCATCGTGTCGAAACTGTGTAAATCCTGCAGAATGACAGCCGAGGGCGGCGGGTTGGCGACCTGGCCGGCACACGGAAAGCCAGCCAAGAGGCAAGCGCTCAAGGCCGTGCAGCGGAGCAACCAATCGGCGCGGCTGCTGGATTCAGGAGAATAGATGATTGTTCTCATGCCATTTCGATCAAAGGACCGGCCCATACGACGAATCTTTGGAACCCCTCTCCCGGCCTGCGGCCACCCTCTCCCCGCCGGGCGGGAAGAGGGACAGGGCGATGGGCGCGTTTGTTTCCGACCTGAACATGGTTAAAACCGGCGTCATGCGCGACGCCGTACGTTCGTTACAATCAAGTGTCGAGGTTGATCCCGTCCCGCGCTACTTCTGGACGGTGAACGGCACGGAAAATTGTGTGTCTTCCCACATCAATTTCAGCACGCCGCCGCCGGTCGGGTTTTTCGCAACGGCCATGGTGAACTGGTCCACCGGCTTGTCCAGCGCCTCCTTCTTCAAGTCCACCCGCGCCACATCATGCTTCGTGTCCACCGGAATCCCCCAGCCGCCGAGGGCGGAGCTGAAGACCAGTGCGGACGTGCCGTTTTCCTCCGGCATCATGTAAAGGGTGTAAGCACCCGCAGGAATGGTCTTCCCGCCCATCTCGATTGGCATTTGCGTGACCAGCAGCGTGGCCTCATCCGCGCCCATGCGCCAGGGTTTGCCGTAGGGCACCAACCCGCCCCAGATTTTGCGCACTTCGCCGGTCCGGGAATTCCTGGTGTAGGGCCGCCCGTAAGTGACGGTCACGCGGTTGCCGTCAATGACCCGGCTGGTAGTTTCGTGCGGGCTGACGCCTCCGGTGGAGGCGGCACGGTTTTGTTGTGCCATGACCGGCAGCGCGCTGGCCAAGGCGATTGCGGTGATTATCAGGTTGGGTATAAGTTTCTTCATTTTACCTCCGACAGTGGTGGGTGATTTTTGTTGAATTTCAGTTCGAGAACCAAATTAGCATCATTGCTGGCCGGCAATCAAATCCTGATTCATCTTCACGAAGGAACTGCCGGGGCCTTCGGCCTTGATAGCCAGTTCGGTGGATTGTTTGGCGGCGGCAATGGCGCCCGCCTTGTCTCCCTGCTTTGCCAGAATCTGCGCTTTCAAGTGCAACATTTCGTAAGCAATCCGGGGATTGTCCGCCAGCCCGGCGTTGACCCAGTCGAGGGCCTTTTTCTGGTCCAGGTCGTGGTTGTAATAAAACGTGGCGGCTTGAAAATAGAAGCCGTCCGATTTTTTGCCCGGCGCCGCCATGGCCGCTTCGATTTGCGGCACCACTTGGCTGGTCACTTCGACTGCCACGTGGATCGGGACCACCATTTTGTCCCAGACCAGATTAAGCACCGCCGATTCATCGCGGATGTGATTGAATTCGATCGTGAACGTTTCGATGGTCTCCGCCAGCGTTACGGGCGTCACCTTGAATCGCGCGACATCATCCTTCTCGTTGTATTGAAAAGCCCCCCATTGCGTTGCGCCCTTGTTAATGATGATGGTCCATTCCGTTTCACCGGGGATGGTGAACAGCGCATAGGTGCCGGCGGGAATGTCGGTGCCTTCGAGTTTTACCGGCGTGCTGAAAGTGATTTTGGTGGCCTGGTTGGCGCCGGTGCGCCACACCTGGCCGTAGGGAACGATGCCGCCAAAGATGGTCCGGCCTTTCACGCCGGGCCGGGAATAAACCACTTCGATATCCGTCAACCCGACCCGTTGTTTGAGGGTGCAGGCCGGACTGGCGGCGGGGAAGTTAACCGCGGGGGTCTGGGCGGACGACAGCGACGCGCAAACCAGCCCGCCGGTGAGCATGAGAGCGAATAGTAGTGTTTTTGAGTTCATAGTTGCCCTAAACTAATGGCAATGGAACCGGAACGGAAGCGGAAAATGATCAACGACAATGGTACTTATTTTAGCCTGCTTTCCGGGTTTGTCATCATCGTTTTATTGCAAACCCATTTGAAAATTGTGAACTCCCGGGACCAGCCGGGAACCGGGATAGCCGATATGTGCCGGCGACGAAATGCCTCCTTCAACTTTTCGAAACGAATGGCCTTTCTCGCTCCCGGTGGACGGTCACCTCTTTTTATTCGCCAGACACGTCGCGACTTCCCGCCGCAAGACCTCGCGTTCAGCCCGATTCAAGCCCTGGGGATCAAAGCGATATCGGTAATGGAGACGCAGCAAATCCTGAAGCGGTTCACTGAGTCCGGCCCAATCCGGGTCGTCCACCACACGCTGCAACCAGGCGGACAGCGGTTCACCGGGCTGGCGGCTTAAACCGCGTTCAACCAGTTTTTGTTCCAGCCGGTAAAATTCCGAATCCAAACCGGGCCAGTTGCCGGTTTCCAGCACTTCCCCCGGTTTCCGGCGATGGCGACGCCGGTTGCTGCGAAAGATAATCAGGTAGAGCAACAGCCCGAGGACCGGCACCAACACCCACAGGACGTACTGTTGCACCCGGCTTTCGCCCCAGCGGAACTTCGCGAATTGAAACTGAATCCACGACCAGAAGTCGGAGAAGAATTGCAGTGGCGACGCTCGTTCCCCCTCCTCGGCCACCCACGAACCGGGTGTCGTGTCGAAGTTTTGCCAAACCCCGGCCTTTTGGTTCCACACGAGGCACCAGGCGTGAGCGTCGCGCAGGCGGACAACATACTTGCGCCCCGAGCCTTCATGCACCGCATAGCCGACGGCGTACCGGGCCGGGATATGCAATTCGCGCAACAGCAGCACGGTCGCTGTGGCAAAGTATTCGCAGTGGCCGCTGCGCGTGTGGAGCAGAAAACGGCCAAGGGCAGTTTCGTTGGTGCCCGTTGCCCGGGGAATGTCCTGCCAAAGGCTGTATTTGAAATTACGGTTGAAAAATCCGCTCACCGCCAGAAGTTTTGCCTCGTCACTTTTCCCGGTCACATTCAGTCCGGAAATCACCTCATCCAGCGCGGGTTTTTCCCTTTCCGGCACGGCAAGATCTTCGTTGGTAATAAAGGAAGCACCGGTGTTGGGCGGAGAATCCATGGTCGAACCCGACCCGTAATCAGCATCGAAAATCACCAGTCCCGGTCCCTCGGCGAGCACAGCACCCGCGCTGTTTTTCTGCAGAACGTACGCGGGCAGGTTCTCCAATCGGCCACAGTCCAAGGGCAGCGGCAATAACCCCTCACGGTTGCGATCCTGCTGGTTGATGCCGTTAAGATAACAGGCAATGTTCACGGTGGCCGAGTTGGTCTGATTGGGCAGCAACGGCCATTTCCCGCTGTCGAACGGGGTTTCCGCGATCCCGGTGAAGTCTTTCCGGGAACTGCCAGCGTGCCAGACCTGCGATTCGTAGATGCGGTAGCTCGCTTCGCGCAAATAGGTTGGCACCGTGGCACCATTTTCAGGTTCCAAACGGATGACGATTTTGCCGGACAGTTTCATCCGGCCGATGTGCCCGATTTCGGTCCGGCTTTCCTTCGGATCGGTCCTTTCACCGATAAAACGTGATAGCCATTGCGGATTGTACTCTTCGGCCAGACGCGCCAGCCGGCCAATGCCGCGCTGGCCGAAATAACCCGACAGGATGGCCAATCCCAGCGCGGCGGCCCACACGATCAGCCCAAACCGCCGTGAACGCTGCGACCAAAGCGCCCACGCCAGCAGCGCGGACAATCCCCAGAAAAAGGAATTGTCTTCAGCCGCGTGGCCGCTGGCGGCGAACAGACAGGTGACAAAGTAAGGATAGGAGACGTTGACGTTGCGCGAGGGCGGCAGCGGTCGGCCGGCTTTCCGGGCCTTTTTCCGGCGCCGCCATAAAATGAGTGAAATTGTTTCCAGGGGAATGCCTTCACGCGGACTGAACGCCTGCGCTGCCATGAACAGGAAAAAAATCATCGGCAGCCAGCGGATGAGCGCAATGGCGGTCAGGGCGCTGGAATTGCCGGCCACGCGTTCGGCGGTGAAATTGGGGTTCTCAAATAATTTGCTGAAGTTGGCCGGGCCGGCATTGTTCGCAAAGGCGAAAACCAATGCGGCCAGCGTCAGCAGGGTGCAAAACGTCCAGATGCGGGCAAAGTCGTCGTCGGACAATTCCCAGCGCGCCTTGATAAAGCGCGAACTCTCCAGCGCCACCGCCATGATGGCGCCCTCGATCAAAAACCCCGTCTGCCAGCCCCAAAATAAAAGCGCGGCTGCAAGGAGAAAGGGAGGCGTTTTCATAACCGGGACAACCCTTGTTCAATCTGCCCCACCACCAGCGTGTGAAAACTATCGGGTTCATCGCGCATGGGGCCGGGTTCAAATGGTTTGGCCGGCGCGGCCGGCACCACCACCGTCACCAGGACCGGAACGCCGACCGCCTTCAGCTTTTTGACAAAATTCCGCCGCGGTTCGTCCCAGGCCAGCAACACGCAAACGCAGCCGCTGACCACGCCCGCGTGGTTCAGCACCAGATTTTCCAGCGTCTCGAAAGGTTTTTCGGAACACACCCGCACCGACGCCAGAATTTCCAACATCTGGTCCGCGTGCGCCAAACCGCGGCCGGCCGTAAAACAGTAGGCGTCCGCCCCGACGAACAGCAGGTCGAGCAACGATTCCTGGGTCTGGATGGTGCAGGCAAATGAAGCCGCCACCGAGACGGCCTCTTCGAATGCCTCGCTGTAGGGTTGATCGCTGAAAGTGTCGAGCACCAGGGCGTGGCGCACAAAGAATTCGTCTTCAAACTCCTTCACGATGGGCTTGCCGGTTTTGGCCCAGCTCCGCCAGTGGATGTGGCGCAAGGGGTCGCCGCGCCGATAATCGCGCAGGGCGACGAACTCTTCGCTCTGCCCCACGTTCGAAGCCAGCGCCACGCCGCCTTCCTGATATTTCATCACGCCAGGCAGGGCGATGGGCGGCAGAGGATAACGCCGTGGCAGAACCACCGTCGTCTGCGCCGCTCGAATTCCAGCCAACGCGCGAAACAAACCAAACGGGTCCGCGCGCGCCAGCGTAACACCCTTGAACCTCAACACCCCGCGGCGGAATGGCGTGACTTCAACCTGAACCTCGACTTCCTGCTGTGGCGGAATCGGCGGAATGAGCGCGTCCTTGAGAGTGGCCAGCTTGAATGGATTGAAGCGTTGTTGCCGGCTCAATCGGAGCGACCGGACAGTTTTCTCCAGGGCGAGCTGCGCCGCCAGCCAGTCCGGAAATGCCGGCCGGGGATCGGCGAGGTCTTCCAGGAGCATCAGGTCGCTTTGGACTTTTGCGCTGAGGTTCCTGACCGAGGCGCGATAAGTGAAGGGTTGTCCGGCAGTGCCAAACCGGGGCAGTGACCGGACGACTGAAAAATTCATCCGAAAAACCCGGCTGCACGCAAAGGCCAGCAACAGCAACACCAGCAAAAGGGAGAAGCCCTGATAGGCAACCATGTTTTCTGTGTCCAAGCCCATGATGGTCGTGACGAAAAGGCTGGCCAGCACCATCCACCCCGCGCGCGTGAACCGTCGTTGCGCCCAGTGCCCCAGCCCGGAAAAAACGCGGTAAAACCGATAAACGACGCGCCAGATCGGATTCATGGTTTCCACTCACGCCGGGACGCGCATTTTCTTCAAAACTTCCTCCACCACACCGCGCGCCGTCAGGCCGGAGAACCGGGCTTGCGGTTCCATCACCAGCCGGTGGGCGATGACGGGAACGGCCAGCTCCTGAATTTGCTCCGGCGTGACAAAATCGAGTCCGTCAAACAGCGCCAACGCCTGGGCCGCCTTCATCAGCGAGATGGAGGCGCGCGGACTGGCGCCCAATTGCACTCCTTGGGCCGCGCGCGAGGACCGGACAAGATCCACTGTGTAACGTTTCAGTTCATCGCTGATGCGCACCTGCTGTGCGGCGCTTTTCAGCGCCAGCACGTCGGCCAGCGAGACGCAGGGTTTCAACTCGTCGAGCGGATGGTTGCGCGCTTGCGCGGTGAGGATGGCAACCTCCTCGGCGGGTTGCACGTAACCGAGGGTGAACTGCATCGCGAAACGGTCCATCTGCGCCTCTGGCAACGGATAGGTGCCGCGGAACTCGACGGGGTTTTCCGTGGCGATGACGAAAAACAAGCCGGCGAGATCCCGGCGTTCGCCATCCACGCTCACCTGGTTTTCGCCCATCGCTTCCAGCAGGGCCGATTGCGTGCGGGGCGAAGCGCGGTTGATTTCATCGGCCAGCAGGATGTTGGTGAAAATCGGGCCTTCGTGAAAATGGAACTGCTGGTCGCGCTGGTTGAAAATGGAAACGCCCAGGATGTCCGAGGGCAGCAAATCCGGCGTGAACTGGATGCGTTTGAACGAGGCGTCAATGGACCGCGCCAGCGCCTTGGCCAGCGTGGTCTTGCCGGTGCCGGGAAAATCCTCCAGCAGCACGTGCCCGCCGCTGGCCAGCGCCGCCAGGAGCTTGCGCGTGGCGCCGGATTGGCCTTGCATGACTTTGGCGATGTTTGCGGCGATCTTCTGATAAACCTCTCGCACGGTCGTCTGGTGGGTGGGGGTCATGGCAGGGTTTGTGTTCCGGGATGATTGGAAATTTGATTGGCTGGCTGCTGCTTCACTTTTAACCGGTTATTGCCCGCAGCTTAACCGCAAACCTCGCCCGGCGCGAATGAATTTCTGTAGCCGCCGACGGGCGGAGGCGGCCCGGGCGTAAATTGTTCTCCGCCTTGTTGCCTCGGCGGCTAAAGCGTGTGGCTGCTATTCTTTTTCCGGATGCAGTTCGTCCAGAACCGGCTGCGTCAGGCCGGCGATGACCGGTTTCTCCGGGCCTGCCGGGCCGAAGCGCAGCGAAGGCGGGCCGAGTAAATCCAAAATGACCACTTCATTCTTTCCGGCGTGCAGCCAGCAGCCCGGGGTGTAGGCCGTTTGCGTCGGGCCAATGTTCCAGAATCGTCCGAGGCAATGGCCATTCACCCAGACCACGCCTTTGCCCCACGAACGCAAATCCAGAAACGTGTCGCCGGGCTTTTCGATGTTCAGCGTGGCGCGCCAGAACGCCGGAGCGCCGAGCACCGCATCGGCTCGTGGGCGTCCATCTTCGGAACTCGCCGAGGCGG
>DATNHI010000028.1:0-8277 GCA_035605035.1 Verrucomicrobiia bacterium
GGCAAGGTGTTTATCGAGGGCGAAAACTGGAATGCGGTCAGCGAAACAACCGTCGAAGCCGGACAGCCGGTCGAAGTCACCGGCATCGCAGGCCTGACGTTGAAAGTAAAACCCAAAACATAGAAACGGAGAAAATTATGGACCAACTCATCGGTGCACTGATTAAATTCTTTGGCGCGCTCGGCCCGGTCGTGATCGTTGTCGTGGTGCTGGCAATTTTTATATTGCCGCAGGCGATGCGCATCCTGCGCGAATACGAACGCGGCGTCATTTTCCGGCTCGGCAAGCTGCTCCGCGCGAAGGGGCCGGGACTGATCTTCCTCATTCCCATCGTGGACAAAATGGTACGGATGGATTTGCGCGTCGTGACCATTGACGTTTCCAAGCAGGAAATCATGACCAAGGACAACGTGCCCGCCACGGTGGACGCGGTGGTTTATTTCCGCGTCATCAACCCGACCGACGCGGTGATAAAGGTGGAGAATTTCTGGAAAGCCACTTCGCTCATCTCGCAGACGACGCTGCGCAGCGTGCTGGGGCAGTCGCCGTTGGATGACCTGCTTTCGCAACGCGACACCATTAACCAGAAATTGCAGGAAATCATCGATCGCCAGACCGAGCCGTGGGGCATCAAGGTTACCGCCGTCGAGGTGAAGGACGTGGCGTTGCCCGACAGCATGAAGCGCGCAATGGCCAAGCAGGCCGAGGCCGAACGCGAACGGCGTGCGAAGATTGTGAACGCCGAAGGCGAATTCCAGGCCGCCGAGAAAATGGTGCAGGCCGCCTCCTTGATCAGCAAGGAGCCGATTGCGCTGCAACTGCGCTATCTCCAGACCATGCGCGAAATGGCCAGCGAACACAACACGACCACATTCCTGCCGCTGCCGATTGATTTGTTCAGCGCGTTTCTGAAGAAGTAGGCGGAGACATGCCAACGATTTTCATCGAAGGCTACAAGTTCCGTTTCTACTCGTCCGATGTGCATGAACCGCCGCACGTTCACGTCATTCAAGGCGAGAACGTGGCAAAAATCTGGCTCGACCCGATTGAGACCGAATATAATCGCGGATACAACCGTCCGGAACTGCATCGCGTCTTGAAGTTGACAGAACGAAACCAAGCGCGATTATTAGAAGTGTGGAATGAGTACTTTAACCGTTAAAAAACCCGAGCAGGTTCGCGCCGAAAGCGTCCGCTTTACCGGCGGCGTGATTCATGTCCGCCTCGACGACGGGCGCGAAATCAGTCTGCCACTCAACGAAGTGTTGTGGTTGAAATGGCTGGCGAAAGCCACTCCCAAACAACGCGCGAACTGGACGATAGAGCCAGGCGGCTTTGCCATTTACTGGCCTGATTTGGACGACGGCATCGAGGTCTGTCATTTGCTGAATTCCGCGCCGGTGACCGCTAATTGACTAGTTCGGCTTTTTGAAAAGCAGTCAAAGCAAAAAGTCTTGTGAAGAAAATGTTCTCATCGCTGACGCTCTTGTTATTCGCAGTCGCATTTGGATTCAGCCAAAGTGCCACTGACTACTACAATCGTGGCGTCGAAAAAGAAAAGGCAAATGACTTGGATGAGGCATGGACCAATTTTACAAAAGCCGTTGAACTCAAACCAGATTATGCCGCTGCTTATTATGCTCTTGGGAACATAGAATACTACAAAGGCGATTTTGACGGTGCATCAACAAACTACACCAAAGCTATTGATCTCAAATCCGACTATGCAGTCGCTTACTGCAACCGCGGTAGTGCAAAAGGTGAAAAAGGGGATTTTGATGGAGCGTTGGCTGATTGTAATAGAGCCATCGAACTTAATCCAAACTTGGCTAAAGCGTATGACGGTCGCGGCAATGCGAAGGACAATAAAGGCGATTTGGACGGCGCATTAGCCGACTACACTAAAGCTATTGAACTCAAACCTGATTATGCGGTTGCTTATTACAATCGCGGCGTCACAAAGCACAAAAGGGGTGATCTAGGCGGTGAGTTGGCTGATTATAACGAAGCTATTTCTTTATGGCAAGAAGCGATTCAGCAGAATCCCTCTCAAAAACTTCAGATCCAAGCAAGGATGAAAAAAGCAGAACAATCAAAATCACAAATCAAAAAATGATTTCATTCAACCAGCCCGGGCAAACTTGGGAAAATTGAAATTCATTTCATGCCTCTTTACGAATACGAGCTGTGCGAAGGCGAGTGCAAGGTGTGCGGCGGGCGGTTTACCCTGCGCCGGCCATTGAGCGCGCCGGAGTTGACAAAATGTCCGGCCTGCAAAAAGCCGGTGAGCAAAATCTTTTCCGCTTTCAGCACGCCGCACAAGCTCAAGCCGCTCTCCATCACGGACGCCAAAAAGGCCGGATTCACCGTGCTCAAACGGCTCGGCAAGGGCGAATATGAAAAGCAGTGAAAGCGACTCAGGTTTGAGAGTTCAATTTGGTCCAACGTATTACCCTGTCAATGCAGGGGTTTGGCGGGTTTTGAATTCAATTTTGACGCGAGCTGTCTATTACATTAGCGTGTAAAACCTGAAAATGAATTTTCGCCTGACAGGTTTCAGAATGCCGCTGTTGGCCGGTGCATTGACAGCATTGTGCTGGTCTGCCGTGGCGCAGAATGGCGCGCCGCCGGCGGGCAAGCCCATCCTCTTCTCCGCGCCCGTGGGTGACAATGCCGCATCCAACACGCCGTCGCTCCTGCCGCGACTGTCGGACCAGCCGGACTATGCCGGCGCAGTGCGGGCGCCGGTGTCGGTTTTCAACATGGAAAGTCCATCCGTGCCGTTACCCGCTCCCTCACGCGCGCCCATGCTTTCGCGGGCTGAGGCACAGCGATTGCAGGAGTTGCAGGACAAACGGGAGAACTGGGCGTTGCTGACGCCGGAAGAAATTCTGGGCATGGACTCGTCCCGGAACACTCTCCGAACGCCGGAGCAGGAAGCGGCCGATGGTCAAAAAAACCTGACCGTCGTCGAGCGTTTTTTGCAGAGGCAGCGGCAATTGCGTCCGGCGGTCACCAACGGGTACGGCGACAATTCCCTGTCGAGTTGGGATTTTTCAGGGAACCCGGGCGGCTCGACAAACGGGAGCTCACTCAATCCTGTGCGCTTTGGGTTGCCGACCACGGCGCAAATTTTGGACCGGTTCTTCAACAACCCGCCGGCCAACAACCAGTTCGCCGGACGAGATGAAAATCAAGGCGCGGGCTGGTTCAAATCGCCCGGCCTGCCCCCGCAACCCGCAGCGCCGACCCCGGAACAGCTCGCGGAACGGGAGCGGTTCAGACAATTGCTGGAGCCGGGTTCGTCCTCCGACATGGCAGCGAAGTCCTCGCCGGGCGAAAAATTCTCTTCGTCGCTGCAGCCGTCGTTGGGTGCGGCGTCGGATCAAACGCCTGCGGCCAATCCTGTGGGAGCCACGTTCGCGCCGCTGAACAGCGGGATTGGCCGGCCGGTGGGTTTGACGTCCTTGCCGGGCATTACCGGTCCAACCAACTGGCAGTCATCCGCCGGCCTCCCGTCCTGGGCGCCGCAACCGCCTCCGTGGCTGTTGCCAACGCCGCAGTCTTTTACCCCGCCGCAGAGAAAATTCTGACGCGGTCAGTGCAACGAGGTGATCAGGAGCACTTGCTCCAGGGTGGAAATGCCGTCGCGGGCGCGGTCGAGGCCAACCATGCGAAGGGTGCGCATGCCCTGGCTGATGGCGACCTTGGCCATTTCCCGGCTGCTGCCACGGGCGATGATGAGCTTGCGAATCTGGTCAGTGATGGTCATGGCCTCAATAATCGCGAAGCGGCCGGAATACCCGGAATTCTTGCAACGCTCACAGCCGCGTCCGCGATACAGTTGCACCCCGCCAAACATGGCGGCGTCAATCCCCAGGTCTTCATACATTTTTGGCGGATACGTCACCGGCTCGCGGCAATGCGAACAAATGCGCCGCATGAGGCGCTGGGCGCAGGCGAGAATCACCGAGGAGGAAATGAGGAAGGGCGCAATGCCCATGTCGTCCAGGCGCGCGATGGCGCCCGGCGCATCGTTGCAGTGCAGCGTGCTGAGCACCTGGTGGCCCGTGAGCGCGGCCTCGATGGCGATCTCCGCCGTCTCGGTGTCGCGGATTTCACCGATCATGATGATGTCCGGGTCCTGGCGCAGGATGGAGCGCAGCGCATTGGCGAAGGTCAGGCCGATTTCCTTTTTGGTTGGAACCTGGTTGATGCCGGGAACTTGATATTCCACCGGGTCTTCGACGGTGACGATATTGTAAGCCGGATCGTTCAGTTCGTTGAGCGCGGAATAAAGGGTCGTGGTTTTTCCCGAACCGGTCGGCCCCGTGACCAGAATCAATCCATGCGGCGCATCAATGGCCGCCTTGAACTGCCGGAACGTGTCGGGATCCAGGCCGAGTTTGTCAACGCTCGCGGAGAGGCTGCTCTTATCGAGGACGCGAAGCACGATTTTTTCGCCGTGCACCGTGGGGAGGACGGAGACGCGCAAGTCGTAATCCTTGCCACTGACCTTGACCCGCATGCGACCGTCCTGCGGCAGCCGGCGCTCGGCGATGTCGAGGCTGCTCATGATTTTGAAACGCGAGGCCAGTGCCAGTTGCAGTTGTTTGGGGGGCGGCGTGGCGTCCAGCAGCGCGCCATCAACGCGATAGCGCAACCGCATGGATTTCTCGAATGGTTCCAGATGCACGTCACTGGCGCGGTCTTTGATGGCCTGGACGATGATCAGGTTCGCAAGCTTGATGACGGGCACTTCTTCGCTGGAAGCGGCGAGCTTGTCGAGGTTGACTTCTTCAAGGGTTTCCCGGACGGTTTCGATGCTGTCGGCGTCTGCTTCCTCGTCACTTTGCTTTTGGGCGTCCAGAATGATGTCTTCCATCGAGCCGCTTTTGGCGGAATCCAAGGCGTTGAGTTTGTCAATAATGGCCTTTTCGGACGCGATCAGCGGCGTGATTTCGAGCTTGGTCATGCGCTTTACGTCATCCAAGGCAAGGACGTTCAGCGGATCAGCCATCGCCAGGAACAGCTTGTTTTCCAGTCTCGATACGGGAATGACCTTGTGGTTGTGTGCCGTGTCATGCGGCAACAGTTCAGCGATCTCCGGCAGGATGTTCACGCGGGCGATGTTGATCGGCAGGACATTGAGCACGCGCCCCATGGAAACCGCCAGGTCCTGTTCGCTGACGTAGGATTTGTCAACGATAAGCTTGACGAGACGCGCGCCTTCCTTTTTTTGCTGTTCGAGCAGTTCCTGCACCTGGGCCGCGCTCAACAGGCCGTCCTCGACGAGGGCGTCGGCGATGCGTTCTCCGAATGATTTGACCTTGGCCATGGCTTAACGGAATGCTTTGCGAAGGTTGGTGATCAATTCCGACGGTGCGGCCAGATACCACAACAACCGGTGCGAAGTCGCTTCAGCCAGTTCCTTGACCGCCTGTTGATTGAACGGGTTGGCCGTCGCCACCAGAATGGCCTTGCTCATCCGGTCAAACGGCAGCACGCACCAGCGCCGGCACACTTCCGCCGGAAAACCGCGCGTCAGGTCAATGTCCACGTCATAACGGTCCAGTGGCAGGAACGCCGTGCGCGACTTGTCGGACAGCAACTTGAGTGATTTTTCAATGTGGAACAGGTTTTTTTCATGCAACGTGTAAATGAACGGTTCGCACACGTCGGATGGCGCCACCGTCAAGTCCGGCGCGCGCCAGCACAAATCAAAATCGCCTGCGCTGATGAGCTTGCTGTCAACAAAAAGCTTTTGCATCGTCTGACGGCCATCATTGATCTCCGCCGCCTCCGGCGTGCGCGCTTTTTTGCGCAACTTCGTCTCTTCCGGCGGGGGTGCCAACGCTGCCGGCTCGACGGCCACCGCCTCAATCGTCACGTTGCTGGCCCTGTCTTCAATTTGCTTGAGTGCCGCCTGCACGTCCGCGTCATCCGGGCGGCGCTGCAAAACGGTCTCGTATTCCAGGATCGCCGAGGAGAGCTGGCCTTGCTGCATGTACGCCTGCGCAATCCGTTTGGAGGTGTTGATCACGTCCTGCTCGCGGCCCAGCTTCGAGTAAGCTTCCTTGAGAATTTCCAGCGACTGGCAATCGTTTGGTTGCGATTGTACAATAACCTCAAACATCTCAATCGTTTGCAACAATTGAGCTTCTTCGCCCTGCGTTTGTGTCAGCGTCGCCATGTCTTTGGATTCCCCTGCGCGGGGTCTTAACAGCAATCTCTGCGCCATTTTTGGGTAATGGTGCCCTAGATTGTGCCGATTTTATTGGGAAATTCCGAGATTTATGCTGCGGTTGGTGTGGTGTGATTCGTGCTTGGATTGGCGGAATATGAAACTTCATGAACGATTGATTTTCTACGGCTGGGCCGGGGTTTTGCTGTTCATTGTGGTGCAATTTGTAAGAAGCTCTCTTGCGGCCAGATGAAATTCCCATCTGCCGCTTAATTTTCTCTGGAAATATCCCAATGTCAGTCTGGTAAATCTCCGATTGAAAAGCCTGATATTCAGGTTTGGCCGTTCAACTGGTGACGTGCAAATCGTGTCGTGATTCGGCTGTCCTAAAATCGCCGTTTTCTTGGCCAGGATACAGACGGGCGGGGCATACCGATTTTCGGGCAAGATTCTTTTCCTGTAAAGTAGCGTTGCTTTCCGCCGGCGTCTGCGGAATTGTAACGCCGTCCGGCGGTCAACCCCGGGTTAATATGGCGCAACTGACACCCGTCATGGAACCGGCGACCGGCGAACGCCTCCTGCGCTTCGTCGGCGACCGCGTTCGTTTCGCCGTGCGCGGTGCGGACGCCTCCTCCCGCTGGCGCGCCCTGCTCCGCACCAACCTCGGCCGCGCCGCCGCGCGCCGCCGCGAGATCATCGCCGCCCATGCGGGGGGCGCCGTTCATGCCGGCGAATCCTGGCGCGACGTGCCGATGCAAAAAACCGGCGACGGCTGGCAGATCGAATTGCCGCTGGCGGAAACCGGTTTTTTCAAGGCCAAGGCTTATGTGCTCGACGAGAAGAACTGGCAGCATTGGCCGGAAGGACCGGACGTTGGCATCAGTGTCCATCCGGATTTCGCCCGCACGGCCAACATCATTTACTGCGCTTTCACGCGGCTGTTCGGCGCGACAAAAAATCTGGTTTCCACGCGGGATGAGCCATTCGAAGCAGAAAGCAAATTGCTCGACGGGAAAAATTTCACCGTCATTCCGCCTTCCGGCAAATTGCGCGACCTTGCCCGCCGTTTGCCGCACATCATTCATACCCTCGGTTGTCGTATCGTTCAGCTGCTGCCGGTGCAGCCCGTGCCAACGACGTTCGCGCGGTTTGGCCGTTTCGGCAGTCCGTATGCGAGTCTCGATCTGGCGGCGATTGACCCGGCGCTGGTTGAATTCGACCGCCGCACCACCGGCGTGGAACAGTTTTGCGAATTGACCGGCGCGGCACATGCCCTCGGCGCTCGTGTTCTCCTCGATATTGTCATCAACCACACCGGCTGGGGCTCGACCTTGCAGGAAAATCATCCCGGATTTTTCCTGCGCGGTCCCGATGGCACGTTCGCCAGCCCGGGCGCCTGGGGAACGATTTGGGAAGACCTCGTCGAATTGAAACAGGACAATGTCGCGCTCTGGGACAAAATCGCCGAGGCGCATTTGACCTGGTGCCGGCGGGGCGTGGACGGTTTCCGGTGCGACGCCGGCTACAAAATTTCCGTGCCGGCGTGGCAATACATCGTTGCCCGCGTGCAGGACGAATTTCCCGAAACCATTTTCCTGCTCGAAGGCCTCGGCGGTTCGTGGGAGATCACCGAAGCGCTGTTGACCGATAGCGGTATGCAATGGGCCTACTCGGAGCTTTTCCAAAATTACTCCGGCCGCCAGGTTGCCGAGTACCTCGATTACGCTAACCGTCAGAGTTCGCGCGTCGGCACTTACATTCATTACTCCGAAACGCACGACAACGACCGCCTCGCCGAAAAGGGCCGTGCGTGGTCGCTGCTGCGAAACCGGCTTTGCGCGCTGACCAGCGCCGATGGCGGATTCGGCTTCACCTGCGGCGTTGAATGGCTTGCCGCCGAAAAAATCCGCCTCGACGACTGCACCGGATTGAATTGGGGCAGCCGCGAGAACATCATTCCCGAACTCGCCCAACTGAATAAACTGCTCGCCGACCATCCCTGCTTTTTCGATGGGGCAAAACTCACACGCCTGAGCGCGCCCGATTCGCCGGTCTATGCGCTGCTCCGCGAATCCGCCGAGGGCAAAGATTCC
>DATNHI010000029.1:0-9596 GCA_035605035.1 Verrucomicrobiia bacterium
AACCGGTTCGTCGTTGTCCGCAAGCCGCCGGAGACGGGTGAACACGTCGAAAAGCCGGTGGCAATCGAGACAAATTATGGTTTGCACGGCGCAGTTGAGGCCGGTGTCGGCGCCGCCGGAAACGCGTGCCTGGTAACGGCAAAGCGGACAATCGAAATGATACGTCCGGCCCATGACGTTGAGATACAATTTTTGGGGGCGACTGGCAACCCTCGTGTGCAACTGCTTCCGGTGATGCCGTACGCCTTACCGATTCAAACCGGAAATTCGAATGCCAAAGCCCGAAAGAAATCCGAATTCCGAATGTCGAATCCGGAATATTCGGCGCTGATCAACCGGTTTTTCGGAATTCAGGCTTCGGGCTTTTTTCGGATTTCTGATTTTGAACTTCGGATTTGCGTGTCATCAGACTTGCCTTCCGGCCCCGTTCCGCGCAAAAAAGGGCATGGTTTACCAAGAACAAATCCTGCTGGAAACCAAAGGGCATCATGAGATGCAAGACCTGACGGCAGAAGTGGCGCGGATTGTCTATGATTCCGGGGTGCGCGTCGGCACGGTGCACGTGTTCAACATCGGCAGCACCGGCGCGGTGGGCACCATCGAATACGAACCGGGTCTGCAGAAAGACCTGCCCGAAATCCTGGACAAGCTCATCCCGCCCAGCCGCGCCTACGGACACGAACAGGCCTGGCACGACGGCAACGGCCATTCGCATTTGCAGGCCACATTGCTGGGACCGTCATTGACTGTGCCGGTGGCCGACCGGAAACCGGTGCTGGGTCCCTGGCAACAAATCTTTCACCTGGAATGCGACATCAAATCACGCCGCCGCATGATCATCGTGACCGTCTCAGGTGAATGATCGTTGACGAGGAATTGAAGGACGGCTGAAGCCGGATTTATTTGAGCGGGAATTTCACCACGGCTGCGGAAGCAGCGTGCACGGTCGGCGGCATTCAGGAATTGACCGTGAACCATTGCACAGTTAACCAGACCGATTCGGGTATTCGCATCATGCCAAACGGCAATGTCGCCCCCGGATAAAGATTGCTGCTGTCCGCCAAATTCCCCAGGATCCTGCCCGTGCCGCACATGGGCCTGGTGTGTTGCACCAGATTGGGGAGGACATAAGCCGGTTCCGTACGCCGGCCGGTTTCGGACTTCTGGCATGTGCTTGCAGGAAGCGGTCGCCAGCAGAAGGATGCCGGCCCCGTGGAGTGTCAATTTGGTCATTTTCATTAGAACCAATTTTGCATTTGGTTTTCTCCCCAAAATGTGTCGCGCCGAACATTGATGGCGACCAACATTGCGCCGGGCGATGAGTGCATGGCCTTTGCGACGATTCACCGGGAGCGATTCGGCAACGCCTTGACCGGAACAGCCGTCGCGCGCCACTGTCCGCCGTCTCAAAGAGGTCGAAATTCCATTGAGAAATGGGGTGGCCGACGGGATTTGAACCCGCGACAGCCAGATCCACAATCTGGGGCTCTAACCAGGCTGAGCTACGACCACCAACCGGCTGTCAGGTTAAATTTTCAAAGGCTCCGCGTCAAGTTCGCACCGGATGGAACACATTTACTTTCCCGCCACACCTTTGAGATAGGCAAAAATGAGCTCGGGCAGTTCCCGGCTGTAACCGCCTTCGAGCAGGCTGAACAGCGGCACCCCGAGCGCGCGCAACGACCGGCCCAGCCAGTAAAAATCGTCCAACACCAGCACGCCCTGCGTCAATGGGTCGTGCACGTAGGCATCGAATCCGGCGGACACGGCGATGAGGTCGGGCCGGAATTTTTTCAAATCGTCGAGCGCGCGGACGAGCGCCGCCCGATAGGTTTCTCGTGGCGAGTCCGGAGCGACGGGATAATTGAAGCAGTTTTTACCGACGTTCGCCACACCTGTACCGGGATAAAACGGATACCAATGGACCGAAAAAAAGGCAACGCCGGGCCGGTCAAGCAGGATGGCTTCCGTGCCGTTGCCGTGATGCACGTCGAAATCATAAACCGCGACACGCCTGGCGCCGGTGGCCGCGGCCTCCAGCACGGCAATGGCGATGTTATTCAAGTAACAAAAGCCCATGGCATGATCGGGCATGGCATGATGCCCGGGCGGACGCATGAGGCTGAAAACATCTTCACCGGCGCGAGCCGCGCGCAATGCGCTCAGGCCGGCGGCAACGGACGCACGGGCATAATCGCTGATGTTTTCGTAGAACGGCGTATCGGAGTCGAAATCCTCCGGCTCGTTCAAGCGCGCGAGGTGTTCAGCCGAATGGGCCCGGAGGATTTGCGCGTCGTTCACCTCGCCCGGCGCGGCCCAATCAATCGGCAGTTCACTCTGATTGCGCAGCCGCTCGAGCGTGGCGAGGATGCGCAGGGGGCGTTCGGGATGACCCAGAGACGAATAACCGGCGCAGCGTTCATCGGTGATGATTTTCACAGGCCGAGTTTCGCGCGAAGACCGCCGGGAAAGCAAAATGAAAATCCCATTCGCCAACGGGTATTTTATCAATTTGACTTCCGGTGGGGCGAGTGTCCCCGCGAGCCCGACTTGGCGCGCCAAAGCGAAGCGGCGGCGGCTCGTCAGCAGCCTCGCCCCACCGAAAATAATACAACTTCCGCCGACGCGCTCGACTTTATCTTTTGCAATTCTGCTCCATTTCGTTAAGCTGGAGCGAATTGGAAACCCAAGCATGAAAAGAAAATGGTTCACTCTGACGGTCGCGTTGAGCGCGTTCACCTTCAACCTTGGCGCGTGGGATTACGAGGGGCATCACGCCATCAATGAATTGGCACTCGCGTCGTTGCCGAAGGAATTCGGCGCGTTCACCTTGACACCCGCGTTGAAACATCGCATCGCGTTTCTCGGAGGGGAGCCGGACCGTTGGCGCAACGTGGGCGATCTGCCGCTGAGAAATGTCAACGGGCCGGACCATTACATTGATTTGGAGAATTTGAAGCTTTACGACCTGACACCGGAAACGCTGCCGATTATGCGTTACGATTTTGCCGCCGACATCGCGCGGGCACGGGCGGCTCACCCGGAAAGGTTCCCGGCCATTGACCCGGAGAAAGACGCCGACCACACGCGCGAGTTGGACGGTTTTCTGCCGTGGGCCATCACGGAAAATTACGGAAAATTGAAATCCTGTTTCAGCTATCTGAAGGCCTTCCAGCGATATGGCGGCACGCCAGAGGAAATCGCCAACGCACAGGCAAACGCCGTGTATGTCATGGGCGTGATGGGACATTTTGTGGGGGACGGTTCGCAACCGCTGCATACCACGATCCATCATCACGGCTGGGTCGGCGACAACCCGCACGGCTACACGACGAATGCCGCCTTCCACGCGTGGATTGACGGCGGCTACTTTCGCCAGACGGGCGGAATCAAAGTCGAGGCGCTGGTTGATCAAATTCATCCCGCCGGGCGCATCGCGAATGCGGACACGCCGGACGGAATGTTCCGCGCCGCGGTGACTTATCTGACCGAGCAAAACAAGCTGGTCGAGCCGCTCTACAAATTGGAGAAGGAAGGCAAGCTGACCGGCGAAGGCGACAAGGGACTGGAAGGCCAGCCGTTTCTGGACGGCCAGCTCGTGAAGGCCGGCCAGATGCTCGGCAACATCTGGTACACGGCGTGGCTTGAAGCGCCGGAGGACCAATATCTGGGAGCGCAACTCGAACAGCGCAACGCCACAAATTCGCCAGTGAAATGAATTATTGAAAGGTGGTGGGCCCAGCAGGATTTGAACCTGCGACCAAGCGATTATGAGTCGCCTGCTCTGACCACTGAGCTATGGGCCCGAAGTGAAGCTATTTTGCGCC
The DNA here is from genome assembly GCA_035605035.1 of Verrucomicrobiia bacterium. GTDB lineage: Bacteria > Verrucomicrobiota > Verrucomicrobiia > Limisphaerales > UBA11358 > UBA11358. The sequence continues at coordinate 3,828 of DATNHI010000029.1, forward strand.
GGCCCGCGAGCGCGACAAGATTATTCTACGGCGGGGTGCGGCTTTTCCAATTCCAGAAAGCCGTGCAACTGGCGGATGCGCGTGGGGTGGCGCATCTTGCGGAGCGCCTTGGCCTCAATCTGCCGGATGCGTTCGCGGGTGACCTGGAACTGCTGGCCGACTTCTTCGAGCGTGCGCGCGCAGCCGTCGCCGAGGCCAAAACGCAACTCCAAAACTTTCCGTTCCCTTTCCGTCAAGCTGCACAATACGTCGCCCAGCTTGCCCTTGAGCAGACTGAAACTTGTCATGTCCAGCGGGCTTTCGGCGCCCTTGTCCTCGATGAAGTCGCCGAAATCCGCGTCCTCGCCGTCGCCGACGGGTGATTGGAGCGAGATGGGCTGTTGCGCCATTTTGAGGACGGCGCGCACGCGTTCCACGGACATCTGCATGTCGTCGGCAATTTCGTCCGGCGTCGGCTCGCGCCCGAAATCCTGCAGCAGGCGTTTCTGCGAACGCATCAGTTTGTTGATGATTTCGATCATGTGCACCGGGATGCGGATGGTGCGCGCCTGGTCGGCGATGCTGCGGGTGATGGCCTGCCGGATCCACCAGGTCGCGTAGGTGGAAAACTTGTAGCCGCGGCGATACTCGAATTTTTCCACGGCTTTCATCAAACCCATGTTGCCTTCCTGAATCAGGTCGAGGAATGACAGGCCGCGGTTGGTGTATTTTTTGGCGATGGAAATGACGAGGCGGAGATTGGCCTCGACCATTTCGGTTTTGGCCTGAAGCGCCCGGGTGGCAAACTCGCGCAGCCGGCGGAAGTGCTTGAGAAAATTTTCCTGCGGCATCCGGACGAATTCCTCGAGCGCCCGGATTTTTTGCCGCTCGGCTTCCACCAGATGTTGCTGCGCGCTGGATTCGCGCTGGTTTTCCGCATCAGCCAGCGCGCGCAGGCTGTACTGCAATTTGTCATGAATGTTTTCCGCCACGAGCGCCATTTCCTCGATGACCTTTTGCTTGAAACAAAGCTTCGCGAACAGGGCCTGAAGTTTCTGATCGGCGCGCTTGAACACCGCCAGCGCGCGGCGGCGCCGGGCCTGGGTATGCGCGGCCCGCCAGGCATTGTATTTGGCGTCCACCTCCTGGTCCATTTCCTGTACGCGCGCAACCAGCCGGCGCAGGGCGCGCAGGTGGGCGTCCCGGCTGTCCACTTTCTGGTCGAGCACGACGCGGTCGAACCGTTCGCGGGGAGGGTCGGCCAGTAATTTTTCCGCCAGCGCGGCGTGTTCCTTGCCGGCGAAGCCGAGGCTGTAAATGATTTTGCGGACTTCGTTTTCGGCGGCTTCAATGCGTTTGGAAATTTCCACCTCCTGTTCGCGCGTGAGCAGGGCCACCTGTCCCATTTGTTTGAGATACATCCGCACCGGGTCGTCAAGAATGTCGAGCCGGTCGTGGTCGTCTTCCTCGGCTTCGGGGGTTTTGACGCGGTCCACCTCCGCCTGGTCCACGATGTCAATTTCCAGCGTGCGGAGTCGTGCAAAAAGCTGGTCCAGTTTCTCCGGTGTGGCGCAGTTCTCCGGCAAGGTATCGTTGATGTCATTATAGGTCAGATGTCCCTGTTCCCGCGCGAGGCGGACCAGTTCCTTGATGATTTCGGACAGTTCCGTGTCAGAATGGTTGAGCAAGCGGGCGGCTTTCGTGTGAAATTCCGCGGTTGCGGCAACACGCCATCTTCCTTTGTTCAAGGATAAATCCCCCTTGGGTTTGCGAACCTTCAATTTTGACATACAAGACTCAATATGCCCCGCCCCCGGTCGAAAGCGGTAGGGTAATATCCGTTGCAACTTGCGCTTCGTCAAGTGGGGAAACGCGCCGCCGGCAAATCATCTTCGCAAAATCATTCAGATGTCATACACGATGTAGATTTGCCGTTTCGCGAGCTGCTCCAGAATCATCTTTACCGTGCGGTCAATCGCGCCAAGGTTTTCCCGAACCACCTTGAACGCATTGCGGCCCAATTCGGCGCGGCGCGGTTCGTCGGCGAGGAGTTCGGCGATGGCGTTCTCCAGCGTTTCCGGGTCCGGCACTTGAATCGCCGCATTTTGCGCCACAAAATTCCGCGCGATGTCGGCGAAATTCTGCATGTTCGGCCCGAAAATCATCGCCTTGCCTTGCGCGCCCGGCTCAATCGGGTTCTGGCCCCCCGTGGCGGTCAAGCTTTTGCCGACGAACACCACCGTCGCCGGCCGGTAAAAAAGCCGCAGTTCGCCAGTCGTGTTGACGAGCAGGCAATTCACTTCGCCTTCGCGCATCTGGGTGGTCGCGGCGATCTCGTTGCGATAAACAAACTTCACCCCGCGTTCGCGCAACTGCCGCCCGACGTCGCGGGAGCGCTCGAAATGCCGCGGCACCAGAATCAAAAACAGTTTCGGGAACCGTGCGCGCAGCCGTTCTGCCGCTTCCGCCAGAATCATTTCTTCCCCGTCGTGCGTGCTGCCGCCAATCAGCACCGGGGCCTCTGGCGCCACGCCGAGTTGCTGGAGCAGCGCGGGCACGTCCAGCTTGCGCGGTTCGTCCAGTTTCGCCGCGTCAAATTTCAGGTTGCCGACCACGTGAATCGCCTCCGGGCGGCAGCCGACCTCGCGCAACCGCGCGGCGTCGTCTTCGTTTTGCGCGCCGACGCCGGCGAACGAGGCAAAAAGCGGCCGGAACAGGAAGCCAAGACGCCGGTAACCGCGGAACGAGCGCGGAGACAGCCGGGCATTGGCCAGAAATACCGGGATGCCAAGCTGTTGAGCGCGCCAGATGAAGTTCGGCCAGATTTCGGCCTCCACCAGGATGATGGCTTCCGGTTTGATGGTCGCCAGCGCGCGGACGACATAACTGCGCCGGTCAACGGGATAGTAAATTTTGCCGATATGCGTGGGCAAATGCCGGCGCAGTTCGGCCATGCCGGTGGTCGTGGTGGTGGAGACAACGATGGTCACGTTGGGCAGGCGCGGTTCCAGCGCGCGGATGAGCTGGGTGCAGAGATTGACTTCGCCGACACTGACGGCGTGGAGCCAGAGGACCTGACGGTTCGTCAACGCCTGCATAACGTTCGCGTCGAAGCGGCCGAAGCGTTGGAAAAAGCCGGGAATCCAGTTGCCGCGCCGACACATCTTCATGAAGTAGTACGGCGACGACAGCACGAAAAAGATCGTGAACAGGATGTTGTAAAGAGTGCGCACTCCGATGTCCCCAACGGATAACGGTCTAGCTTCCCACAAAGCGACGTATCACGCAAAAGAATGTTTCAAGATTGTGTTTCAGCCGCGAAAGAAAAGCAGCCAGACCGCGAGCAATGCCGGCAACAGGAAGGGCAGCGTAAATTTGAAGACGAATTCCAGAAACCCCGGCACGCGGATTTTCCGCTGGTCGGCGATGGCCTTGACCATAAAATTCGGTCCGTTGCCGATGTAGGTGGCCGCTCCAAAGAACACCGCGCCCACACTGATGGCGAGCAGGCTCAACGGGTTTTGGTCCAGCAATTCGGGGATTTCCTTCGCGCCGGACACGCCGAAAAGCGCATTCAAAAAACCGAGATACGTCGGCGCGTTGTCGAGCGCGCTGGACAAAAGGCCCGTGCCCCAGAAAAAAATCCCGGGCGCGGGCCGGGGGCCGAGCAGCGAACCGGCGTTGAGATTGAGCCAGTCGAGCGCCGGCATCATCGTGGCAAAAATGCCGGCGAACAGGATGGCGACCTCGCGGACCGGATGAAAATCAAAATCGTTCGCGGCGTGAACGGATTCGGGGGTGGTGAACCAGGAGCCGGTGGCGGCGGCAACCATCAACGCCTCGCGCAGAAAAATCGGGCGGTTTACAAACACCGCGCCGAGAATGACGGCGAGAAAAAACAGGTTCGACAGGCCGGCGAAATGCCACGTTTCCTGCGCGGTTTCCGGTTCGCGCACCGGCCGCGGTGCGCGGAGGAAATTGATGCGGTCCACGGCGTAGAAAATTGCCAGCAAAATGCCGACGCCCGTTGCCCACATCGGCCAGCAATTTTTGGCGATCCACCAGAACGGCACGCCCTGCAAATAGCCCAGAAACAACGGCGGGTCGCCGATGGGCGTGAGGCAGCCGCCAACGTTGGCCACGATGAAAATGAAAAAGACAATATGATGCGCCGTAACGCGGTAGCGGTTCATCCGAATCCATGGACGAATCAGCAGCATGGCCGCGCCGGTGGTACCCAAAACATTGGCGATGACGGCACCGACGAACAAAAAAATGAGGTTGGCCAGCGGCGTGGCCTCGCCTTTAACGCCGATGTGGATGCCGCCGGAAACGACGAAGAGCGAGCCGATGAGCGCGATGAAGCTGGCGTAATCGTGCCCGGTGTGCAGCACGCGCGGCGCGTCCCGCAGCACGAACAGGTAATAACCGAGCGTGACCGCGCCGAGGCCGAGGGCGACCGCGGCGTAGTGGCGCGGCCACCACCCGGGCGCGCGCAGCGGCGCGAACGCCATCGCGCCGAGCAGGAGCGCGAACGGCAGAATCATCCACGGATTGGGCGCGGCCATTTGCGCGCCAGCTTGCGCGGGGGCGGGAAACCGGGTCAAATAGAAACGCCCGAAGAATTGAGTTGAATTCGGGCGGTTGGTTCGTGAGAATGCGCCGCTTGTGGCATTTCACGGGTGTCACAAAATAATCAGCGAGTGAATTTATGGTTATGAAAGAATCCATTTTGAAGATTGCCGGTCTGGCTGCGGTGCTGGCGTTGGCGCAAAATCTGGTGGCGAGTGAAGACGAACCGCGCCGCCCGTTTGCCCAGTTGGCGGACGTGCCGCTTCCGGGACAGTTGATTTGGGGCACGTTGTACGAGCAGTCCGAGGCCTACCACGTTTGGGAAATGGGCAACAACCGGATGCCGGTCAACACGCGAATCGGCGGTGAGAATTACGGCATAGATATTCGCCAGGGATATTTCACGTTTGATTACGGCATTACCGAAAAATGGGCGGCGGACCTGAACGTGGGCGCCACCACGGTTGGGTGGCGTGCGTTTGACGATGGCAACATTGGTAAAACCACCGGCTTGATGGACCTGACTTTTGGCGCTCGCTACCAGATTTTCAATGAAACCAATAATGACACCGGGTGCCCGTATCTGCCCACTTTGACGTTCCGTGCGGGCGCCATTGTGCCAGGCGTTTATGACCGGCACGTCGCATTTGCTCCCGGCAATCACGGCGTGGCCATCGAGCCGTCCATACTGGTGCGCGAACACGTCGGCTGGCCGGGTTTCGGCGTATGGGGCGATGCGCTGTATCGTTGGGAGCACACCATCGGCGCCGACCAGTACATCGTGGCGGTGGGCATCTTCCAGCAAATCAAAGGCTGGGAACTCGATGCGGGCTACCGGCATTTTCAGACGCTGTCTGGCGAAGACATCGTTTTAGGACCGCCGTCAACGACCTATTCCAGTACTTATCAAAGCATCACGTATCCGACTGATGTACGGGAAATCAACGATTCCGTTGACCTCGGCTTCTGCTACACCACTTCCAAACGGCATTGGCGGTATGGATTTCATGCGCGCAAGACCTTCGACGGCAGCAACACGGATTCGAAACTCTGGCTGGGTGCTTCCCTCGATATCCCGCTGAATTTGTTCACATCGAAATGATCCGAACCATCGCGTCCGGCAAATGCGCTTGTCTCCCGGCGGCTGATTTGTTCAATTGCCGCGCATGACGCCGCCCAACGCCGCGCCGACCGCGCCCGCCCGACTTTTTCAGCGGC